>DAOUMU010000068.1:0-26513 GCA_034409055.1 Anaerolineae bacterium
ACCCGATCATGGAACTTTCCGTGATGGGTAAACCATTACGAGGCCTGCATGCCCTGGTTGCTGGCTGGGAAGCCAGAATGACGTACAAGTTGGCAAAAAGGATTATCTGTATTTCTGAGCAGGGTAAACAACACTTAGTGAAGACATGGCAGGTAGATCCTGAGAAAATTACAGTGGTACCTCTTGCGGCCAACGTTGAACTTTTCGGACAATTTTATGATACCTTGGCTGTTCGGACCCGGTTGAGTTTATCCAATGCCCCAGTAGTGATGTTCCTGGGTAGCTTCCAAATGTGGCATGGCCTGGACCGGTTAGTAGACAGTTTTGCCTTGGTGTTGCAAGAAATTCCCGAAGCCAAACTGTTGCTCGTAGGAGATGGACCAGCCCGTCCAGTAGTTGAGCAGAAAATTACCGAACTTGGCCTTGCCACTGCGGTGGTTATAACAGGATTCGTTCCTCATACCCAGGTTCCCGAAATACTGGCCACGGCCGATGTAGTGGCCATACCTTATCCGCACCTGCCGGAGGAACTGTGGTTCTCGCCGCTGAAGTTGTACGAGTATATGGCAGCCAGTAAAGCTATTGTGGCCTCAAGGGCAGGGCAAATCGCCGAGGTTATCCAAAATGGACATACCGGAATTCTGGTAGAGCCGGGTGATGTAAATGAATTTGCTCAGGCCGTGATCCGGTTGCTCAAAGATCCTGTAGAACGGAAACGGCTAGGCCAAAACGCTCGGCAGCAAGCTGTCGAGCGTCACTCGTGGGAGCATTACGCCAAACGACTTGAAGAGATATATTTGAGTGTTCTGTGAGTTGGAAAAGTGGAAGAGTGGAAGATAGATAACGGGAACGCTGAATCGTATTTCCGAAATCCGAAATCCGAAATCCAAGACGGTAGAGGTTTTAGAAACCTCTGCCGTCTCGACCTAAATCCGCATCTGACCATTGAGGTCATCGACGAGATGATGGGCAAGCTCGGCTACGTGGTTATTGATCGATCCGTGCATGGGGCAGCATCAGGCGGTGTGCGTTTTGCGGCAGATATTTCACTAGATGAACTGGCCAGCCTGGCCCGCTCTATGACGTACAAGTGGGCATTTCTTAACGTGCCTATGGGAGGGGCAAAGGCAGGTATTTTTGCCGACCCGCATCAACTCGACTGCGATCGGACCGAATTGATGGAAGCATTTGGTCGAGCCATTGCTCCGCTTGTACGCCAGGGGGTTTACTACCCCGGCGTCGATCTAGGCACCACCCTAAACGATTTGTCCGCAATTATGCGTGGCGCCGGTCAGCCATTGACTGGCCAGCAAATTGATGCCTCTCTTGGCACAGGGCTGACGGTCTTTGAGGCAATTCGACAGGCAGCCCGTTTCAAGGGCTTGGAATTAAGCGGTTTACGAGTAGCCATTGAAGGGTTTGGCAAGGTTGCCAGCATCGTGGCCGAACTTCTTACTCAAGCCGGCAGTCAACTAGTGGCACTCTCAACTGTTGAGGGAACAATTGTCGCTGAAGATGGTCTGGATGTATCACGGTTGCTGACGCTAAAACAGCAGCACGGCGACCGGTTGGTGTATGAATATCGGGATGTAAAACCGATCGCACGGGATGCAGTGTTCACACAATGGGTGGATGTACTCATACCTGGAGCGCGTCCCTATGCGATTCACATCGGCAACGTTGAACAGATCCGGGCCAGTCTGATTACACCCATCTCCAACGCGCCAATAACGCCTGAGGCTGAACAGATATTGACGAGTCGTGGGGTTGTCGTCATGCCAGACTTTGTCACCAACTGTGGCGGCGTGTTAGCTTCAAATCTTGCGAGCAACGGTTTCAATATTGAAGACGGGCGTCGCATCGTTGAAGACATTTTCGCCAAGGTCGTCACTGGTATTCTACAAAAAGCCCATCGAGAGAGTCAATCAGTCGGTGAGATAGCCCGTGCAGTAGCATGGCAAAATCATCAGGCGCTGAATGAACCGGCACCCCCCGCCTCGAACAAAATTACCCAGGTATCACGGGTCTTAAAAGATCAAGGCCTGAGCGGTATCTGGAGGCGACTTGCCTGGCGTATTTATCATCGCTGGCCGTGTGCGAACGGAGCCGTTCACCGGGCGGCTGCCAACCAGTTTGCTGAGTGGGGGTTGGGGGTTACGTTGAGTCGCATCACCGTACCCCCAGAGGGGCAAGTCAATGGGAATCCAATATAGCTCAATAACTTCACAAGTTTTTTCGCCACGCCTGGTCATTCAAGTGAACAATGAAAAACTGGGCAAACTTGGCCATATAGTCATTGATCGGCCGGTACGTGGGAGTGCATTTGGTCCTATTATATCATCGCCCGATGTCTCTCCCGATGAACTCATCAGCCTGGCCCGGACGTTGACGTATAAGTGGGCATTTCTCAACATACCAATGGGGGGAGCTATGGGCGGTATCTCCGCCGACCCGCAGCAAGTTGGCTGTGACCGGCCTACCTTGATGGAAAGGTTTGGCCGTTCTATCGCCCCACTCGTGCGTCAGCAGGTTTACTATCCTGGAGTCGACTTTGGCATGACCGTGAACGATTTGCGGGCGATTATGCGTGGGGCCGGGCGACCCCTGACTGGTCAACAAGTCAATGCCGCGTTTTACACTGGCTTGACGGTATTCGAGACAATCCGGCAGGTTGCCGGTTTCAATGGCTTGGAATTGCCTGGCTTACGCGTCGCCCTTGAGGGCTTTGGCAAGGTCGGCAGCGTTGTGGCCGACCTGTTAGGCCAAGCCGGGGCCAAACTCATAGCCCTGTCAACCTCCAGAGGGGGGATTGTGGCTGAAGAGGGTTTGGACGTTTCACGGTTGCTATCTTTGAAACAGCAGCACGGTGGCCAATTGGTGGACCATTATCCAGAGGCCCGGCAGATCACCCGAGAGGCCCTATTTACACAACCCGTAGATGTGCTTATCCCGGGTGCCCGGTCATACGTGATCCATGCTGACAACGCTGATCAAGTGCAAGCTAGATGGGTAGTACCCATTGCCAACGCCCCCATAACACTCGAGGCTGAACGACGGCTGATTGTTCGTGATGTCTTGGTTATACCGGATTTTGTTGCGAATTGTGGAGGTGTGCTGGCCGTCGACATACGCTCGGCTGGCTTCGATGCCGAGGATATTCATTATATAGTCGAGACAATTTTTGCCAAAGTCGTCGCCAACTTGCTGCAAAGCGCACGCCGAGAGAGGCAATCGGTGGGTGAGATAGCCCGCGCTGTAAGCTGGCAAAATCATCATGAGTTAGATAATGGTGCAGTTAGCGTTTCAGCGAACAAGATCGCCCAAATATCACATATTTGGAAAAGCCAAGGTTTGAACGGTCTGTGGCGCCGGCTTGCCTGGCAAACTCACGTTCGCTGGTCACGCCTGCCTGGAGCAGTCCGCTGGGCAGCCATTGACCGCTTTGTCGAGTGGAAACTGGGAGTTACCCTGAATCGAGTTGCTACATTTCATACCGGAGATATGAGGCAATGAATGGTTTATCAAAAAGGGTTAACGAATGAGTGGCATTTTTGGTGTTTTGGATAGTAAGCAAAATTCGCCGATCGGACCGCTTATTGCTCAAATGGGCGCGGTGATGTCATACCGCGCCTGGTATATAATCGAGACTCATCGTGATGAAAAGGTTGGGGTAGGTCTGGGACGAATTGGTATTGGCATTTTTAACCAAGAACAGCAGCCTATCTGTAGCGAAGATGGAAAGCTGATGGTTTTCCTGAGTGGTGAACTCTATGGCGCCTCAACACTCCGCCGTGATTTGAAGGCAAAAGGATACACTTTTAGAGATAACAGTGATTTGGAACTGATACTGCGGCTATACCAAGCCAAAGGGGATCAATTCATTCATGACTTGGAAGGTGTGTTCTTACTGGCTATTTGGAACTGCAGCCGGCAGGAAGTACTCATTGCCAATGATCGTTTTGGCTTATGTCCACTTTTATTTGCCCATTACAACGGCAAGCTGATCTTTGCGCCAGAGATGAAGGGGATTTTGTGTGATCCCGACTTCCACAAAGAACTCGATTTAATTGCCCTGGCTGAATACGTGCGGTTTCAACACTTGCTAGGCGATAAGACCTTCTTCGAAGGTCTTAAACTTTTACCCAACGCTTCAATGCTACGCTACAACATACGGACTGACAGCTTGGCCATTCAGCCATACTGGGATTTTTCACAAATCCCTCCGCTTCCGGCAACTTTGACCTTTGAAGATGCGGTAGAGGAAGCTGGCCGTTTGTTTAAGACAGCAATAGACAAATTAACAGTGGGGCCCTATCGTTTAGGGGTATATTTGAGCGCCGGCTTGGACTCGCGTGTTATTCTGGGGTTGATTAGCCGTGACCTGTTTCCAATTACCACGATTACTTTCGGGCAACAGGGCTGTCGGGATGTGATCTACGCCCAAAGGATTGCGGCCAAAGTTGGCACGAAGCATCACTACTTTGAGTTTTTAGATGGAAGATGGGTAGAAGATTTTTCTGATTTTCACCTGGAACTAACAGAAGGTTTTCATAGCTGGATCCATGCCCATGGGATCAGCATCTTGGATCAGGTTCGTTCATTAATCGATATAAATTTAACTGGTTTTGGTGGTGAGGAGTCAGCGATCGATTGGGGAGATCAGGCTCTCTTACAGGCGCCGGATGATATAGCATTTTCCAGCCGTTTGTTTTACTTGCTTTGCCAGGAAACAACATGGCCTTCCATCAATGAGGCTGAGGAAAAGTTCTTATTCTCGCCAAAAATTTCTGCCCAAATGTGTGGTTTGGCCTTTGATTCGTTTTGCTCAGAGTTGGCTAAGTACGATTACTTGCCCTATGCGCAGCGAGCGGCATATTTTGCCCTGTGCAATCCTACTCGCAGACTGTTTCAGTACTTTACAGTCTTTCATCGGTCACATTTTGAACAGCGTTTCCCCTTCTACGATTACCCTTACTTCGAATTTGTTTATGCCCTGCCACCTGAGATGCTCTTTAAACGCAAATTACGGCGAGCAATTATTCTTGAAATGATGCCACATCTGGCGTACGTTCCTTATGATAAAGACAATCTGCCAATCACGGGGAGTAAACTGTCTCGTACTGCGGCCAAGCTGATTCAGAAAAGTAAGTCATTTGCGAATCGTTATGTGCCATCGGTATTTCCAGAGTATACCACCCTTTATGCTGATTATGAGAACTGGTTACGCAATGAGTTACAAGAGTGGGGAAAAAATATCTTGTTGGGAGACTGGACTCTGCAACGAGGCATTTTTAACCCAGAGTTTTTGCGGTCTCTATGGCGTCGTCACCAGTCTGGGTTAGAAGTGCATACAATTGGCAAGATTGCACCTATTATTACTCTTGAAATGATGATGCGTAGATTTTTTGATTGATGGTCTGTCAAAACCGGAGTCAGTCAATTCTTAATACCCCTTTGGCTAGAAATTTGCCAGTAGAGTTGAGAATTTAATCAGATATGTTATGTGTAATGAGGCTCTCAACCAACCTCTAAAAATTATCATCGCCGTGCATCATTTTCCTCCAACCTTCAGGGGCGGGGCTGAATGGCGTGCTCACCGAACGGCCACTTGGCTTCAGAAGCAGGGGCACACGGTCAAGGTCATTTGTGTAGAGTCGATCAACGACTCTGGCACAGTCGACCTGCGGTGGGTTGATGATGAGTTCGATGGATTGGCCGTAAGGCGTTTGTTCTTGAACCTGTCAAACGCGCCAGATCAGGCTAAATGGGAGTATGATAATCCCTGGCTTGAGAATCACTTAACTGACTATCTGGTTGAGGAAAAGCCAGACATCTTTCATTTAATTAGTGGCTACTTAATGACAGCGGCGGCGATAAAAGCAGCCAAGCGCCAGGCTATTCCCATAGCTCTGACCTTGACCGATTTTTGGTTTCTGTGTCAACGACATACCCTACGGCGAACTTCCGGCCAGGTGTGTATTGAAAATAGGTCGTTGGATTGCGTGCGTTGTGGCTTCGAAAAGAAACGCCGTTTTAGATTACCGGCTCAAAAAGCACCAGTTTTAACTGATATTTTTTGGCGGTGGGCACAAGCCCTCCCAATCGTTTCAGATCGCATAGCCAAAGTTGATGATCGGGTCAAGGCTTTACAAACTGCGCTCAGTCAAGTTGAGGTGGCCATTTGCCCGTCCAATTTCCTCAAGCAAATTTATATTAATAAAGGTTTTAAAGCCCAGAATATGCGCTTTTTGCGCCAGGGGTTGGCCCATATGCCGTCACCCCCACTTAAAAAATCGGCCTCAACCCAATTGCGAATAGGTTATATTGGGCAGATTGCGCCTCATAAGGGGGTACACGTTTTAATTGAGGCTTTTTTAAAACTGAACCAGACCTCGCGTTATGCTCAATTAAAATTATATGGCGATACTGCCCAATTCCCCAATTTTTACCGCAAATTACAGGATACAATCGCTGATGATGAGCGAGTTCAGTTTTTAGAGATTTTTAATAATCACCAAATCACCCAGATTTATGAGGGGATAGATATTTTAGTTGTGCCGTCCGTCTGGTACGAAAACAGCCCAAATGTAATTTTAGAAGCCTTTGCTCACCAAACGCCGGTCATTGCCTCTAACCTGGGCGGGATGGCCGAACTGGTGACCGATCACAAGACTGGCTTATTATTCGCACCTAACAACGCAGATGATTTAGCCCAAAAACTAAATACAATTCTTAATAACCCGGAAATGTTAAACAGTTTGCAAGAAAACATCGCGCCGCCCGTAACGTTAGAAGCTGAGATGGCTGAACTTTCGCGCATCTACCAATCCATTTTATCTAAAAAAGTAACGGCAATGAACTAATATGCTAAAAGATGATTCTTTGCTACCTAACCCAGCCTCCCAGTCAGTTTTAGAAAGTGGTCAAAAGGCGACCAGCATCCTCATTAGAAATTCAGCCTTTTATCTGGGCGCGGATTTTGTTATAAAGCTCCTTGGCTTTGTTTTTAATGTCTACGTGGTCCGGCAATTGGGAGATGAGCGCTTTGGCTTTTATACCACGGCTTTAGCTTACGCCGGTATCTTTTCTATTATCGGTGACTTGGGGATGACTCAATATGCCAGACGCGAAATCGCCCGCGGTCGTCGCCAGGCCGACGAATTGTTTTGGAATTTGGTCGTCATTCGGCTGATCCTTTCAATTATCGCCATCATTTTCATTACCGCCAGCGCCTTTTTTATTGCCGGCTACTCAACCAATATGATTCTGGGCATTTTTTTGGTCTGTATGGGGTTCTTTCTACATGCTTTTTTTGGTCCCGTTACTATCGTTTTAGAGGGGCGTGAGCGAGTAGATTATGTCTCAATCCTGAGCACCATCATCCAGGTCTTCTTTGTAACAGTTGGTACGTTGGTTTTGGTCGGTGGCTATAGCTTTCACAGTTTAATTGTGGCCTCCTATATTGGGGTACCCGTTGCCACCTTTCTGGGGGCCAGGTATATTAAGCGCTTAAAACTGGCCACGCTTAAGGCTCAGATTACACCACAAAATTGGCTGCCAATCTTAAAACATAGTTTACCCTTTGCCCTCATCACTTTCACCCTCGTGGCAGCCACAGATTTAGATACCGTTTTGCTTTCCTTAATGCGTTCTCCCGAAGAGGTGGGCTGGTATAAGGCAGCCTACAACTTAACCTTCAAACTCTTATTTTTAAAAGGGGCCTTGCTTTCTACTTTGCAACCTCAAATGTCGAGATATTATGGCATTTCCAAAAGCAGGGTCGGTAAAACGTTTAACACTTCTTTTAAGATTCTGTGGACCTTCTCTTTTCCGATAGCCGTCGGAACAACGCTTTTAGCTCAGCCTTTAATTGTTTTTTTGTATACCGATGAATTTGTTAACTCTGCGATTGTCCTGGCTATCTTAATCTGGGCCCTCCCTTTTCTCAATCTCAGTTCACTGTGTGGCAGTATTACCACCGCCACGGATAAAGAGAAAGAAGCGGCCAGAGTTTACGTAACAGCGGCGCTACTAAATTTGGCCACAAATATCATCGCCATTCCGATTTGGGGCTATATCGGGGCAGCGGCCTCAACGGTCCTGACCGAAGTTGTAGCTTTGGCGCTTTTTTACAGAGTGCTTCACCCTGAATTTCCGTTAACGGATTTAAAAAACACCTTGCTAAAACCATGCCTGGCGGGGTTGATAATGGTTGGAGTGATTTTAGTTTTGCCAAATTGGCCGCTTATCGTGGTTATTTTAGTCGGCGCCCTGGTGTACCCTGTTGTTCTCTTGGCCCTTAAGCCTTTTAACCAGGCTGAGTTAAAAATTATAAACGGCTTGTGGTCAGGCGTGCGCCAACGACTCGCAGGGGGTGCATCCCCATGAATCGAGCGCCAACTTTACTGCCTGGCCCGACCACCGCTACACCTCCTCGCGTAGCCATTATCATTCTCAACTGGAATGGGCTTGAGGACACCCCGGCCTGTCTGGCCTCGTTGAACCGACTCGATTACCCGGCTTATGATATTGTCGTGGTGGATAATGGCTCCAGCGACAATTCGGTTGCAGCTATTCGGGCTGCTTACCCTCAGGTAACGCTTATCGAAACTGGCGACAACTTGGGCTACGTTGGCGGCAACAACATTGGCCTGAAATGGGCCAAAGCTGCGGGAGTCGACTATGCCCTGCTATTGAACAACGACACCGAAGTTACCCCTGATTTTCTGAGTCTGCTGGTCGAAACGGCTGAGGCGGACCCAATGATAGGAATTGTCGGCCCCACCATCTACTATTTTGACCGGCCTGAGGTCATCTGGTCGGCTGGCGGGATCATTAATTGGAAACGAGGCAATACATGCATGATCGGTCTGGACGAAGTGGATCGGGGCCAATTTGGCCAGACTCCCCAGCCGGTTGATTTTGTGACCGGCTGTGCCCTGTTGATCAAGATGCCTCTGGTCGAGCAAGTGGGTCCACTCGATCCCCGGTTCTTCGCCTATTACGAGGAAGCAGAATGGTGTGTCCGGGTAGCCCGGGCTGGCTATAAAATTTTGCACGTGCCCCAGGCCAAAATATGGCATAAAATCTCGCCTGTGACCAGAGAAGCGTCGCCCCAGGTGCATTATTACATGACTCGAAACCGGCTTTTGTTCTTGAAATTGTCGCAGGTAGGGCTGTCCCCATGGCTAAACACCCTGCTTTTTGATTATGGCCGTACCCTGTTAAGCTGGACCTTAAAATCCAGGTGGCGTCATAAAGCCCCTCAACGCCGGGCGATGCTGCAAGCCATTGTAGATTATGGGCGGGGGTATTTTGGAAAAGTGGAAATCGCCAAAGGGTAAGCAGCCCCCCAATTCAAATGATTTTCAAATACTTTTCCTATGTTTTTCAAAGCGGCCTGGTTTATAATAAGTTTGTAAATAGTTAAACTTTATAAGAAATATGAAAATTCTGTTTATCTCACGCTGGTTTCCATATCCGCCGGACAACGGATCGAAGATTCGGGCCTTCAATTTGATCAAAAATTTGGCGTTGCGGCATGAAGTTGATCTGATTTCCTTCACCTCTGAAACATTAACCGGCGAGGCCCTGGAGGCTATGCGCCGTTATTGCCGGCGGGTAGATGCGGTTCGCTACCGGCCTTTCCAGCCCGACCGATTAAAAGCCCTACTTGGCTTTTTCTCCCGGCGTCCCAGGTCGGTCGTTGATATCTACAGCCCTGAAATGCAAAGCTTAGTTGAAGATGCAGGGCATCGGGGCCAGTTTGACCTGGTCATTGCTTCGGAGCTTGATACAGCGCCTTATGCTCTGGCGTTGCGGCATACACCAAAGGTACTTGATGAGCTTCAACTAACAGTGTTGTATGAGCAATTTGCCAATCAACACCAGCCGTTACGAAGGTGGCGTAATTGGTTAACCTGGTTGAAATTGTCTCGATACGTGGCTCAACTTCTGTCCGATTATGATGGCTGCATAGTAGCCTCTGAGCAAGAACGACGTAAGGTGTTAGAAGTAGCTTCTGACGCCAATTCCGTCTGTGTGGTACCCAATGGTGTTGATACAAAGCTCTACACTGCTAATGGTCTGGCCGGGCCGGAACCTGACACGCTGGTATACAACGGCGCTCTGACCTACTATGCCAACTTTGACGCGATGGATTTTTTCTTGAGAGAGGTGTTTCCGCTAATTCAGGCCAAACGACCCCAGGTAAAACTGTTCATTACCGGCAAACTGGATGGTGTGCCCGTTGAGCATTTGCCCGACAACGATGGGGTTATTTTTACCGGCTACCTCGACGACATCCGTCCCAGAGTAGCGCGTAGCTGGGGCAGTATTGTTCCTTTGCGGGTAGGTGGCGGCACCCGGCTGAAGATCTTGGAAGCCCTGGCCCTGGGCACGCCGGTCGTGGCCACCAGCAAGGGGGCCGAGGGGCTGGACTTGGTTCCGGGCCGAGATATTTTGATCGCCGATGAAGCGGCCGACTTTGCCGCAGGTGTGTTGCGCCTGCTGCAAGATGCGGCTTTAAGAGAGACTTTGAGTCGTAATGGTCGTCGAACAGTAGTGTCCAAATACGATTGGCAGATTATTGGACAGCAATTTAATAATTTTGTCGAACAAATAGCAAACAACAAGTAGCAAACTACTATTTGCTACCTGTTACTTACTACCTTATGGCTATGATACTCGTTAACAGAAACAATCTCGTTGTTAAAAAAGTCGCTAAGATTATGGCGACAATACTTTTTTACCTCCAATCTCACCGGAGGTTCTTGCTACATCTGGCCATAATCTGTGGGTTGCTGGTGGGAGCTCCTGTGGTTGGTGTTTTGGTGGCGAGAATAAACCCGGTCTTCGTCTTCATCGCCTTGGCTGCTCCGCTTGGTCTGGTTGGACTACAGCTTGTATTGCCTCGCTTTGACCTGAGCCCGTTGTTCATTCTATTCGCCGCCGCGTTTGTGCCTATTGCCCTGCCCACCGGCACAGAAAGCAAGCTGGTTGATAGTTTTCTACTAACCATGCTCTTTGTGGGGAACTGGTTCCTCAAAATGATCATTGTGGAGAAACGTTTCTCCTTGAAACCGTCGCCGGTGAATAAACCGCTGCTCGGTTTTATGTTTGTGATCCTTTTTTCGTTGGTTTGGAGTTGGGTTTTTAAAGATCCCCTGGTCGATCCGGCAAAACTCTCCAGTAAATTCATTTTTGTGCAGATAGCCTCGGCCTTGACAATGATCATGTTGCCCGGCGCGTTCTTGTTGGTGGCAAATCACATTAATGATGTGAAGTGGTTGAAAATAATGGTGGCCATCATGTTGGTGGCCGGTGTTCTGGCCGTGGCCGGGCGATATGCTGCAAACAGACCGATAATTGTTAATGATGGTGGGTTATTCACAATGTGGATTACCGTTCTGGGGATTGGGCTGGGGCTTTTTTACCGCGAACTGTCGTGGAAATGGCGAGGGTTATTGTTGGTTTTAGGCTCTGCCGCAATATTTTTCCGGTTTGTCTACCAGATTACCTGGCTGGCCGGCTGGCTGCCGCCTGTAGTAGCGCTTGGTACCCTTACCTTTATGCGCTCCAAAAAACTATTCTTAATCATCCTCTTGCTTGGGACTATGTATGTAGCCCTCAATGCCGACTATTACCTGGGCGAAGTGATTGAGGCCGAAACCAATGAAAGTGGGCACACCCGGCTGGCCGCCTGGGAAGTCAACTGGCGGGTAACCGGCAAGCATTTGCTCTTTGGCACGGGGCCGGCCGGCTATGCCGTCTATTATATGAATTATTTCCCCAATGATGCTATGGCTACTCACAACAATGTTATGGACATCCTGGCCCAGACCGGGGTCGTTGGACTGGCCTTGTGTCTTTGGTTCTTTTTTGCCCTGGCCTGGTTGGGGTATAAACTTTGTTTACGGCTAAAGGGCCGGGGAGATTTCTCGGAGGGATTGGCCAATGCGGTTTTTGCCGGCACGATAAGTTGTATTGTGGCGATGATCATTGGCGATTGGCTGTTCCCCTTCACCTATACCCAGACCATCGCCGGATTTGACTACGTGGTTTATAGTTGGCTTTTTATGGGAGCAATTTTGGTATTGGATCGACTCATCCAGTCCAAGCCGGAAGCGATGGGTGAGACTTTAGCCCTTAAGCATTAAAGGAGTTATGATGGTCCCTGATCTCTCCATCATTATTGTCAACTGGAATACCCGCGACTTGCTCGCCAACTGCCTGGACTCAATCATCCAAACCGGTGGCGAGCTTGATATTGAGATCATCGTGGTAGATAACGCCTCTACCGATGGCAGCCAGGCCATGGTACAGCAGCAATTTCCGCAAGTCCACCTGATTGCCAATCGGGAAAATGTGGGTTTTGCCCGGGCCAACAATCAAGCTTTGGTGATTGGTGGGGGACGCTACTTCCTGTTGCTTAACAGCGACACCATTGTTTTGCCTGCTACCCTGGATTCTCTGGTTCGCCTGGCCGACACACATTCCGAGGCCGGCGTCATCGGCTGTAAGTTGCTCAATAGCAATGGTTCTCTGCAAGAGTCCTGGGCCAGTTTTCCCACCTTCTGGTCAGAAATGTTGGGCCGCAACTTTCGGACTCGTCGCCTGGTTGAGGAAACGCCTCTGGTCTACAAAGCGGATTGGGTAGGAGGAGCCTGCATGTTAGTGCGGCCGGCGGCCATCGACAAAGTGGGCCTGCTGGATGAGTCCTTTTTTATGTACTCAGAAGAAGTCGACTGGTGTTTTCGTATGTGGCAGCAAGGGTGGCAAGTTTACTACCTGGCCGGGGCAGAGATCATCCACCTGGGCGGCGGTAGCGCCAGTCGAACCAGTACAGCCCAATTGATTCGGCTCTATGAAAGTAAAATTCACTTTTTCGACAAACATTACGGTCGCTGGCAGGCAGCTTTACTGCGCTACGGCCTGGTGGGTGTTAACATCCTGGGCCTGTTTCGGCGGGCTTTCATTTGGGCCCTAAAACGCCAAAAGCGAGAAGAACTGCGCCACGTATTAACTGCCCGTTGGCAATTTATTAGCCAACTACTCAGAGGCTGGCCGGCAGGCGTCAGTTAAAGAGATTTCGCATAGACATCTTGGACCCGGTAGGTGGAGATGGTTGCGTCAGCCGGGCCTATCTTGCTTCTATGCTTTGGAACTGGCAACGTAAAAATCTATTTATTGCTGCCAGTCGGGCTACCTCGGCCATAGCCTTTGCTGGTCACCATATACTTTCAACCGGCTTTTGGCGTGGTATGAGGACCAAAATTGAGTAGAAGGAAATACAATTGATGAATGTTAAAGGCGCAAAAATAGCCATTGATGCCAGGCTCGCCTCGCATCCTCAGCCGGGGGGATTCAAAACTTATGTAGAGAACCTGCTGCGGCATCTACCACAGGGAGGTGGGCAGCCCAGTTATTTGCTCTATCTGGATAGACCATTGGTCAATGACCTAATTACCTCTAGACCTGATCTATCTCTAAAGATTGTCAGGAGTGTAGTCCCTCTTATCGGGGTCCCTTTCAGAGAGCAAGTCTCCTTACCTTACCGACTGGTCAGCGATAAGGTTGACCTGATTCATTTTCCCTATGCGACCGCAGCGTTGTGGTCTCCCTGCCCCTATGTTATGACCATCCACGACACGATTGAGCTGATGTCTGTTTCAATCGGGCATACCCAACTTTCAACCAAACGGATGTTAATGCATCTTTACAATCGGTATGCTCAAGTGTTAACCGTTCATAACGCTACTGCAATTCTAACTGTATCGCAAAATTCAAAGAAGGATATTGTTCGCCTGCTCAATGTTTCGGCCGATAGAGTTTTTGTTACATATGAAGCACCTAATCCAATATTTGTTCATCTGGCGGATAAACAACAACTGGATCAGATTCGCCATAAGTATGACTTGGTACAGGATTTTATCTTGGGGATAGGTTCGGCTGATCCACGCAAGAATTTGAAATGTCTGGTGCAGGCTTATAGCCGATTGTCATCAGAATTAATAGCGAAACATCAACTGGCCATTGTTTGGACTCATCATCAGCTCTATGATGATTTGCTTGCCTTTGTTGAAAAACTGGGCCTGATGCGACGGGTGAAATTCTTGAGATCTGTTTCAAATCAAGATTTAGTTTTACTTTTTAACGCGGCTTCACTATTTGTCTTTCCCTCTCTCTATGAAGGATTTGGGCTGCCTCCGTTAGAAGCAATGGCTTGTGGCACTCCCGTTGTGGCGGCCAACAACTCCTCCATCCCGGAAGTTGTCGGTGATAGCGCGCTTCTGGTAGATGATGTAGATGATTGTACTGAGTTATCAGTAGTAATGTCACGTGTTTTGAATGACAAATCTCTGCGGACTTCATTGTCTCGACAAGGTTTAGAGCGAGCAAAATCCTTTTCTTGGGGCCGTTGTGCTGAGGAAACTGCCGATCTATACAAAATGATTTTGGGACAAAAGTGATGCAGAAATAACGATAGCATTTAAGGTAATGATTTCAGATGAAAAATATACTTTTACTCACCCAAGTCTTACCCTATCCACCCGATAGCGGCCCCAAGGTAAAAACCTGGAATGTACTCAAGTACCTGGCCCAACACCATCAGGTGACGCTGGTTTCCTTTGTGCGCGGCGATCAGTCGAATGATGTGCGTTACCTGAAAAAATATTGCCATGCGGTCTATACCGTTTCGATAAAGCGCAGCGCCTTGCTCGACGGATGGTATATGCTCTTAAGTTTCTTGAGCCGGCAGCCGTTTCTAATGGTCCGCGATGATCGCGCGGCCATGCGGCGGCTGATTGACCGCCTGGCCTCGGAGACGCATTTCGACATCGTCCATGCGGACCAACTCAATATGGCCCAATATGCAGCCCGCGTGCCCGGCGCGCGAAAAATTCTTGACGCCCACAATGCGCTGTGGGTGCTTTACCGGCGGTTGTGGCAAACGATGGGCCCAGGCCCCAAAAAGTGGCTGCTAAACCGCGATTGGCGTTTATTAAAAGCTTACGAGGGGCGAGTTTGCCGCCAATTCGAAGCCACTCTGGCCGTCAGCGAGGAAGATAAAACAGCTCTGGAAGAAGCAGCCGGCCAACCCCTAAACATTACCGTTATCCCCATTGCCGTAGATACGGACGAAGTGACCCCAGTCACACGTCATCCTAAGGCGGACCATATCCTTCACATTGGGACCATGTTCTGGCCGCCCAATATCGACGGCATCCTGTGGTTTCTGGGTGATATATTGCCACTTATTCGCGCCCAACGGCCCGAGGTGGTGTTTGATATTGTCGGGTCCAAGCCGCCGCCAGAGATTGTGGAATTTGGGGATAACGACCCAAAAATCAACGTGACCGGTTATGTTCCCGATCCCACCCCCTTTTTAGAATCGAGCGGGGTAATGATCGTCCCCCTGCGGGCGGGCGGCGGCATGCGGGTGAAGATCCTCAATGCCCTGGCCCAGGGATTACCCATCGTTTCGACCACCATTGGCTGCGAAGGGATCGCTCTCGAAGCAGGTCGCCACCTCCTGATTGCCGACACACCTGAAGCGTTTGCCCAGGCCACCCTGCGATTGCTTGAGGAGCGTGGCGTGACTGATGAGCTGGGGCGGAATGGCCGGCAACTGATCCAATCAACCTACGACTATCGAACGGCCTGTCGGCCTGTCGATGATGTTTATCAGATGAGTTCCCATGAGATAGGCATAAGAAACGATGCGTAAACTGTTTTTATCCATTGTAACTCTGTGCCTTGTGGTCACAATAATATCAGTCGCTTGTCGGGAGACTATCATACCGCGAGCAGCCCCCCTGACCAACGCCATTATCCCGTGGGTGCATCTCTCCAGTAAAAATGGTGATCTCCCGCCACCCGGTGATTCTGCTCAACAAACGGCCTCCCTGATTTTTGACGTGGACAAGGACGGGCTCAATGACTTTGTCGTCGGTAGCCGACGAGCACCGGGACCCTCAATGGTTTGGTACCAACGTAAGACGAACGGTTGGACCAAGTACTTGATTGATGACACCGTTCTTGACATCGAAGCCGGTGGTGCCTTTTACGATCTCGATAGCGATGGTGACCTCGACGTCGTTATGGGCGGAGACAGTGATAGCAATAAAATTTGGTGGTGGGAGAACCCCTATCCAAATTATGAAGCCAATACTGCCTGGACACGTCGCGAAATCAAAAACTCCGGCTCAAATAAGCACCACGATATGATCTTTGGCGACTTCGATGGTGATGGGCAGGAGGAGTTAGTTTTCTGGAATCAGGGAGCTAAAAAACTGTTTATGGCCGATATCCCGGCCGACCCAAGAAATACTCAACCCTGGTCCTACACCGAGATTTACGCCTGGAGTTCCGGCGACGAGCACGAAGGCCTGGCCAGGGCCGACATCGATGGGGATGGACAGGTCGATATTGTGGGTGGTGGGCAGTGGTTCAAGCATAACGGCGGTACAAGTTACACAGCTAACATCATCGACGATAGCCAGCGCTTCACCCGAGCGGCTGCGGGTCAGTTGAAAGCGGGTGGCCGGCCCGAACTGGTCTTTGTGGTCGGTGATGGTTTGGGCCGTTTACAGTGGTACGAGTGGAACGGCAGCACCTGGCAAGGGCACGATCTGCTAGGCTTCGATGTGGACCACGGGCATAGCCTTGAGTTGGCTGATATCAATAACGACGGGCATCTGGACATCTTCGTGGCCGAGATGCGCCTGGATGGGGGCAATGCTGAGGCCAAGATGTGGGTCTTTCTGGGTGATGGCAACGGCAACTTCGAGGAGACGGTGGTGGCTACCGGATATGGCAATCACGAGTCGAAGGTCGGTGACCTGGATGGCGATGGCGACCTGGACATCCTGGGCAAGCCTTATAACTGGGAGACACCCCGGTTGGATATCTGGCTTAACAATCTGCCGGGTTGTAATCTTGACAGTTGGGAGCGGCATGTGGTCGACTCTGAGAAACCCTGGCGGACTGTCTTTATCACCTCGGCTGACCTGGATGGTGATGATCACCAGGACATTATTACCGGTGGTTGGTGGTACAAAAACCCCGGTAATCCGGGTGGTACCTGGATCCGCCACACAATCGGTTCGCCGCTGAATAATATGGCTGTGGTCTATGATTTTGAGGGTGACGGCGATATGGATGTGTTAGGGACTGAGGGCAAAGGTTCCGAATCGAATGCCTCGTTCGTGTGGGCGGATAACGACGGTTCAGGCTCGTTCACAATCCGTAACAATGTTTCGAACGGCGATGGTGACTTCCTGCAGGGTGTGGCCGTTGATCGCTTTCAGGCAGGGGGCAATCTTGAAGTCGTCCTCTCGTGGCATGAGGCGAATAAGGGGATACAGATGCTAACCGTTCCCTCAAATCCCGCCACCGATTCCTGGCCCTGGCGTCAGGTATCTCCAATCTCGCAGGACGAAGCGCTGAGTGCTGATGATATCGATCGTGATGGTGATATCGACTTGTTGCTGGGGACCAAATGGCTGCGCAACGATAGCCAGTCGTGGAACGAGTACAGTGTCAATAGTACCGGTGATGAGCCTGACCGGAATCGGCTGGCCGATGTCAATGGGGATGGACGGCTGGATGCGGTGGTGGGTTTTGAGGCCATCAGCACGTTGGGCAAATTGGCCTGGTATGGACAACCCATCTCAGCCACCTCAACCTGGACCGAGACAGTAATCGCTAATATTATCGGGCCGATGAGTCTGGACGTGGCCGATATGGACAACGATGGTGACCTGGACGTTATCGCTGGCGAACATAATATGTCGGATCCGTCACAGGCGACGTTGTATGTCTTCGAAAACAGTGACGGTCGGGGCGGCAGTTGGACAGAGCACGTGGTCTACACCGGCGACGAACATCACGACGGGGCGCAAGTGGTTGACATTGATGGGGATGGAGACTACGACATTATCTCGATTGGCTGGAGCCACGGCCAGGTGCTTCTCTACGAGAATAGGGCTAATTGTGCCAGTAGTATGCCGGCGGTAGCAGCGCCAGTGATTAGTCCGAATGGTGGCACATACAGTGGGTCGGTTGTGGTAACACTTTCGACTACCACGCCTGAGTCGGTCATCTACTACACGCTTGATGGTAGTGAGCCCACCTCTGCCTCAACATTGTATACTGAGCCCTTCCCGCTAACCAGCAGCACAACCGTCAAAGCCAGGGCCTTCCGCGATGGCTACAAGGCCAGCGATGTGGCTATCGCTCCCTTCACTATCGATGTGGACACCATCAGTCTGGGAATTTGGTTGCCAGTGATATTGAAACCGTCTTGAAAATATAATAGAAATTTTCTTGGAGAACTTGAGGTTTCTAACTTTTTTCTAACTGGTTTCATATTTAGTTCCTACTATCTTATGCTAAAGTTTGAGAAATAGTACCAGCGTACCCTTCAGGATTAAAAAACCTCAGTAGTTTGGACGTTTAGGGAGAAAAGCAATGAGAGGTAAAGATAAGCCCCGGGTAAGTATCGGCTTGCCGGTGTTCAATGGCGAGAATTACCTGGAAGAGGCCCTGGAATCGATTCTGGCACAGACATATACGGATTTCGAGTTGATTATCTCGGATAATGCCTCAACCGATAGAACCCAGGAGATTTGTGAAACATACGCGGCCAGGGATCCACGCATTCGTTACTATCGTAATGAGAAAAATCTGGGGGCGGCCAAGAACTATAACCGGGTCTTTGAGGTAGCCTCGGGCGAGTACTTTAAGTGGGCTGCCCATGACGATGTACTTGACCCGGAATTCCTGGCCAGATGCGTTACCATCCTTGACCAGGACCCGTCTATCGTCTTGTGTCACGCCAAGACAGGACGCATTGATGAACATAGCCACTTGGTTGGGACTTATGAGGAGTATCAGTATTTAAGAATTGGCTCGCCGAAATCCCATGAACGTTTTTTTGATCTCATTCGTCTCGATCATTCCTGCAACATTGTTTTCGGTCTAATACGAGCGAATGACTTGAAAATGACCTCACTGATTGGACCTTACCCAGCCTCAGATAGACCACTGCTGGCGCAGCTTGGCCTCATTGGTCGATTCTATGAAATTCCCGACCCTTTGTTTTTTCGCAGAGATCATCCACAAACAACATGGCGGGTGTGGGGAGAAAGCACAGAGGTGGTGACATGGTTTGATACAACAAAAAAGGATCAGATCATCTTTCCGTATTGGAGGTTGTGCTTTGAGTATTTTAGGTCAATTAGACGCATTCCCTTGAGTTGGTTTGATAAACTACTATGTTACATTCAACTGGCCCGTTTGTTCACCCTAAACTGGCGCCAAGACCTGCCTATGTGGAGGTGGTTGGTTATGGATTTGGAAAATGCTGTCAGGCAAGCGTGGTTTCGTTTAAGACGACCGGGTAAAGTGACTGCAGCATCAAGAGAGAGCCAGGAAGCGGTTTGAAGAACAAATAAGATTGCAAATGTAATAAAGGAGAAACAGTATGAAAGTAGCTATTCTGGCCGGCGGAGCAGGTTCTCGTCTGGCAGAAGAGACCGAGGTGAAGCCGAAAGCGCTGGTCGAAATCGGTGGACGGCCAATCCTCTGGCACATTATGCGACACTACGCTCATTATGATTTTAAAGAGTTTATCATTGCCCTGGGCTATAAGGGCGAAGTAATCAAAAAATATATGGTAGATTATTGCTCGCTGAACAGCAACCTGACCGTGAATTTGGGAACCGGCGAAGTAGAAATTAAGGACGGCTATAGACCGGATTGGACCGTTGAACTCATAGATACCGGTATCCCCACGATGACCGGTGGACGCATCAAACGCCTGGCTGCCTACTTAAGCAATGGAACCTTCATGTTAACTTGGTGTGATGGGGTTTCCGATATCAATCTAGGCGATTTGTTGGCTTTTCATCGTGCTCATGGCAAGTTGGCCACGCTAACTGCCGTTCGGCCACCGGCCCGCTATGGGCACCTGGTTTTCGAAGGGGACCAGGTAGCAGAATTTACCGAAAAGCCCCAGGTTGGTGAAGGTTGGATCAATGGGGCCTTTTTTGTGTTGGAGCCCGGTGTGTTCGATTACATTGAAGGTGATGATACACAATGGGAAAGAGAACCGCTGGAAAGACTGGCCAAAGATGGGCAGTTAATGGCTTACCGCCACGACTCTTTCTGGCAGTGTATGGATACCCTGCGCGAGAAATATATTCTGGAAACCCTGTGGCAGAGTGGCAACCCGCCCTGGCAGGTTTGGGAGGAATAAGATGCGTGTGTTAGTAACAGGACATCAGGGATACATCGGGACAATCTTGACCCCGATGTTGATTGAAGCCGGGCATGAAGTGGTCGGCTTGGATACCGATTTGTATAAAGGATCGACGTTTGGCGAAGGTGTGCCCGACGTTCCGGCGATAACGAAAGATATTCGCGATGTCGAGGCATCTGACCTGGAGGGGTTTGAGGCTGTTCTTCACCTGGCGGGGCTTTCCAACGATCCCCTGGGGGACTTGAATCCGACCTTAACTTATGAAATCAATCATGCTGCCGCTGTGCGTCTGGCCGAGTTGGCCAAGCAAGTGGGGGTCACCCGTTACATCTTCTCCTCATCTTGTAGCAACTATGGCGCTGGTGGTGAAGACTTGTTAGATGAGAAATCTTCCTTTAACCCGGTCACCCCGTATGGTATTTCCAAAGTAAAAACGGAACAAGATGTGACCAAGTTAGCGGATTCAAATTTTAGCCCAATCTTCCTGCGCAATGCCACTGCTTATGGTGTCTCCCCACGCCTGCGCTTTGATTTGGTGCTCAACAATCTGGTCGCCTGGGCTTTTACCACCGGCCAGGTATATCTTAAAAGTGATGGCACCCCCTGGCGACCTATCGTTCACATCGAAGATATTTCTCGGGCCTTTATCGCCGCCTTACATGCTCCGCGTGAGGTTGTGCATAACCAGGCTTTCAACGTGGTTCCCGTTGGAGAGAACTATCGTATCCGGGAGATAGCCGAGATTGTGGTCGAAACCGTTCCCGGCTCCCGTCTTGAGTTTGCCCCGGATGCCGGGCCGGATAAACGGTGTTATCGGGTTAGTAGTGACAAAATCGTCCAAGCCTTGCCCGAATTCAAACCACAATGGAATGCCCGGCGAGGGGCGCAAGAATTGTACGAAGCTTACAAAAAGATCGGCCTGACTTTGGAGGAATTTGAAGGCCCCAGGTATCAACGTATTGGGCATATCAAACAACTGTTAAGCAGCGGTCGTTTGGATGAGAACCTGCGCTGGCGGGAGCCGATAGCTGTCTGAGATTGAGGAGAAATAAGATGTTTTATGAATCGGAGCAGCGCTGTCGGGCCAGCGGCTCCACAAATCTGCAGACGATTTTAGCTTATGGCCAAACGCCGCTGGCTGACCGTTTACTGACAGCCGAGCAGTTACGAGCCATTGAGGAAGGGATTGAGCCGGAGTTACTTGCCCCGCTCACCCTGGTTTTTTGTCCCGACTCTGCCCTGGTTCAGATTAGGGAAACGGTTTCCCCGGAGGTCCTCTTTGATAAGGACTACCCTTACTTTTCTTCTGTCTCGAAATCCCTCCTGGCGCACTTCGCAGCCAGTGCCGGAGAACTGATTGAAACCAGAGACCTTGAGGCAAACAGCCTGGTGATTGAGGCAGCCAGCAATGATGGCTATATGCTCAAAAATTTTGTAGAAAAGGGAATTCCCGTTTTAGGGATCGATCCGGCCGAAGCCCCTGTCCAAGTAGCGCGACAGGCAGGTATTCCTACGCTTTGCACCTTTTTTAATCAAGAGTTGGCCAGCCAGCTTCGGGCCGAGGGTAAAGTGGCCGATCTGTTTCTGGCCAACAACGTGCTGGCCCACGTACCGGATTTAAATGGCTTTGTCGAAGGGATAAAAATCATCTTGAAAGAGACCGGGGTGGCGGTGATGGAGGTGCATTATTTAGCCGACCTGGTTGATCAGTGCCAGTTTGATACGGTCTATCACCAGCACCTTTGCTACTTTTCGGCCACAGCCCTGGACAGGTTGTTTAGAAGGCACGGACTTTTTTTGAATGATGTCAGGCGCATCCCTACCTATGGCGGTTCGTTGCGCTTGTTTGTGGAACACCGGGAGGCGGTCAGTGAAAACGTGCATACCCTATTAGCTGAAGAGGCTGATAAAGGGGTTGATCAGCTCGATTACTATCTGGATTTTGCCGAGCGAGTGCGTGAAATTAAGCGTTCTTTGCTAGAACTGCTTTGGGGGCTCAAACAGCAGGGTAAGCGCATTGCCGGCTACGGCGCGGCGGCCAAGGCGGCTACGTTTCTGAGTTATCTGGAGATTGACCGACAGTTAGTTGATTACGTGGTTGATTTGAATAAATTTAAACATGGCCGCCATATGGGCGGCAATCATTTGCCCATCTTTCCTCCTTCGAAACTTTTAGAGGATAGGCCGGATTATGTTTTGTTGTTGGCCTGGAATTTTGCCGAGGAAATTATGCGACAACAAGAGACCTATCGGGAGCAAGGGGGCAAGTTTATTATTCCTATACCACAGCCCAAGATAGTTTAAACGTAACTGCTCAGGCTGTAGCCGCACCAGTCTGAAGTGCCGGAGGGCCAGGGTTGATACAAAAATGACTGTCCAAGAATTAACACAGATAACACAAAAAACAAAAACCTTAAGATATCGTAAGGAAGGGTTTTTAGCCTATGAAGCGCCCCTATAATTTTTGCATTTATTCTCTTTTAGTAGCATTGCTATTTATGTTGAGCCTATTCTATCCTGGTTTGGCGGAAGCAAATGGCAATGCCTGGTGGGACAATGCGTGGAGCTATAGAGTGCCTCTCACTGTCAGTGCAGATGGCTACGAGCGCTACGACAAACCCGTCGAGGCCACCGTTAATTTTACCCAACTTCTCAACAGCTTGGGACAGAGTGGCGCGCTTGACCTAAACTCCATTCGGGTGGTGGAGGTCGACGCCGCCGCTCAACTGGTGGATGCGGACGTACCTTTTCAGTTCGACCCGGACCCCGACTTCGATGCTATGAACAATGCCTCGGGTACCGTCGTCTTTATTATGGAAGGCGCTACCACCGCCAACGCGACGCGCTACTACCATATCTACTTTGATGTGACCGGGGGTTCTTTCTCTCCCCCCTCAGTCGTCCCGCAGGTCACCCTGACCGACAACGTGGTGGACGAAGGCCAAAATAGTTTCCGGGTTGACACCACCACCGGCGCCTACTACTACCACAAACAGGGGGCCGGCTTCTCAAGCCTGCTGGACCTGGATAGTAATGACTGGATCAACTATCATCCCACAGGCGGCTCGGCTGGAAATTTTCGGGGCATTCCCAACCTGGTTCATCCCAATGACGGCGGGCATTTCCATCCGGGGGCCACTTCTTCGACCAGCACCATCTTGAACCAGGGGCCCATCAAAGTAACCCTTCACTCCATAACCAATGACAACCAATGGGAGAGTACTTGGGAGATTTATCCTCATTATGCCAGGCTGACGGTTCTCAAAAAGGCCCCAGGCACCAACTATTGGTTCCTCTACGAAGGCACGCCCGGCGGTTCCCTGGAGACCGGCACTGATTTCGTTGTTCGTTCTGATGGTACCCAAACCCTGGCCTTGGATAATTGGGAAGGGGACCTGGTGGCTGAGGAGTGGGCCTATTTTGCTGACCCCAACGTTGGCCTCGCCGGACGAGCGCTTTTTGTGGCCCATCACCAGGACGATAGCGCGGTCGACTCCTACCTCCCGATGGAGGGGAACATGACCGTCCTTGGGATTGGCCGGCAGGCTTCAGATAGCCTCATGGATTTTGTCCCTGCCCACTTCACCATCGGGCTTATGGATGAGACGACATTCAGCCCGGCCTCGAAAACAATCTACTCGGCTTATAAGGATCTGGATACTACCCTGGGCGCTGCGCAGCAAAAGGGAGGCGGGGCGAACATCCATGTTTGGTACGGCCTTAACCAGCAATTTGGGCACCTGGGCAATCCTCAGCAGTGGGTCAATGTCGTTGGCAATGTTTCAGACTCAGATGGCGTTGCCTCCCTGACCTATTCTCTCAACAGCGGCCCGGAGTTGCCCCTCTCTGTCGGCCCCGATGGTTATCGCCTTGCCGCGCCAGGTGACTTTAACGTGGAAATAGACTACGCCGACCTCCTATCCGGAACTAACCAGGTCACTATCACCGCCACCGACAGCCTGAACAACGAAACAGTCGAGCAGGTCAATGTCCAATATACCACCGGTAACACCTGGCCCCAACCCTATACCATTGATTGGAGTTCTGTGACCAATATCCAGGATGTGGCCCAGGTAGTAGACGGCCTGTGGACCATCGAGGGCGACACTGTCCGCCCGGTCGGGGTTGATGAAAATTCCTATGACCGGCTGATTGCCATCGGCGATACGACCTGGCTGGATTATGAGGTGACCGTGCCAATTACCATTCATCAATTCTTTGGCGACCTCGACCCTGGCACGGGCATCTTGGTCCGGTGGAACGGGCACGGGAATGATGCCCAGCAGCCTCACTATGCCCATCCTCTGGGCGGCTTGGGCTGGTTCCGCAAAAGGCCGACGTCGAGTGTTTATAGGCTGAATATCCTGGGCAACGGGGGGATACAGATTGCCACCGACTATAGCGGCCGGGTGTTAGACCTGGAGACGCCCTATATTTTCAAAATGCGAGTTGAAACCGAAGCCGGTGGGCAGAGCCTTTACAGTTTCAAAGTCTGGGAGGCGAGCGAATCCGAACCGGCCGGCTGGGATCTCAGTGGTTATGGCAACGACCTTGATCCCGATGAAGCGCACGGCTCACTCATGCTGGTGGCCCATCGAACGGATGCCAGCTTTGGCGACGTGACCATCACCCCCTTAACCGATAATACGCCCCCGATCCTCAGCAACATCCAGGTTACGCCAGGGGAAACAATGGCCACGGTGACGTGGACCACAAATGAGCCAGCCACCAGTAACGTGATCTATGGGCAAACCCCCGCCTACGAAATTGGCCTTGAAACGGACAGCGCTCTGGTGACCAGCCACACCATTAGCCTGACCGGTTTGCTGTCAGACACCCTGCACCACTACCAGGTAAGCTCTGTTGATGGCAGCAGCAATTCGGCCAGTTCGACGGATTTGACCTTTACCACCATTGCTGCCGGTTCCGCCCCATCAGGGATTGTGTCGGATGATTTCAATACGTGCAGCCTGGATACAAGCCTCTGGACGACCTTTACTGATCCAGTCGGAGACGTCTCTATGCCGACGACGGACGGCACGCATATGCTGTTCTCAGTGCCTGGTGGTACAAGGCATGATTTGTATACAGGTGCGCTTGAAGCGCCACGAATTATGCAAGCGGCCACCAATGAAGATTTTGAGATCGAGGTCAAGTTTGATTCTCCGGTTGTTGCTCCCCAGTATCAAATGCAAGGTATTGTCATTGAAGAAGATTTCAATAATTTTCTCCGTTTTGATTTTTATAGTACTAACTCCAGGACCAACTCTTTTGCCGCGGCTTTTGTCGGCGGGTCTGTAACAACTTCACAGATTACTGATATCGCTGCCCTCAATGTGTCGCCTCTCTACATGCGGGTGAAGCGAGAGGGGAACCAGTGGACGCAGACTTACTCTTTAGATGGAATCACCTGGCTGCCTGGCGCTAGTTTCTCCCACCCGATGACAGTAAACCGAGTAGGACTGTTTGTGGGGAATGCCGGTAGCAATCCGGCGCATACTGCCGAGATTGACTACTTTTTCAACACCGCCTCGCCGATTGATCCGGAGGATGGAAACCAGAACACGGTCACCACCAACGTCATCCCCTCCGGTAGCGGCACGGTGACCAAGACGCCTGACCAGTCTACCTATGCCTGTAACCAGCAGGTCAAACTGACGGCCATTCCTAACGCCGGCTGGAACTTCGCCAACTGGAGCGGTGCGCCGTTGGCCGCCACCAATCCCACCACCCTGACCATCACCGACAGTCACGTGATTACGGCCAACTTCATTGCCGACAACAATGTAGAGATTACCGAGACGGGGGGTGGTACCAGCGTGATCGAGAGCGGCACAACCGACACTTATACGGTATCACTGACTGTGGCACCCACGGCCACGGTGACGATCAACTTCGTCACGGATGGGCAATTGGAACCGATCACCCCCCTGGTGTTCACAACGCTGAATTGGAATCAACCCCAGACGGTCACGGTGAAAGCAGTTAACGACGATGTGGTCGAAGGGCTTCATTCCAGTGTCATCAACCACACGGCCAGCAGTAGTGATCCTGACTACAATGGGATTGCCATTCCTCAGGTCACTGTCAGCATCATCGATGATGATTTCGCCGGGGTGAATGTCGCGCCGACGACACTTGCTATTAGTGAGGACGGGGTGACAGGCAGCTACGAGCTGGTGTTGACCAGCGAACCGACGGCGACGGTGACGATTAATGTTAATCCAGATGGTCAGAGTACGGCTGG
>DAOUMU010000069.1:0-7097 GCA_034409055.1 Anaerolineae bacterium
GCGCAGCGGAAACCGTATCGAAGGGTGCGGTAAACGCGCCGATTCGATGCAAAACCGCACCCTTCGATACGCGCTCCACTCTGTTCCGCGCTACTCAGGATGCTTGGCAATGAATTACGCATAATCGGTAACACATTGTAATTTGTTCGCTTTGTCGTAAACAGCTAGAATGCCCGCGAGATTTCCGGCTATCACATCTAAATTCCTTACATATAATTTTTGCGATTTGTGAACACTATTTTGGTAACGAAACCATATTTATCACAGCGTCGCAGCTAACAAATCGTTGCAAGCGAATTGGCAAGCCCGGTTTTTAATCAGTCGTATTGAGCCAGCAAGGGCACATTTAAGCGATGTAGTCTCGCTACCCTTGCCAATCGCTTGAACTCAGGCGTTATGGGCAGGAAGAAATTGCCAGAATAAAGGATGAATATAGATGCCAAGTTTTAAAAGTAAAATTTTTAACTTTCTGATGAGGAACAGACATTTGTTCAAAGGAAAATTAAAAAGAGAAGTCTTTGATTTTAATACATCCATCGAGGATTTTAGAGAGCAATGTGAAAAAGGCGCCAGTAAATACGCAAAGATTCCGGATGGTATTGAGATAAAAGAAGAAAATGTTAATGGTATAAATTCAGAATGGATAATTCCTGATGGTGCGAATAGTAAAAATGTTATTCTCTATGTTCATGGCGGAGGATATGTATCCGGTTCTTGTAATGACCACAGAGGCTTTGTTTCTAAATTTGCAAAAATTTGCGGTGTTACTACTTTTCAATTTGAGTATAGCTTAGCACCTGAACATCCGTTTCCAGATGGGTTGAATGATTCCGTTGCAGTATATAAATGGCTTCTGGATAAAGGTTTTAAACCAAGCAATATTGTAATTGCAGGGGAATCTGCCGGAGGAGGCTTAGCCTTAGCAATACTTCTTGCGCTAAAAGAACAGAATATTTCAATGCCAGCGGCAGCCGTGGCAATTTCACCATGGACTGATTTAACCTGTTCAAGCGATTCATATAAAACTAAGAACAAGGTATCGGTCGCGCCAATGAATTCATGGATAGTATTTAGCAAGTATTACACCGGAGATAATCCCCCAAATTTGCCGCTTATTTCCCCCTTATTTGGCGACCTACAAGGACTTCCACCTATTTTTATTAATTCAGGTGAAGACGATGAGTTGTTTGAAGATGGGGAGAAGTTTTATTTAAAAGCAAAAAAGGCAGGTGTTGATATAACATTCAGAGCTGGAAAAGGCATGGTCCATTGTTATCCATTGCTGGCTCCTTTTTTTAAGGAAGCAACCGAGGCAATGCAAGAAATATGTGATTTTATTAATAAGCGAATTGGAAAAGATTGAAACATAATATTTGCACCTAACAACTGTA
Organism: Anaerolineae bacterium; assembly: GCA_034409055.1. Lineage (GTDB taxonomy): Bacteria > Chloroflexota > Anaerolineae > 4572-78 > J111 > DAOUMU01. Next base: position 1,392 of record DAOUMU010000069.1, read on the forward strand.
CGTTCGCTTATTTTTTCCTGAATAGGTAAAATTTATTTGCCACTTCTGCTTAATAATATTCAGTAAAAACACCTGTTTACCCGAATAATCTTCGGTGCACTCTAAATGGGCCTATTCTAGGGGATTTAGACGATTTTTGACAAAAAAACTCAAAATCTTCTGGAAATCGCCTGTAATTGTCTCTGGTTGGCTTGCTTGCATTGATGACGCAACATTTTTTTATAGAGACACAGAGTGATCAGTGTTTTGTTTGACATAAGTTTCGAGAAATTTGATTTACTTAACCATAAATAAGCGAACGGGCAGAAAAAAGTTCCCATTTTGGGCATTGTCATAACAATAATAATTGTCACGATAGTAATATTTACATTCGAGTTAAGACCTCAACTTAAAAGTAGGGACAAATATAGAACTTTCGACTTCGACAATGAGCCCCGGTTTACTTCTTTCAATCAGGAATATAATGATCCTCGACTGAATGATACCAACTTAGTCGCAGACCCCATAGCCTTGGCTTTGCGTGTAGCAGGTTATCCCAACATTGATGGAATTAACCCCGACCAAGTATACATTTATTATGTTAGTCCTACACAACTTACGGTTGTAATCAAGAGCTATGGTTTGATGGATGATTCTCTCGAGTCAAAAGATACCAGAGTTGATTTGGTTAAGAAAGATAGCGAATGGGAAATTGAATGGGCAGGAGGTAGATGGCGTTGTAGGTGGAATTTTTTTTCCAGGCTGGACAACCTCACTTTGCCCATAGTATATTTGAATTGATTTAGAAAGTATTGGCCTTGGCAAGTTGAAACCCCTTTGACCAAAAATATGATATGGATTAGAATTGTGGGCATGGAAGCACCGAGTCACTACAGAGTCAATTCAACTTCAGATCTGGTTGCGGTGGTGGGTCTCACAGAGCGTGTAGACCTCTATCGTGTTGATGCATGTCGTAATCTCGATTCTGAGCGGCGGTCCGAAATGGGGCAGTTTTTCACCCCCCCCTCTGTTGCCCGGTTCATGGCTTCACTTTTTGGGGACTCACTGCAAGAAATCCGCTTATTGGATGCAGGGGCGGGTGTGGGTATCTTGATAGCGGCGTTTATTGAGGAGATTTGCCAGGGTGATGCACGACCGCGCAGCATTTCGACAATAGCCTATGAATTGGAGCCATTGTTGGTGGAATATCTCCATTCCACGGTGGTTGAATGTAAAGAGGTGTGTCAGGAATGCGGAGTAGAATTTGTTGGGAGGGTGTTAGAGGAAGATTTCATCAGGGCAGGTGTGGAAATGCTGAGGGGGGGCTTGTTCCCTGTCGAACGCTATTCATTCAATCGGGCTATTCTGAATCCTCCATACAAGAAAATCAGAAGTGACTCAAGGTATCGGCATCTACTGAGCAGTATTGGCATAGAGACCAGTAACCTGTACTCTGCTTTCCTTGCGATTGCGGTTGATCTGTTGGAATCGGGCGGGGAATTGGTTGCCATCACACCACGCAGTTTTTGCAATGGTCCCTATTTCAAGCCCTTCCGCGAGCTATTCCTGAAATTCATGGCGTTGCGTCGCATTCATGTCTTTGAGTCAAGGGAAGAGACGTTTGGTGCCGACGATGTTTTGCAGGAAAACATCATCTTCCACGCCATTAAGAATGGCGAGAGGGGAAAGGTTCTCATTTCTGCCAGTCATGGCCCGGCTAAGGAGAGCATGACCGTCCGCGAGGTCAATTATGAACAGGTTGTTAGTCCCGATGATCCGGACCTGATCATCCACATTGCGACCAGTGAAATGGATCAGTTCGTGCTGGATCGAGTAGGGAGCTTCAAGCACTCTTTGGATGACCTTGGGATTGCCGTTTCTACGGGGCGTGTCGTTGACTTTCGGGCCAAAGATTTCTTGAGGGCTGATCCAAACGAGTACACTGTGCCTCTCATATATCCCACCCATTTTCACAATGGGTTCGTCCGATGGCCCAAGCCTGGAAGTAAGAAGCCGAATGCAATTGTTCTGACCTCGCGAACTGAATCGCTTCTATTGCCCTCTGGAAACTATGTTCTCGTCAAGCGTTTCTCGGCCAAAGAAGAACCCCGTCGTGTTGTGGCCGCTCTCTATGATTCGACACAGATTTTAGCCTCGTTTGTAGGTTTCGAAAACCATTTGAACGTTTATCACCGTGACAATGCTGGGTTGTCTATTGAATTGGCGAAGGGGCTTGCCGTTTTTTTGAATTCGACCCTGGTGGATAGTTACTTCCGTCAATTCAACGGCCACACGCAGGTCAACGCAACCGACCTTAAAATGCTGCGGTATCCAAGTCGGGAAATCTTGGCAGCACTAGGGACGAGTGTTGGAGATGATTTCCCATCTCAGAGAGAAATTGACGAGTTGCTGGAGAGGGAGATTCACCGTATGGCAGATATTCAATCCCCTAACCCCGTGGCTGCAAAGCAGAAGATTGATGAAGCATTGGAGATTCTGAAAGTTCTTGACCTCCCAAGAGGTCAACAGAATGAGCGTTCTGCTCTCACTCTGTTGGCGCTTCTGGAGTTGAAGCCGGAAACACCGTGGTCCGAGGCAAAAGACCCTCTGATGGGTATTACGCCCATCATGGACTTCTGTCGGGATCATTACGGCAGGCAATACGCGCCAAATACCCGTGAGACCTTCAGAAGACAGACAATGCACCAATTTGTTGATGCTGGTCTTGTTGTGCCTAACCCGGACGATCCGAGCAGGCCAGTCAACAGCCCCAAGTTTTGTTACCAGATTGAGCCGGCCGCGCTCGAATTGCTCAGGACCTTTGGAACGCCTGCGTGGGCGGATGGCGTAAAAGTTTACTTCAGATCAGTGGAGACTCTCAAGCAACGGTACGCACGGGCGCGTGAGTTGAAAATGGTTCCTGTAACCCTGGCAGAAGGAAAGGAGATCTATCTGACGCCTGGCGGTCATAGCAGGCTCGTGAAAGCCATTATTGACGAGTTTGCACCGAGGTTTGTGCCTGGTGGTCACGTAATCTATGTGGGGGATACGGGCAACAAATGGAGGTATTTTGATGAAGACGCGCTTCGTGCTCTCGGTATTTCGGTGGATGTCCACGGGAAAATGCCCGATGTGGTGATTCATCATGTCGAGAAAGACTGGCTGGTTCTCATCGAGGCGGTTACGAGCCATGGCCCCGTCGATGCGAAGCGTCGAGAGGAACTGGCGACGCTCTTCCAGGATGCGCGGCCTGGACTGGTTTATGTTACGGCTTTTCTCACTCGCAGCGACATGACAAGGTACATCGGCGAAATCTCTTGGGAAACGGAAGTCTGGGTCCAGGAAGCAGGGACGCATCTCATTCACTTCGATGGTAAGCGTTTCCTGGGTCCTTATGACAGCTAACGCCGACAGGTGGTGTCTCCAAAAAGTCTTGGGATAATCCGCAGGTGCTGCACCCGACCGCGCTGTCGAGAATTCTCTTGAAGGAGATGTTGGGTATGCAGCGTCTTTGTTTAAGAGCGGTGTCACTGCGAAAGCCGCGCGGCGGATGAGCTTCCGACTGTTAGGCGGCCCCGAACTGAGCGAGGCAAAAGATGAAAAGTGCTGGAAGATGGCTGGTTGATTCAGACCCTGATGCTGAATGGGAAGTTTGGTATCAAGACACCTTTGATAGGGAATGTCCACGCCAGGTAGAGGTTGTTGGGCAAGGATTGGCGGCAGGATTGACCGAACTCTGGGCACGTCACTTGTTGGAGACCGTTCGGGTAGATGGACAGAGAGGATTTTCCCGTTTCAATTTGTGGTGGAAGCAGAAAAGAAAAAGCGTAGAAGTTGTCGGCGAGTGGGAGGGGATGGTTCGATTGCGGGAATGGGTTTTTGGGGATAAGCCGCGGGTATACAAAGGTTATGTAGGGGAGGGAGACCAGGGACTATTAATGAGGTTGGCAGCAACACATGGCTGTCTGATTCTAGCTGGTCAAACGAGTGAGAGGATTCTTGCAGCAGTGAAGGCTTCTACAAGTCGTGAGGATTTCGAAAAGCAATTGTGGAGTTTAGGGCGGGATGCTTTGGAGAAGGTTTGTTGAGGTGCGTATTTGGGGCCGGCTTTCAAAACCAGGGACTTTTGCTGGCTGCAAATACGCTTATCAATATGAGGGCGTTTCCTGTCGCGTGTGGTGGGGTGGACATTCTCTTATCCTATTTTCCCTCACCCTCACCCTGCTAGCCTGTAGCCTGAGTAATTTTCCCTTCGTCAACTCAGGTCCAATTCCCACGCCTACGGTCATCCTGGCCCAGTTCCGTACCCCTTCTCCAACATCGACTCTACCCCCCTCCCCCTCCCCCTCACCAACATCTTCCCCCACGGCAACCATACCCCCCACCGACACACCCACCCCCACTCAAACGCCAACTACCGAGTCGTCCTCTCCGCCTGAGCCATCACTAACCCCTGAATCCTCGTCCTCATCTCCTGCTCCACCTACCGCTGTGTCCCCGACCGACACACCTGTCCCCGTTCCGCCTGCTGCCGAGTTTGATTTTGTAGTGCGTTACGTCCGGCTGCGTACGAACGAGGAAAATAGCTGGGATGGGACCCTGGGCATTGGCCAATGCGGCAGCGATCATAGTATTTACGTTTACGTGGCCGACGCGCAGGAAAATCTACTGGATGATATTTTTATTGGAGACAGGTACGGCAATTTTGAAGTGCCCACCGGCGTCGACGGGCCGGGCAAGGTGCGGATTTTAGTCTGGAGCGCCACCATGGAGTTGGCCGTGATGGGTCACCAGGACGGCACCCGCTACACCAGCCAGTTTACCCCGCCCCTGTCAACCCTGGATGAGCACATTCCCCTGGATTGGCTACAGCAGGCCGGTTACTGTGACTCGCCGGAAGATTGCCAGTGGCGGGTCGAAAATAATCAGATCTGCCGGGGGCATTATTCGTATGATGTTATTTTTCAGCGAACGTGGTAGGGTTGGTTGTCAGTGGTCAGTGGCAAATGTCAAAGGCCAAAGGACGTATTGACGGTAACGTGTGGCGTGTTGCGTGATTGTAGTTAGAAATCCTCACGCAACACGTTTCACGCAACACAAAATCGGTTTGCTGGTAGCTCCGTATCCTACATAGTCCCATTAAAAAACTTCGCTACTCCCTCTAAAGTTACCGGTGCGGTTAAATCGATGGTCATCGGCACCACTGCGACCAACCTTTCAACGGAAAAAATATAAATGTCCGACTCTGGTTCCAGCGTGGCGTGATTAATAACGATTTGGTAATCAATCTCCTTTTGCTCATCCAGCCGTTTGCGTCGGCTTTGAAGGGGGTGGTAATAACGCTGGCGTGAAACAGAGGCCACTCGCCAGGGGGTTTGAGGGCTGGCCGTGGCCGGAATGTCTATTTTTAGTATGTCGACGCCAGGCGGAAGTCCCTGATTGAGTGTCTGTTGGACAAAGTAGCGCGTGAAATGAGTAGCCGTCCTAAAGTCAACTTCTTCACTGTAGTTGAAATGAAACGCTTTAGGGGTTTCAAGACTGATGGCCAGGGCCGGAAAGCCAAAGCTGGTCGCTTCAATGGCCGCACCCACCGTGCCGGAACTGGTGACGATCGAACCCAGGTTTTCCCCGTAATTAATACCGCTCACACACAATTGGACTTTGGACAAAGTCAAATAGCTCGGTAATGACCGAGTAGAAAAAAGTAGCTTAAAAATTGAATAATTG
>DAOUMU010000070.1:0-7118 GCA_034409055.1 Anaerolineae bacterium
GTTCAACGCTAATAAAGGCTACGGGTTCATTGAACAAGAGGGGGGTGAAGATGTCTTTGTGCATTACTCTGCCCTCCAGTCTGAGGGCTATCGCTCCTTAGATGAAGGTCAGCGCGTTGAGTTTAGCCTTGAGCGTGGTCCCAAGGGATTACAGGCTAGCAACGTTGTAGCCCAGTAGTCTGTTTATTTAAAAGGAAAATTCCGATGAACAAGAAACTTCACGTGGGTAATCTGAGTTACGAAACAACCGAAGACGAACTGCAGAAGTTGTTTGTCGAAGTTGGACCGGTAGTGTCGATAACTATCATTACTGATCGCTCTTCAGGCCGGTCCAAAGGCTTCGGCTTTGTCGAGATGGAAACTGAGCAGGCTGCCCAAGAAGCCATTGAACGGCTGAATAATTATGAACTGAATCAGCGCACCATCACGGTTAGTGAAGCACGTCCGCCGCGTGAACGATCCTCCGGTGGAGGTGGGGGGCGGGGTAGATCCTCTCGTGGTGGTGGTAGTGGCGGTGGTGGCCGTCGTCGCTATTAAGCCCTATTGAGAATATTGATGGTATGGTAGTGAAAAAGCGCGGGGAGAAATCCCGCGCTTTTGTTTTGAGCTGTATTTTTCTGGATTATCCTTGAGGTTCCCATATCTTCTGTGTTGCAAAATTTTGGCACCTCACGCCCATCTTATCAGTCATAGGAGGTTTTTAGTCCACAAGAGCCATGCTTATGGAGTTTCTTTTACTTTACTCAGGGATGTCGGCCACAAGTCCCTCGATCGTCAAGAGCATGGCGGCAATGGAAGCGGCATTTTCCAGCGCCCCGCAGGTCACCTTGGCTGGGTCGATGATGCCGGCGAGGATCATATCTTCATACTGTTCTGACATCACATTATAACCAATCCGGCAATTATTTTCCACCTGCTGCCGGCGACGCACGTTCGCGACGATCACCGCGCCGTCCATGCCGGCATTGCGGGCAAGGGCGCGCATCGGCTCTTCCAACGCCCGGCGAACGATAGTCACGGCAGTGGCTTCGTCGGGATCTTGGGTTGTCAGCCCAGCCAGGGCAGACATAGCATTGAGGAGCGCCACGCCACCGCCAGGGACAATGCCCTCCTCAAGCGCGGCTCGGGTAGCGCTCAGGGCATCCTCTAACCGCTGTTTTTTCTCCTTGAGTTCAACGCCGGTCGCCGCCCCAACCTTGATTATAGCGACGCCGCCGGTCAGCTTGGCCAACCTCTCCCGGTGCCTCTCCTTTTTGTAGTCACCGGTTGCATGTTCGATCTCGGTCTTGATCTGGCCGATACGCCCTTTAAGGGCAGTTTTGTCACCGTGCCCGCCAATGATGGTGGTCTTATCCTTAGTGACCACCAGCTTATTGCAGCAGCCCAGGTCGACCAGGGTGGCCGACTCGAGCCGGCGTCCGGTCTCCTCGCTAACGACCGTCCCCCCAGTTAGAATGGCAATATCCTGAAGCATCGCTTGGCGCTGGTCGCCAAAGCCGGGAGCTTTTATGGCCACCAGGTTGAAGGTGCCCCGCAGTTTATTGAGCACCAGGGTCGTGAGGGCTTCACTGTTGATATCATCAGCGATCACCACCAGGTTACGGTGGCTGAGTCGGGCGAGCTTCTCCAACAGGGGCACCAGGTCGGAGGCGACGCTGATTTTCTGGTCACAGAGCAACAGGTAGGGCTCTTCAAGCACTGCTTCCATAGCTTCAGCGTGGGTGATAAAGAAGGGCGAGAGGTACCCCCGGTCAAACTGCATCCCTTCCACATATTCCGTTTCAGTGAGCAGGCCATGGCCTTCCTCAATGGTCACTGCCCCATCCTGGCCGACTTTGTCCAATACCTCGGCGATCAGTTCGCCGATTTCCTGACTCTGCGCCGAGCTGGCGGCCACGTTGGCCAGCTCGGCCCGGGTACAAATCTGAATCGCCTGGGCCTTGATGGCCGCAGATACGGCCGCAGTAACTTTGCCAATCCCTCGTTTAAGGAGCATCGGGTTGGCGCCGGCGGCCATATTCTTCAAGCCTTCGCCGACCAACACCTGAGCCAGGACGGTCGCCGTCGTGGTGCCATCCCCGGCAATATCGCCGGTTTTAGTCGCGGCTACCCTAAGCAGTTGAGCCCCCATATTTTCATGCCGATCTCCCAACTCAATCTCTCTGACAACCGTCACCCCATCATGAGTGATGGTGGGTGATCCCCACCCTTGGTCCAGGGCTACATTGCGCCCTTTAGGCCCCAAGGTGGTCGCCACGGCTTGGGCCGTCTTATCAAGGCCGGCTTTCAAGTGGCGGCGGGCCTTATCTCGAAAAATCAGTTGTTTAGCCATCGCTAACCTTTTTCCGTTTTTGGGTCAGATCAATTGTTATTTTGCTCATGGGCGCCTGTTGGCGATGGTTCCAATTCAGCTTGCCTGGTCAAGAAAAACTGCAGGGCGCTGCTCCGGCCCATTGGATACTTATGCTCGTGGTTACCGTTCCATGCCTTGATGTAATCAATCAATTCAAGCCACACCTTGAACGTGGTTGTTTCTGTGGCCAGCCTCGCAGCCTCGTCACGGCTTTGCGCGTCACCTGTTGCTCTGATTCGGCTGAAACGTAGTCAAATGCCAATTCAACCAGTCGTCTTGAATTATTACCGCTTATCATTTTATTTCCCTAAATTCTGTTTTAACGTCGTCCGTCATTTATGTTGGTTTGGTATAGCCAGGCCAGGGTAACCGGTAAACAGTCAATGCTACCAAAGCAATAGCAGCGCCGCCCCGCTACTTAGCAGAAGAGGGATCACCTGGATCGTATTCTCCAACTCTACCGACCCAACCGGGCCGGTCCTCTCCCGGTAAACTCGATATTGGCCGCCTTCTCGGCGGAGATAACCCACCAAGTGAGTCCAGTCTTGGTAAACTCTGTAATCTTCCCCTTCTGGCTTGACCCGGCCAATGCACCGGTGGGTCCCCGCCTGATACACGGTGTAATATCCGCCTTCCTGCTCAATCCAGCCAAGGTGGTCAGTCCAACCCTGATAAATATTGTAATATCCAGTCTCCTGCTCCACATGACCAATGTTAAGATCCATTCTGCGGAGATCCAGTCGAAAAAGTTCGGCTCCGCTGAGTGTCGCCCGCCGGATTTCTGCCTCGCTCAGTTTCGATTCTCTGGCTATCGCCCGGAGCGACTTGGTCTCGGCCAGGTTTGCGCCCAGAAGTTTTGGTTTTTTACCCTGCGCTCGGGCAGATTTGATGATCTGTAAGACCTGTTCTCGGGTTAGTATGGTCATATCACCTCATCAATACTTGCCAGCCTGTCCGCAACAAGGCGTCAATTTCTTTGATCGCTTCGGTGTTGGATACGCCAGCCGCCGTGGCCCATTCTTGATACAGACTCTCTCGAGTCTTCTGAAGGATGGCCTTATCCGTTGCCCCCAAGGGCTTTCGCTGGCCCCAGGCAGTCAGGTCTCGGACTATTTCACACACCACCTGGAATGAGCCTTGTTTTAAGCGGCTGACCAGTTCCAGATGTCGCTGATAGTGTTTTTTGGGCAGGGAAACTGGGGGGCTTTTCAATAAATTGCGGTACTGATCAAGATCGCCCCTGGCTGTTACCAACCGCAGCCGAGAGGTCGCCCGAGCCTCTATCGGTACCCAAATAGTGCTCCTGGGCAAAGTGACTTTGTAGTACAGGCGTGTCCCCTTCTCAGAAAATTGTTTTTCCTCGATCTGGACAATGTGGCCCACCCCATAGACAGGATGAACTACAAAGTCACCGACTTTGAATTGCTTGAGAGATTCCTTACTATTGTGTCCCATTAGCGGCGCTTGCGCCGGCTCCGCTCGTCAAAGCCACTCCGGCGAGCTTCACGGGGTTTGGCCAGATTCACCTTCAGTTCGCGGTCGTCCAGGTTGAAGCCGTTGAACATATTGATTGCCTTTTCCACCTCGACTTGAGTGCTCATTTCCACAAAGGCAAAGCCTTTGGAGTTGCCGGTGTCCCGGTCTTTAATCAACGCCACCGACGCGACCTGGCCTGCTTTCGCAAACAAAGTGCGCAGATCATCCTCGGTGGTTTGGTACGATAAATTTCCGACATAAAGCTTTACTTCCATAATTCTGGGTCTCCTTGAGACTTCATTGAGCCGGTTATAAAAATGCTGGCATCCCATTTTGGGTACTTAGCCTAACCAAAACGATTGTGTCCGTCATGGAGAAAGGGCGATTTTGTGTACGGTAGGGGGTGATCAATCTTCGCGTATCGCTCCCATTCGGGTGGGATAAAAGTTGACTGGCCACACTGTGGCCTTATCATACCGTGCCGCCCTTAGTTTTACCCCGCTCAGGTTGGCCTGATTGAGGTTGGCATGATTGAGGTTTGCTTCCCTGAGATTGGCGCTACTCAGATCCGCATTGCTCAGATCTGCCCCACTGAGGTCTGCACTGCTTAGATTCGCCCGGCTCAGGTTAGCCTGACTGAGATTGGCCTGACTAAGGTTAGCCCGGCTAAGATTGGCTCCAATTAGATCCGCCCCCCGAAAATTCACACTGCTGAGTTCCGCCCGGAAGAGGTTAGCACCAGTAAAATTCGCCGCGCTAAGATCCGCCTCACTCAGGTTGGCCACGCGGAGATTTGTCCCCGAAAGATCTACTTTGCTGAGTTTCGCCCGACGGAGTTCCAACGTTTCGCCTTTCACACGTGCAGACTCGATGATTTGTAAGACTTGGTCTCGAGTTAGGTTCGTCATACGCGAAGGTCACCAATTTTGAGTTACATACGATCCTCTTTAAACCTGCTACTTAACTTTCTTAAAAAACTTCTAGGTCTTGTCCCACTTAAACCGCTCAAACAGTTCCGGGATTTGGTCAAACTCGGTTGACTTATCCAGAAAGAAGTCGGCTCCGGCCTGAAGACATTTCCGTCGATACACCGGGTAAGGATAATTGGTTAGAATAATGACCATTGGCCCCGCCCCATCCTGTTTGATATTTTGCAAGACATCAATCCCGCTGCCGTCTGGTATCCGAATGTCTAAGATGACCACGTCCGGCTGGAGGTTCCGAATGGCACTGACGGCCTCGGCCACAGTCCCCGCTTGACCCACAATTTCGACCCCAACCAACTCGTCGAGCATCATGACCAAATGTTCGCGGACGATGAGCGAGTCATCGGCGATGAATACTTTGATTTTGTGGTTCAACTGTGGAGATGTCATTGCTATCATTACCTAGGGATACACGATCCGGATTCCAAATAGAATGCCGGTTTTAGTGTAGGCTATGGCCTACTGGTTGATCGGCACCAACAGTTTGGCGCACGCCTCGGCCACCTTACTGTCCGGTTTTTCCTCACCCGGCATGGTCGCCCAACCCTGCTCTTTTACATAATCATCTCTCTTATAAACACTGGCTGCTTTCAGTTCTCTGAGCTTCTGGATTTTCCCCAGATCCTGGTTGAACTGGGCGACACAAATCGGTGCCAGGCGTTGGACGACAGCATCCTTAGCCATTGCCTCAGCCAATCTGTGGGCCGTACCACCCGTAACCCAGCCGCCCCAATTGAAGCCGATAATCATGGTTAGAATCATAGAGGCTACGCAGGCCCAGAAGACAACCTTTTTGGTCGCGCGGGCTTTAGCCCACCTTTGTCCCAAACTCATCTTTTTCTTGTCTTGTTCCATTGTGCTCCTCCTGGCACCGTCTTCATCCCACACATTTTTCCCAACGTCAGATAACTTACTTGCCTTATCTTGTTCCATTTTATTCCTCTTTCGTAGAGTCACTGATAGTTTACATTAGAACATCATTAAAAGTTATCTCAAGTATAAACGATCCGAGCTCGGAAAACTATCAGCAGAATTCTGATTGTTGGGTAGGGTTTCGGATGATTTTCTTGTCGGTATTTGTCCTACACCGGGGCGGGGATTAAAGGGAGCAGGGGGTTACCTACGTGGCGATACTTATTATCATCGCGTATGGCGCGGGGAACTTGGGAGAGTGTCTCCTCTCCAAGCCCCCGCGCCATAGGCAACTGGTTTACGAGCTAACTTGACTCAAGATGCCTGATCTATTCCGACATCAGCGAACTATGCGGTCAAAGGTCTCAGCAATTTTGCCTGACTAATGTCGTATGTACTGTAATCAGATCTAAGAAACCTCTTACCTCTAGGCCTGCAAACGGCTGAGAACATCCAGCATCGCCGGAGAAAGGTCAGTGTGGTGGTGGACAACCTTCCACCCGCCGACTTCTCGGCGATAGATATTGGTCACGCGATGCTCCCCCAGGACTGAATGTCCGGCCATCGTCAGGGAAAACTGCTCAGTACCCAGCTCGTAGGCCACATCCCCGGCGACCTGAATGAGTTGATTGCGCAGTTTGACCCGTCCCTCTGAGACCATCTGAGCGACTTGCTCCCACGATTCTCGGACTTCGTCCCAGCCGACTTGTCGACCGCCGCTTGACTGCAAAGTCGTCACAGCCGCGCTGTGCGACCAGATGTCCGCCAGTGGTCCGGCATCCCCGTTCACCATGCGGTTTAGCGCTGCGTAAAACTGTTCTGAGGCGTTACGGATCTCATTTTCTATTGACATAAATTACTCCATTTAAGTGATACGGTGTCCTTACTCTACCAACAAAGGCGGTCCAAGCAACTCCATACCATGGGCACGCCACAGCTCCGGATCCTGCGGCGGCTGTTACGTATCTTTTTTGTTTTTATTTCGGCTCTCAAGAGCAGCAGCAACGAACCACCCTATAAATACACCAAAGAGGGCGCCAAGTCCGATCCCGAAGAGGGTATTTCCGTTTGCTGCCCCTAATCCCATTCCAAAGACAATGCCGATCATTAGCCCCAGAACAATGTAATAGCTAAATTTTCGATCCATTTCGATTCTCCCAGGACTTACGCAGTTGGTAGGGGGTCTGTGACCGCCGTATTCGAGGGTCACAGACCCTCTCAGCGCGTCAACTGCGTAAGTCATATCGCCTTGATTTAGTAATAGCCGGGTGTAAAACGCAAAAGATGGTAAATTTCATAATTTAGCCGGTGACAGAGGAGCAAGACCAAAAGTTAAGACGCTGTCACAAAAATCAGACCACTTGTGAACAGCCCAGTGGCAACGAGCATAC
>DAOUMU010000071.1:0-46111 GCA_034409055.1 Anaerolineae bacterium
CTACAAAATAGTACCTAAGCAGGGCCCAATCGCATTGTCCTAACAATATTTCTAGCTCAGATGCTTAGATTTGGTAGCTTTGGCAATAGAACAGGTGTACAAGCATATAATTCTGGGACTATGTCGAAAATTGGATCTACTGAGACTCTTTGTAGAGCGGGCATCCCCATGCCCGACCTCGCATGGGGATGCGGGATCTACTTACAGCTTCAGCGTTTTTTGCTCAAGGTTGGTGTTATCAAGGGGCAGGATAACCGTAAAAGTGGTACCTTGGGCCTCATTACTGGTTACCTGAATTTCGCCCCCACAGATATCCAACATTCCTCTGACAATAGAGAGCCCTAAACCAATCCCACCATGTTCGCGGGTCAGAGAGTTTTCGACCTGGTAAAAGCGATCAAAGATCCGGCCAAATTCTTCTTCAGGGATGACAGTGCCGGTGTTATGGACGACCATAACGGTCTGCTCACCCTCGACTGCTGCGGTAAATGTGACCTGACCCTCTACCGGTGTAAATTTAATGGCGTTATGAATTAAATTGACAATAATTAACTCAAATTTATGCCGGTCGATGATCATCTGGGGAAAATCTTCGGGAATGTGGACCTGAATATCCAGGTTCTTTTCGGCAGACATTGGCTTCATATCCTGAAGAACAACTTCGATCACTTGAGGCAGATTCAATTTGTCATGAGAGAGGGTGGCAACGCCGCTTTCTAGATATTGCAGATTGAGCATATCATCAATCAGCGACCGCAGACGCAGAGCGTTACGCATAATATGAGATAAATACTCCTCACCTATTATCCCTTCTACTTCATCTTCCAGTACCGTGGCATAGCCCATTAAAATAGCCAACGGTGTTCGCAGTTCATGGGCAGCAATGTTGATGAACTCGCTTTTCATATGGTCCAGTTTTTGCAACTCTTTGTAAGCTTCTTGAATTTCTGTAAAGAGTCGGGCGTTTTCCAGGGCCACACCGGCCTGGCTGGAAAGTATGGCTAAAAATTCGTTGTCACTGGGGGCAAAATCTTGCTCTTTTCGGACCAGAATAAGGGCACCCAAATTGGAGTTTTGGGATTTGAGGGGTGTAGCAATGACCGCTTGTCCTGCCAGGGCTTCAAGAATGGCCTGATTCTCATTATTGCCCGGCGTGTTGCGGTTTATACTTAATTGTTGACCGTTTTTTAAGATGAGTTGAGCCAATTTGTCATATGCCTGCTGCTGGATCTCATTTTGCCCACCATCTAGCTGGTAGTGAAATGGCCTGATTTTATCCTCTTCAAAGGTGTAAAGGCCGGCCAGATCGGCCCTGGTTTCTTTTTGAACAACCTCCAGCAGATGTTGGAGCACCCGGTCAACTTCTACCGTCCCCATCAGGGTTTTATTCAGTTCAAAAAGGGGAATCAAAGAGCGCAGGCGGAAGTTCTCTTTTCTAAGTTGTTCCTTTTCCAGGGCTTTCGTGACGACCAGGCTCAACTCTTCGGGGGTAAAGGGCTTCATCATAAATTCGTCAATACCCAGTTTGAGGGCCTCGATGACCATATCCATAGTGCTGTACCCGGTCATCGTCACACAGATCAGACCAGGGTCATATTTTTTGAGCGCCTGGGCTATCTCCAAGCCGTTCATCCCCGGCATTTTAATGTCGGTCAACAGCAAATTGAAATGGTCTTGCTTGACAATTTCAATGGCTTCGTAGCCGTTGTCAGCAGTTTTTACCTGGTAACCTTTGCCCACTAAAATGCGCTTGCATAGATCGAGAACGTCGGCCTCATCGTCCACTATGATAATCTTTTCACCGGCCATACGAAGTCTCCTCTTGGAAGGTTTGGAGAAGCATTTTGAGTTGCCTACCTCTAGAATGTTGTTTGATTTCTTGTCTATGGCTCACTGTCAAATGCTGCCCAGCAGTTCAGAAATTATTATCAACTTTTACCCTTAAATATTCCCCCATATCAAATTATACCATTTCAAACATGCTATGCAAACTGGTGATGACCCATAATTCAACGGTAGCCTTGTTTTTCGTGGGCCAATAGCAAAAGTGGGATTATTTTCCCCTATTGGTACTAAACAAGCAGGTTATTCTCTAATGGCCTGCCTGATTTCATAGGCCAAATCCCCAAAGGCTTGGGTGTAGGCAATGCCTTTAGGCCGGGGACGGGGTAGATCAATGATAAACTCTGCGGAGATCGTTGTGGGGCGGGGGCTAAGCACCAACACCCGGTCCGCCAGAAACACGGCTTCCCGGATATTGTGGGTGACCATAATGGCGGTCAAATTTCGATTTCGCCAGAGGCGGAGGAGTTCTGTATTCAGCCGTTCTCGGGTCAGCGCGTCCAGGGCGCCAAAGGGTTCGTCTAACAAGAGGATACGAGGCTGTTGAACCAGGGCTCGGGCCACGGCTACCCGTTGTTCCATACCGCCAGATAGTGCCTTGGGATAGGCTGAGACAAATTCGCTCAACCCTACCAGGGTCAGCGTTTCTTGAGCCCGTTTTTTGGCCTCATCGGCCGGGATGGCATGAATTTGTAGGGGTAAAAGCACGTTATCCAGGACTGTACGCCAGGGCATGAGGTTAGGTTTTTGGAAAACAATGCTAATCTCCGGGTGTGGTTCTGACAGGGGAGCGCCTTCTAACAATACGCGTCCTTTGCTGGCCGGCAGCAGGCCGGCCAGCAGTTGCAATAACGTTGTTTTACCGCAGCCGGAGGGGCCGACAATGCACAGGAACTCACCAGGCGACACAGCAAAGTTGATATTGGCTACGGTTAATAAGTCGCCATTGGCCGTATCAAAGGTTTTATAAAGTGCCTCGGCCTGCAAAATGGGGGTGGTCACGATGAAACGGACTCACTGAGTTTCTACAAATTGATTGGTATAGAGCTGTTCGACCTCGATGGGTTTTTCCAGTAAGCCGGTTTTCGTCATAAAATCAACCGAGTCTTGCCAGGCCTGGGCACTGGAAACCCCCGGTTGGTCACTTTTCCAAAGTTCGATGGAAGCCTCCAAGACTTGACGCTGTATCGGCGCAGCCTCATCGGTTATTTCAGGCACGACTTGACGGGCAATGGCAAACGCCTCAGCCGGATTAGCGATGGTATCGTTTAAACCACGCAAGATGGCTCGCACCATGCGCCGGATTAGTTCCGGATCGTCGGCCATTAATTGATCGCCGACAACCAGGCCGTTGGACACCAGGTCGATATAATCGGATACTTCAATGACATAGACCTCAAGGCCCTCGTGGCGCAGTTGAATTGGCTCGTTGGCAATATAAACTACGGCTGCATCAACCAAGCCTTGCTGTACCGCAGCGGCCTGGGTAAAACCAATCTCTTCCACCGTGATGGCCTGTTCGTCAAGGCCAGCCGCGTAAACGAGGGCCTTCCAACCGATAAAGCTGGCTCCAAAGAAACCGGGTAGACCAACTTTTTTCCCGACCAGTTCATCCGGTTTGGACACCCCGGCCGAAGTTGGAATCATCAAAGCGACCGGATAGCGCTGATACCATTTCATAACATAGGTGATCGGCAGGCCCTGGGCCCGGGCCAGGATGATCTGGTCGCCACTGGCAATAGCGAATTCGCGTTCGCCCTGAGCCGCCAGAGCCACAAAGTCATTTTCATAGCCATATTCAATCTCAACCTCAAGCCCCTCGTCCGCGAAAAACCCCTTGCTTTGGGCCACGTAAAAAGGAGCAAATTGCACGTTAGGGATGAAACCTACACCTAATCTTACGTGGCGTAATTCTTTGGCCTCTTGGGTTGGTGGAACTGTGGCCGTGCTGGTACCACAAGCAACTAAGCCTATGGCTATCGTCAGGAGGAGTAGCAGCGTCCATCGAGATTTCATTTCTTTTCGTCCTTCTTAAAAATTATCGACGCCAGGCCAGGAGCCAACTTTCCAGCCCGGTTACAATTAGGTATAAACTTAGAGAAATAGCGCTCAGAGCGAGCAAGGCGGCAAACATAAGGGGGGTACTAAACAATCCCTTGGATAGATTGATCAAATACCCCAAACCCCGGTCGGCTCCCACAAATTCGCCCACGACCGCCCCAATGACGGACAGGGTAACCCCGATTTTGAGACCGCCCAACAAGACGGGCATCGCGGCCGGAATTTCCAGAATAGCAAATGTTTGCCAGCGGTTGGCTCGCAGGGAACGCATTAAGGTTTCCAGGCCTTCATCCACCGAACGAATGCCCACAATGGTGTTGACCAGCACCGGAAAGAAAACCACCAACATACAGATGAGCACTTTGCTCATCTTGCCGGAGCCAAACCAGATGATCAGCAAGGGGGCAATAGCAATCGACGGTATTGATTGTGAAGCAACAATATAAGGTCCGGCTAACCGTTCCAGGAGAGGGTTTTTGGCCAGAATATATCCCAGCACGGTGGCTGTGGTCAGGCCCAGAGTCAATCCACCGGTAATCTCAATCAGGGTCGCTTGAGCGTGGTGCCAGAGGAGACCATTAGCTGCAATTTTAGTCATCTCCTGGAATACACTGATCGGATCGGGTAAAATAAAGGTGGGGTAGTTAGTAATCACTGTAATTAATGACCACAAGCCAATAATCAACAGAATACCTGCCGGTAAGGCAGCCAGTTCTAAGCCGTGCTTTTGCCACCAGTTTCGTTTCGTTCCGGTCTGGTGGTGTCTAAGACGCAGCTTTGGAGATTGCGAAACTTTTATCATTTCCTGCAAGGTAGACATAAAAAATCCCGAAGTACAATACAATACTTCGGGGTGGTTTTATTTTCAGGCATCCCAAAACATTGGGGATGCCGAATTTGATCACCTTCTCCCATCCGGACTATACCGTCGGCTTCAGATTTTCACTGAATCGGCGCCACTCGCTTTTAACTATCCAGAATCGGGCATGGGGATGCCCTCTCTACAGAGCGATAAATTTAGAATCGGTGTCGGGCATAGGGATGCCCTCTCTACAATAGAGATAAATTTAAAATCGGTGGACGTTCGCGGGCTTAGCTACCCCTGTAGCATCACCGCCGGTCGGGAATTGTGGCCTATCAGCCTGGCTGACCACTCACCCTGCCCCGAAGGTATGTATTCTATTTGAGCAAGATTATAATTGATTGCCTGTTAAAAGTCAATATTATTAAGCGTAAGGTGGTTAAAACCCCCCTGTTTGAATAACGAACGTCGCCGTGGCCACCACTCGTCCCTGAACTTCCAGGGTTATTTGATAAGGACCGGGTTGATAGCCTCCGGCCGGACTGTAATAAACCCAGGCGGTACCAGTTTCGTAAAAATTGTCAGGCCAAACATCCTCAAAAACGTCTAACTCTGTATCGCCCCAGGTCCAACGGTGGGCCCAGGGTGTGCCCGCTTCAATTTGGCTATAATCGAAAAAAAGGAAAATTGGTTGCGGGCCGGGGGCAAAGGAGGTGCCAATTTTGTCGGGTTGGTCATTGTCGGTAATGCCATGGGCCAGCCGCAAGTTGGTAAAAGGGCTGCCTTCGACCACGGTGGGTGGACCGGGGGTGGGTAGCGGAACCAACGTCGGAGTGGCCGTGGGAATGATCGTCGGCGTAGCCGTTGGCATAGGGGTAGAAGTAGGAGTAGGACCGGGAGGAGGGCCGGTTGGTGTTGGTGTCGGTTCGATGGCTACGGCAGACTGGGTGGCGATGTCCCTGACCCCCGGAGCGGTGGCGGTCGGTGATAGAGGCGGGGCTTGAATGATAGCCTGGGTCGGGGTAGCGACGGGTTGGAGAGCATTCCAAATCGATACAGCCCAGAAGCCCAAAACCAGCAGGATAATGATCAGGGGGACAGCAATTAACCCCCATATCCACGGCCGTCTCCATACCGGTACAGGGGATTCAAGACCGGCCGCTTTCACTTGGGTGGCCGCCGCTGCTGGGGCGCGTATGGGGGCGGTCCCTTCGATGGCCACTGATAACGCCCGGGCAAACTCTGCCCCGGTATTGTAACGCAGCTCTAGCCCTTTGGACAGCATCCGTCCGATGGCTTCACTCAAGCGTACGGAAATGCCGGGGTAAGTTACGTGTAAAGGTTGCGGTTGTTCGTAAGCCTGGGCGTGCAAAACGGCTGCTGGCGTGCCGGTAAAAGGTGGCTCATTGGCTAACATCTGGTAGCAGAGAATGCCCAGTGAGTAAAGATCAGATTGACGGGTTGGTCCCTGGCCGTGGACTCGTTCCGGGGCAATGGTCTCTGGAGAGCCAACGGCATAGCCCTGCTTCACCAAGCTGGTGCCACTCATGGCCTGTGTTTGTCCAAAGTCGGCCACCAGGGCGTGATCGTTTGGGCCAAGATAGACTCGGTGGGCTGATAGATCACCGTGGGTCACCGATTTTTGGTGGGCATAATCCAGGGCCGAAACGATTTGTCGGGCAATGGTTAACATACGCTGGGGAGAGAAAGGTCCTTCTTCTTCAAGCACCTGGGCCAATGGGCGCGCTTCAATTAACTCCCGAACCAGGTAGAGGATATCACCTTCCTGGCCAGCTTCGTAAGTGCGGACGATGTTAGGATGTTCCAATTTAGCCGCTTGTCGGGCCATATCTTTAAAGCGCCGCACAAAAAATGGATCGAAAGTGAATTGGGAGGCAACTACTTTGATGGCTACTATGGCCCCGTCCGATTTTCGCTGACCCTGATAGATGATGGTCAGGTCGTCCCGGCCAATTTCCTGCTCCAGGATATAATTTTCAAGTTGAATATCTACGGTTGTTGTCATTCATTCTCCATAGAATTACTCACAAATCGCGCAGAGCGGGCACGCCGGCCAGTGATGTCGCCTGCTGTACGGCGTTGACAATCGCCTGCGCGGTCGCTTCGGCGGCAAAGGCCCCGATTAAACTTATATCGGCAGCCTGGCCCTGACTGGTGGCCAGGGCAAAGATCGTGTCGCCGTCGAACATGGTGTGGGCCGGCCGAATGGCGCGGGCCAAACCATTATGCGCCATTTGGGCCACCTTATTGGCTGCTTCTTTTGATAAACTGGCATTTGTCGCCACCACCCCGATGACGGTGTTGCCGGGACGGGTAAGATTCCCCGGCATTTCCTTCAATAACTGCATGGTATCCGCAAAGTGGCCTTCTGGCAATTTTCGTACCCCGGCCAAAATTTGCCCCGTCTCCGGGTTGACCACATCGCCAAGACAGTTCACCACAATGAGCGCGCCAACTATTAAACCCTGGTCTAAGGCAATGACGGCGGTTCCCAGGCCCCCCTTCATGCGGGCGGCCGGTCCCAAAATGTTGCCCACGGCCGCGCCAGTCCCTGCGCCAATCGTCCCGACCTCATCCGTTTCGGAATGATGAGTGGCTGCCTGACAGGCGGCATAGCCCATGGTGGCATCAGGCCGAATATCAGCCCGGCCAACGATCAAATCAAACAATACAGCGGCGGGCACAATCGGGACGCGAGCTACGCCGACATCGAAACCGATATTGTGTTCTTCCAACCAGCAAACCACGCCATCAGCGGCGGCCAGACCAAAAGCACTACCACCGGTGAGCACAACCGCATGCACTTCTTCGACCCGGTGCATAGGTCGTAACAAATCAGTTTCCCGGGTACCGGGTGCACCCCCCCGCTGGTCAACACCACACACGGCTCCCTCCGGGGTCAGCACTACCGTACAACCGGTGGCCGCCTCAAAATCTTGGGCGTGACCAACCTGTAAACCAGGAATAGCTCTGAAAGCAATAGACATATAATCCCTCCCTTTTATACGCAGATTAGCGAATTTCCTTGATCTTTTTCAACTCCCCTGGCCACAGCCAGTATAACATAGCTGTTGCCTGCTGACAATCAATCTGGCTAGCTGTTTTTTGTGGCAAAGCGTAGCCAGGGCCTCCCTATGCCCGCCGTAGACGCATGGGGATGCGTCTACTTAAAGATATTGTGTCTAAACCTATCTCTTGTTATAATGAGCCGAAGAGGTAGCCAGACGAGGTGCATCCAGGTGAGCACAGGTAGTAACGACTTCAGTCGTTCCAGGCGCTAATAACGACTAAAGTCGTCCCTACGAGTCAAAAACACAGAGTGCTGCGCATTATCTAAAAAGCTATAACCAACAAACCAACCAACCAACCAACTAACTAACCAACTATGAACCTACCTGAAACGACCATATCACCCTCCCAAAAAAGAATTGCCATTAATGCGAAAATTTCCAAAACAATCGGTTACTACGCTGCCTTTATCACCCTGGGGTTGACCGTTGCTGCGTTAGGACCCACGTTGCCCGGCCTGGCCGCCCATACCCAAACTGGCCTGAGTGAAATCAGTTTCCTTTTTACGGCCCAGGCACTGGGGCTTCTGTTTGGTTCCTTTCTGGGGGGACGATTGTATGATCGAGTGCCGGGACATACTGTGATCGCTACCACCCTCTTCATGATGATCCTGATGATGTTCCTGACACCTCTGATGTCGCTGCTGTGGTTGTTAACTGCTGTCTTACTGATGCTGGGGGTGGCCCAAGGGGGGTTGGATGTGGGCGGTAATACCCTGCTGGTCTGGGTGCATCGTGATCGGGTCGCCCCGTTTATGAATGGCCTCCATTTTTTCTTTGGGGTCGGGGCTGCTCTGTCGCCCATTATTATTGCCCAGGCGGTGTTAATCAGCGGCGACATTACCTGGGCTTATTGGGTATTGGCTTTGTTAATCTTGCCGGTAGCCGTCCGGTTGTTACGCCTGCCTAGCCCTGTCGCCCAAACGGTGGCCAAAGATGGGCCGGCGGGACAGGCCAACCGGCTGCTGGTGGCTCTCATTGCCCTGTTCTTTTTTCTTTTCGTCGGAGCGGAGATTAGCTTTGGTGGTTGGATATTCACCTATGCCGTGGAACTGAACTTGGCCAATGAAACGATTGCCGCTTATCTAACCTCGGCTTTTTGGGGGGCGCTGACCCTGGGGCGTTTACTGGCCATTCCTATTTCGGTTCGCTTTGGCCCCCGTTCTATCCTGTTCGGTGATTTGATCGGGACTCTGGTCAGTGGCGGGATTCTTTTGCTCTGGCCAGATTCATTGGTCATGGTTTGGGCGGGGGTGTTTGGGATGGGGTTTTCACTGGCCTCAATTTTTCCGACCACCCTCTCTCTGGCCGAGCGACTGATGCCGGTCACCGGTCGGGCCACCGGTTGGTTTTTGGTCGGGGCCAGCCTGGGCAGTATGCTTGTGCCCTTGCTCATTGGGCAGCTTTTTGAGTCGGTTGGGCCCCAGGTGGTGATGTTGGCCATCCAGGGGGCGCTGATTTTGGCCCTGGTCGTTTTTGGGGGGTTAGTTGTTTATTCCCAGTCTGGTAAGACAAATCGGGCATAGGGATGCCCTCTCTACAGAGAGATAAATTTTAGATGAGGATATCGTGCTCTCTTTGGCCTTGGCTCGAAAATTAAAAGCAGTGGGTTTGACCTGGACGCCTGCCAAAAATGATTTCTTTGCCATTCCCGACCGGGACCTGGATGATATCATCTTCGTCATCAGCGATATGACGGTACTGGTCGAGAAACTCCGGGGCCAGTTGGCCGTTACCTTCCACGGTGCAGTCGAGTGGGCCCTCGATTACATGATGATTGCCGAGCTTGTCTGGATGCCCACCGAAGCCCAACTACGTCAGTTGTTGGAACAGCATCTCCTGGGTGAGCCTGAGCCGGTGCTGACATTAATCAGCACCTCCGACGGCTATCGGTGCGAGATACAGTTTCGAGGACAGGTGTTGGCTTTTGAAGCCTTCGGAGCCAGCGAAGCGTATGGGCTGGCCTTGTTGCACCTGCTGGAGCGTGAGCAGGGCGATATTAGGGCAGAATGATAACGTAGACTTCCTTCGGTCCATGCACGCCTATGCTCAAGGTCATTTCGATGTCAGCGGTGCGGCTGGGACCGGTGATGAAGACCAGGTTGCTGCTCTCGGTGGTGGCAGTGGGGTTGGCGGCCAGAAAGGCAGGCAGCGAAGGATAAAGCTTCTGGGCTGGTAGCAAGGCAATGTGCACCGGCGGTAACAGTGAAGCCAGCCGGCCCCGGCCCGGTCCGTTGATCAGGGCCAGCGCACCGGTATCGGCCAGCCCCCCATGGGCCCCGCTTAAACCCACCAACACGTCATTTAATTGGGCTAAACGAGCCTGGCGAGCCGTCCCGTCCGTTGGCAGGTGACTATCTTCAATGACAATCCCGGCCCTGGCCAGGGCCGGACCAAGACCGGACAGGCCAAGCTGGGCTTCGTCCCAGGCGATAATGCGCTGGGCCTCCTGTTTGCGCAAAATTTCCAAGATAATCGGGATAGCTTCTGCGCTGTTAGCCGGTACGTAGACGTGACCCGAGAGCGCCTCTAGCTCCCGGCTAAAATCCTCAATGAGCTTGATCACCGGCGCATTGGCTTGATAGGTATAACTTTGAAATGACCCCGGATGCTCCGGGGTGGCGTCCGGCAAGAGTGCATGTTGCAGACTGTCTTTAATGCGATGTAAAAGTTTTTCTCGGTCGATGCTCATAGTTTTTTACCTCAGTAGAGGTTTCCGTGTAAAACGTAGGCCAGGCATCCCTATGCCTTGCCGCTGGCGCATAGGGATGCGCCAGCTACAGCACGAACTAACTGGCGCATGGGGATGCGCCAGCTACAGCACGAACTAACTGGCGCATGGGGATGCGCCAACTACTCAGTGCCCCCGCTCCTCACGCCAGCGTTGACTGAACGATTTTGGAGCCAGCGCCGGAAAATCCCGGTGGTCTGTCCAGGCGGCTAAGGGGCCGGGTAATTTTTTGACCCAGCCGTTTTTGCCCAGCCGGTTGGTTGTCCAACTGCCTAAGCGCCCACCCAGGTGAAACAAGGCCGGGTGGAGAACAACAAAGCGATACAGTCTGAGGCCCATCTTCAGCCACAAGGGCGCTTTCCCGGCCCGGGTGCCTTCATCGCGCAACTTGAGCAGCATGCCTGGAATGTCAATCCGGACCGGGCAGACCTCGCGGCAGGCTCCACACAGACTACTGGCGTGGGGTAGCTCGCTCCAGGGATCGATCCCGTACAGGCCGGGGGTCACCACAGAGCCGACCGGCCCTGGGTAGACACTGCCGTAAGCATGTCCCCCGATTTGTTTGTAAACGGGACAGGCGTTCAGGCAAGCCCCACAACGAATGCAGTATAAAATCTCGGCCAGTTCACCGTCCAGGATGCGAGTGCGGCCATTATCGACCAACACCACGTGTAATTCATCCGGGCCATCCGGCTCGCCGGCTTGGCTCTCGGCGTTTTTAGAATCGGCCGCCGTCCGGCGCGGTCCGGTGACAATATTCGTGTAGACACTTAGTTTTTGTCCCGTAGAACTGCGGGCTAAAAGTTGCAGCATCACGCTCAGGTCTTCCACGGTTGGTACCAGGCGTTCAAGGCCCATGATGACCACGTGAATGCGGGGGGCGGTGGTAGTCAGTCGTCCATTGCCTTCATTTGTCACCAGGCAAATGCTACCGGTTTCGGCCACGCCAAAGTTGGCCCCGCTGATGCCCATATCGGCCCGCAAAAAATCGACCCGCAAGGTACGGCGAACCAGGGCGGTCATATTGGCCACGTCAGCCAGGTCGGCCTCGGTCGCCTGGAGTTTCTCCCGGAACAGTTCGGCCACATCTTCTTTGGTTTTGTGGATAACCGGGGTAACGATGTGGGACGGTTTCTCGTTGGCCAGTTGAACGATAAATTCCCCCAGGTCGGTTTCCATCACCCGTATCCCGGCTGCCTCCAGGCCGTGATTCACGCCCACTTCTTCGCTGACCATCGATTTGGATTTTACCGCCAATTCGACCCCACGGGTCTGGGCCAATTCGACCACGTAGCGGGTGGCCTCTTCGGCAGTGGCGGCCCAGTGAACCTGTCCCCCTTGTTGCTCGACTGCGTCGGCAAATTGGGCCAGGTATTGGTCAAGATGGGCTATGGTGTGGGCTCGAATTCGACGGGCGTGGTCGCGCAGGGCGTCGGCTTCCGGCAGCTCGGACAGCGACTTGGCCCGGCTGCTGGTAAAGCGGGTCGTAGCGATGTCCAGGGCCGTATGCAGTTGGGTATCTTTCAGGGCATCTTCTACGCGCTCATAAAAAGTGACATTTACAGTTGACATCTTCATCCTCACAACCAACTAACCAACTAACCATTTACCCCTCTCCCCTCAACACTTCTGCAATATGTTTCACTTGCACCCGGCTGCCCCGACGTTGTAGGCCGCTGGCGATGTTCATCAAACAGCTCACGTCGATGCCGACGACGGTGTCAGCACCGGTTGATTCGATATTATCCAACTTGCGTTGCAGAATCGCCCCGGAGATGTCACCCATTTTGACCGCAAAAAGACCGCCAAAGCCGCAGCATGTTTCGGCCTCCGGCAACTCCTTGTGTTCAATCCCTTCCATGTTGTTGAGCAACTGTCGCGGCTGCTCTTTCAGGCCCAGGCCACGCAAGCCGTGGCAAGAGGCGTGATAGGTCAAGCAACTCCTGGCACTGACATTCAGCTTGGTGACACCCAGGACGTCAACCAAAAATTGGGTAAATTCATAGGTGCGTCCGGCCACATCTTGGGCTTTGGCAGCGTAGGTAATATCACTGGCTAAAAGTTTGGGGTAATTATGAACGATCATATCGGCGCAGGAGCCGGAGGGGACGACAATCGGCGCGTCGCTTTGGGTCAAGACATTGATGGTGTGGCGGGCCATGGCTCGGGCATCGTCCCAGAAGCCACCGTTGAAGGCCGGCTGGCCGCAACAGGTCTGAGCCTGGGGAAATTCAACCTCAAGCCCCAAATCTTCCAGAATATCAACAACGGCAAAGCCAACATCGGGAGCAAATTTATCGACCAGACAGGTAACGAACAGTTGGACAGTTTTGATTTCGGTCTTCATTGACTCCTACCTGGGGAAATTTAGGCATATTGTAGTGAAAGCTGCATAAATGGCAAGCGGACACCCGGTGTCACATCGACCCTCCCTTAAGGTGAATAGTTACAAACAAAAAAAGGCCAGTCGTAGCTGACCTTTTTTAGTAATTTAAGGATTGAAATCTAAACAACTTTCATTCATTCTTTTGTTTGGATAATCGACCTGACCAGCGTCTTAAGAGTCTGATCTGTTTGTTTTTTATTTGCTTTGACTCTTTGTTACCAGCAGCAATAACCTTAATTTTTTCTAGCTTGTCGTAGCCGATTAAGACTCCACCCAGCCTATAGACTGGTGGAAACGTACCCGGAACGTACTCCACTTCTTGGAGTAGTTGCACCAAACCTTCTTCGTTATCTTGATATGTCATAATAGCCCTCCTAGTAGCCTCAATCTTATTTTAAATAAAACAGGTAAGAAATTGATCAGAGAAACATTTAAAAAAAGTTAGAGTTATGCTAATTTTGACCTGTAGATGCCTCAAATGTTAGAATTATGGGGTTACTCGCTCGTTTGTGTAAACCGGCGGCGTAAGGTAGAATTTGGTGGAAAATAACCCAATGAGGCGTTTACGATTGGATACTTTAACTCTTCCTCAAAAAACTCCCACCAACATTGAGGTGGATATTGAGCAGCGCGAAGTACGCATCACCTGGGCCGATGGCTACCGCAGTACCTACACCCTGGACTACCTGCGTAAAATCTGCCCCTGCGCCGTCTGCAACGAACAGCGGCGCAACCAGGACCCCCTACGTATCCTGAGACCCGATCAGATTGTGACCAAAGCCGAACTCCGGTCCGAGCGCCCGGTGGAAATGGTGGGGAATTACGCTCTACAGTTCTTCTGGGCCGACGGCCATAACACCGGTATCTATGCCTTTGACTTTTTGCGGCAGCAGAGTCCTTAAGGAAGAACCAATAATCCGCAGTTTTGCCGTAGTTTTACTGAATCCAACATTCAAGGATTATGATGACAAAATCCATCTACCTCTGGCTAACTTTATCCATCACCCTTCTCCTGACCGCCTGTGGCAGCGAGGCTACGCCTCAAGCCGCTGAAATTGCCGGAGGAACGCCGGTGGCCCAGGTGCAGGTAACCGATACGGCCACAGCCAGGCCGGCTACGGCCACGGTTGAACCAACGGCGACCCATACCCCGACGGCCACTGCTACCCCTGAGCCAACGATGACTGCCACTGATACCCCTACCCCTCAGCCCACGCTCACCCCTACCCCCCAACCGACCGCCACCCCTACTGTGACGCCGTCGCCCACTTTACCGCCTAACACGTTGGGCAGTGTCTTGGTGTTGGAGTATCACCTGATTGGTGAGCCGGAGGGACGCTGGCAGCGCACCCCGGATCTGTTCCGGACTGATATTGAATGTCTGTATGCCGAAGGGTATACCCCGGCTAATATTATCGACCTGACGCTCGGTTTTCCTGATTTGCCGGCCGGTAAAAAACCGGTGGTCCTCACTTTTGATGATTCTGATATTAGCCAGTTCCGTTACCTGGAGGATGGCACCATTGATCCCGACTCGGCAGTGGGTATCCTGTATAATTTTCATCTGGAACATCCCGCAGAGTGGCCCCTCAAAGGTACTTTTTACGTGCTGCAAGATGTGAACGTGCCGGAACGTGTCCTCTTTGGGCAAAAGGAATTTGAGGACCAGAAGTTACAGTGGTTGGTAGAGCAGGGGTTTGAGGTGGGCAGCCATACAATCTCTCATTTTGACCTGACGGCCGGTTCTGAGGACCAGGTGCAATGGCAATTGGCTGTTAGCCAGTGGCAGTTGGAAACGCGCTTGCCGGGTTACGATGTTCGCTCCCTGTCGGTCCCCTTTGGCAATTATCCTCTCAACCAAGCCCTGGTCCGACAGGGTACCTGGGAAGGTGAGTCCTACACCTATGCCAACACGGTTATGGTGGCCGGTGGGGCCGGTCCCTCGCCCCACAGTACTGATTTTGACCCTTATCACATCCCCCGGGTGCAGGCTATCCAGGCTGAGCTTGATTATTGGCTGGATTATTTTGCCCAGAATCCCCAATTTTATTACGTGTCTGGGGGGGTGGGGGAAGATTAGAGATTAAATTTCCAATCTCCAGTTTACAATTTCCCGGTTTTACTTTACAATAACTGGGTGAAACGATACCAGCAGCACTTATTGTCTCGCCGTAGTCCCCAGTCACTAAAACTTTGGTCTCAAGCCAGTACCAGACCTGCCCGATCTCTGGCCGTCATGTTGTGGCTGGTTGGGCTTTTTTTGATGGGGGGATGTAACCTCATTCGGGTTGACAGACTCCCCTCTGAGGCTACCCCGGCCGGCATTATTTTTGTCACGGTTACTCCCCGGCCTGAGATTAACCTGCGTGAAGGCCAACGATTCCTGTCGCTGCCCCAATCTGAGCCTGCGCCACGGCCCTACTTTGCCGGGGCCAATGAGTTGGGCCAGGTGCTGGTGCTGGAATATCACAAAATTGGCTACCCGGAACAACGCTTCCAACGCACCCCGGAAAATTTTCGGGCTGATGTCGAACGTCTTTATCAGGCTGGTTACTATCCGGTCAATTTTGTTGATCTGATTCGGGGTTTCCCTGATGTTCCGGCCGGTAAAAAACCGGTGGTCTTTACCTTTGACGACTCCGACATCAGTCAGTTTCGGGTATTGGCTGACAACACCATTGATGCGGATAGTGCCGTGGGTATTCTTTTGAATTTTCACGCGCAGCACCCGGCCGGGTGGCCCACACGGGCGACTTTTTTTGTGCTGGGTGATGACACCGCTAATTACCAGGCCCTGTTTGGCCAATCGAAGTGGGCCAAGGCCAAAATTCAATTCCTGGTTGACCTGGGCATGGAAGTGGGCAGCCATACGGTTAACCACGTTGATCTGTCCGTGGCCACCGCCGAGCGAATTGAGTGGGAGTTGGCTGTCAGCCAGCGGGTGATTGAGGAGATGGTGCCCGGTTATGAAGTGCAGAGTTTATCCGTACCCTATGGCGGGTTTCCCTACACCTTGGATTTTCTGAAATCGGGCCAGTGGGGTGATTTTAGTTACAGCTATGCCGGGAATGCCGCTGCCTGGGGGGGACCTGCCGTTTCTCCATTTGACCCTACCTTTGACCCTTACCGGGTGTCCCGGCTTGAAGTGACGGCGACCTCAATGGACCACTGGTTGACATATTTTGAGCAAAGTCCGCGCGAGTATTATGCTTCAGATGGTGATCCAGGCCGGGTGACGGTGCCGCAGGTAGAAGTTGTCGAGGCGGAGTAGAAACAGACTCAGTAGATCCAATTTTTAGGCTCTGAGCGGACCACAGTCCGTGTTTTGGCCGCTGGACTGTCCCACGGGGAGGCTTCGCACTGGTCCAGCTAGAGCAAATTTGGATGTACTGAGACTGGGTTCGTATCCCATTACTCCCGCAACACGCGCTCATCGCCGATACGCTTGGTTAGACGTTGCTCATCGGTGTACTCTAAAAGGGCCAGGGCATATTTGCGGCTGGTTTTGAAGATGTTGCGCACCTGGGCCACGTTAACGGTTTGGTTTTGGCGTAGATGGTTTTTTAGCCAGTCAACAAATTCATTATAGGTCTCTGCCAGTAAAATGACTTCATGAGAAAGACGAACAAGTTGCCCTCCTTCGATTAAAGCCAACATCACCTCCTCGCCCACGGCGGCGGCCACATCCTTGGGTAGGGGGGTACGATAGGGAGCCCGCCGAAAATTAGCCAGGAGTTTATCAACGGCTGCCTGCTGTTCTGGACTGAATTTTACCTGATGCTCGGACAACCAAATGTTAGTTTCAGTCGCAACCAGTGCGTCTTCTTGCTGACCACGCTGGATGGCTTCGTTGAAAAGACGGGTTTCCAGCTTGAGGCGACTTTGTAACTCGCCCCGGGGCATACCGATGCGCAAGGGTAGACGGCTGTGGTAATCGGCCAGAGCGGCCTTAATTTGTCCTAGCAGGCCAGCCCAACCTGCTCGTGAGGCCACTAACGTTTTCGAACGAAGCCAATTGGCTTCGTTGGCTGTTTTTGCTTCACTTGAATCAGAGAGAATAAAAACCTCGTTGCCTGTGAGTAAGGTGGTCAGGGCAGCGGCAGCAGTTTCGGCTGGCAGCCCACACTCGGCAATGAGAGTCTTGGCCGGCAAGGGGCCACGTCGATCCAACTCGGTCAGTAGTAAATCTTCAGGTGTGCCGGCCAATAATGTTTCCAGGCGGTTGATGATTTCGGGCCGGAAGCGCCGGTGGCGGCGACGAGGTAACGGATCAACAATCACGCCTCCCCCAATGGTCAGCGAGGGAGAAGGTTGGCGGATGATAAAATGGTCCCCCTTAACGACGGGGATGCGTTCAGTCAACCGCAACTGCACCCAACCGGCCTGACCAGGCTCCAACCGGCGGGTGCCCAACAGGCGGGTAAATCCCATGACCTCGGTGGACCCGGTAAAAACTTCTACTTCCTGATTATGGCGGAGGGGTTTGGGCGAGTCGAGCAAAAGCTTCAGGTAAACGTCAACCAGTTGGGAAGGCTCTAACCAAGCCGGTGTGGTCAGCACATTACCGCGAGTCAGATCATCTGTACTGAGGCCGGTCAGGTTGACGGCTGTTCTTGAGCCGGGTTGGGCGATGTCAACACTCTTTTTGTGGGATTGGAGACTGCGAATGCGGCTTTTAAGACCCTGGGGCAAAATCTCTACTTCTTGCCCTACTTGTAACTGGCCATCGAGTAAAGTACCGGTAACGATGGTGCCAAAGCCGCTCAGGGAAAAAACACGATCAACAGGCAGGCGGGGACGGCCCTGGTTGGTGCGGGGAGGAACTTGGGCCAGGACTTGATCCAGAGCTGCTAGTAGGTTGTCAAGACCTTGGCCCTCGATGGCAGAAACAGGAATCAGGGGGGCATCGGCCAGGACTGTACCAACCACGGTTTCAGCAATGTCGGCTTGTACCAGTTCCAGCCAATCTTCGTCGTCGATCATATCTACTTTGGTAATGGCAATGACGCCCCGGGGAATTTCTAACAAATCCAGGATGGCCAGGTGCTCACGGGTTTGGGGCATTACCCCTTCATCGGCAGCTACCACAAAAAGGGCGGCGTCAATGCCGCCGACCCCGGCCAACATATTTTTGATAAAATCTTGGTGACCGGGTACGTCTACTATCCCCACCGGTTCCCCAGAGGGCAGGGTCAGCCAGGCAAAGCCCAGATCAATGGTCATAGCTCGTTGCTGTTCTTCTTTAAGGCGATCTGGATCAATCCCCGTAAGCGCTTTGATCAGGGTAGATTTGCCGTGGTCTACATGGCCGGCTGTGCCGATGACACGCATAAGTTAATCCTGTCCGTTAGCTATTTCTTCAAAACGTTCTTGCCATGCCTGGGTAGCTATGGCTCTCGCTTGAATATCCTCTTCAATGATTTGCAGAATCATACTGATTTGTTTCTCTATGCCCTGATTAAATTTTTCTATTTTGGTCATTTGTTGTTTAAGAAGGTTTATATTTTTCTGCAAATCTGCAAACCGGGGTGTCCACTCAATCATCTGCTTTTGCCAACGTTGCTCGTAGTCTGTTTGCCATTTTTCCAAGGCGGTCCGTTGGCGCTCTTCACCCAAACGTTGTAGCTCCGCAGCTTGGTGCTGCTCACGTTGCAGGCGTTCCTGAAAATCTTGTAAAGTGGCCAGCGCTCTTTTATTAAGCTGGTAATGCTCGGCATACTTTTCCATCAGGCTTTCATACTCGTCCATACGCCGTTCTTGCGTTTGGGTTAACTCGGTCCAGTTTTTTATCTGGCGCTCGCGCTGTGCCATTTGAAAATCCATGTGCTCACGGTGACGCCGTATTTCCACCCGCATTTCTTCCAGGGCAACTTCATACTTACCGAATTGGGGAATTTGTTGCTCAACAATTTGAATTTTGGACAGGCTTGTTTCTATTTTTTTCTGGAGCGGAGGTAACTCAGCCTGTAACTCTGCCAACCGATGAGCGTCCACGCGACGTTGCTCTTCCAGATAGTTCGCAGCCCGTATCTGCTCGTCCAGTTGTTTATTTAATTGATTGAGTTGGGCCTGAAACGTGCTGACTGTCTTGTTCAGCCGTTCAACCTCGGTCCGGGCCAGGGCGATTTGTTCATCGTAACGGTGGGTTTTATCAAGCTCCCGCCGGAGTTCGTGCAGCGTTTTGGTGTGCGTATCAAGTTGCGCCGCTAAGGTATGGCCAGGATCTATACTTGGGGGTCGGTGACCATACTGCTGCTCCATAATCTGCAGCAACTCGTTCTTGAGGCGATCTAATTGTTCATCGAGTTGAGGAATACGGGTAAGTTGGGCATAAGATTCAGCCAACTCCGCTTCTAATTTTTCAATCTGGCGCGTCTGTTCTTGTAACTTATATTCTTGTGCTTCGGTTTGTTGCTGTAATTTAGCAATTTTTTCTTGACTTTCCAGATATTTCTGTTCCAAATAGTCAAGCTGGGAGGATAAATGCGGTTGCTCCATAGATACAATGCTCTCCTCGCCGGACACATTGTCAGTCCGGCCTACGTTGATTTGATATTGTAACATGGGTTAGAGGTGACAGCAAGGATATGCGGAGGGAGGGGTGTATTTCAATTTGGGGGCAAATATATTTTGGAGTCGAGGCTTCAGCCGGACGTGGCCCCGTTTGGACCGGCTAACCCGCAGGAGGCTTCGCGGTGCGCAGCCTCCCTGTGGGACAGCCTCGACTCCAAAGCTGATAAATGGCAGGTGATTATTATGCTATCAATCATCGGTGGCAAAATTTGCCCTAAAGTTGAAATACGACCGTTTTACATTGAGGCGTATTAGCCAGGTTTTCGCTTTGAAGCAAAGACTTCCGATACTTCGCGTTGATAGGGCAGAACACAGGTGATGGAATAGATAATTGTGTGCAGACATCGTTTACTGCGATCCTCGTGAATGGCGTTGCTGCAAATTAAGGAGTTTTGCTCGCTGGACTTGCCAGAGGTTATGAGGGCAGCGACTCTATCGCCTATTTCAAATCCGCCTTCCTCACAGTCAGGGTTGTGGCAAGGTATTTTCTTGGGATAATTGTCCGGCGTACAAACCTTTCGCTCCTTCCGCCATAGTCGCCGGCCAGTATTTTCCATAGGGCCTTGCTCTTGCCAATCTAAGATAATGTACACGTGTTTTTGGTTGATCATAGGAGTTCCTCTTGATGTTGTCTTTATTAGGAAAAGTTATTTACCTTTGCGAGAACTGTCTACTAATAAGGTCAGGATGCCGTACAGGAGTTCATCCTCGGTGAAGGGCTTGGGCAGGAAATGCTTGATGCCCATTTGAGATGCCTTTTCAATATTCTTCTCGTCAGCCCAGGCAGAGACAATCATAACGGGAATATCCTTTGTGTCGGGTTTTTCTTGTAATTTTTCATAGATTTCAAAGCCGTCCATTTCGGGTAGTAAGATATCCAGGACGATAAAGTCGATCCGGTGTTGCTCAAACTTCTCAAAAGCGGCCCTACCATTGGTAACCGATGTTACCTCAAAGCCAACGTCGTCCAACATCTCCGCCACCATCTGGCCCATAATCCGATCATCTTCAATCACCATTACATTGCGATTTGCTTCAAAGTATTTCAGGGCTCGTTCGGGAATTAAGGCTAAATTAAATTGACCTGTCATTACATTTCCCCCTTATATACTAAGTCTGTCCCTGACACCGTTCTCGATTGGGTCAGGGGCGGTTGAATCAACGCCGGAACAACTGAACTTACGTTGAGTGATGTGCTTACCGCCGAGGGTCAGACCGGGTATGCTTACCCATTCGTCTTTGTCTCAGAGCGATGACCTTTTTTCTCAGTACCAGAAACGAGCTGGCCAGCCAGGCCAGCGGAAGTAGACTGTTGACCTGGACCGTTGTTGTATCCGTGTCGCTCCCACCGTCCCCGTCGTCTACTTGTAAAGTCACGGTGTAGGTCCCGGTTGTTGTCCAGGTATACATAACGGTCTGACCCGGAGTTTCAAAATCGTTGTCATTGTTCAGATCCCACCGGTAAGTTAGGGTATCAGCGGGGACATCGGTGCCGCTCCCCATGAGTGTGATGGGAACAGCGGCCATAGTTGTGTATGATCCCCCAGCGCTGGCGGTGGGTGGGGTGTTACTGATGGTCACTTGCAGGGTATCAATGGCCTCACCGATTTCGCCCCCCCCCCCAGTTGGGTAGGGATAGTCATCGTCGCGGACACGTAGAACAACCGTGTAGGTGGCTGGACCGTCCGGGTAGGTGGTACTGACGTTCTGGCCGGTCATATCTACATCGAAAGTAACCCCGTCGTAATCAAAGTCCCATTCATAGGTCAGGGTATCGTTCCCTGGATCACTGGAGCCACTGCCATCGAAAGTAACCGGGGTGTTTTCGGGGGCGGGGTTTGGACCGGCACTGGCCCCGGCAGTAGGATTAGCGTTCAAGATGGTGACACTAAAGGTGGCTGTACCGGCTGCACCGTCGTCGTCCGTCACGGTCAAGGTGGCCGTATAAACCCCATCGTCGGTGTAGGTGTGAGTCACGTTAATGCCGCTGGCAGTTGAGCTACCATCACCGAAGTCCCACTCATAGGTCAGGGTGTCATTGGCTCCGGGATCACTGGAACCACTGCCGTCGAAAGTAACCGGGCTGCCTTCGAAAGCCGGGTTGGGGCCGATCCCGGCCACGACGTTAGGCGGTACATTGAACACCGTGACCGTGGTTCCGTCCGTAGCAATACCGCCCCGGCCATCCTCGACTCGAAGCGTGACGGTGAAAACGCCGTTGTCGTTCCAGGTGTTGGTGACGATTGGTCCGGGTGTTTCAAAGGTGCCGTCGTTGTCCAGGTCCCAGGTATAAGTCAGCGGATCACCATCCGGATCACTGGAACCACTACCGTCCAGGGTGAAGGGAGAGCCTTCGTTGTCAAGGTAGGGACCGCCTGCGTTGGCTATGGGCGGGCTACCAACGTCCACCGTCGTCGTGGCCATAGCGAAGCCACCGTCGTCGTCTGCTACGCGTAAGGCTACCGTGTAGGTACCGGTAATTGTCCAGGTATGGATGACCGTCTGGCCGGTACCATCCAGGTCAAAGGTAACGCCATCATAGTCGAAGTCCCAGCCATAGGTCAATGGATCGGCCGGTATATCGGTGCCACTGCCGCTGAGAGTGGTCGGTATGCCCACGGTCGTGGCATAGGGACCACCGACAGCGACGGCCGGCGGCGCGTTGTTGACGGCCAGTTGCAAGGTGTCAATAGCCTCGCCGATTTCACCGCCTCCCCCAGCCGGATAGTCGTCGTCCCGCACCCGCAGGGCCACCGTGTAAACGGCTGACCCGTCGAGATAGAGGGTGGGAGTGGTCACTGTCTGACCTGTAGCCTCCACGTCAAAGGTGGCCCCGTCGTAGTTGAAATCCCATGCAAAGGTATGGCTGTCAGCCAGGCCCGGGTCGGTGGCGGTGCCGGTCAGGGTGAGCGGCATCGCCTCGGTAGTGACCTGATCGGGGCCAGCCTCAGCCGCCGGATTGGCGTTCCAGATGGTCACAGTCACGGTATCGGCGTCAGAAGCACCAGCATCGTCCGTCACGGTCAGAGTGGCCGTGTACACCCGGTCGTCGGCGTAGGTGTGGGTGGCCGTAATGCCGGTGGCGGTGCCACCATCACCAAAGCCCCACTGATAGGTCAGCGTATCGAGCAGACCGGGATCATTGGATCCAGTCCCATCGAAAGTGAGGAGAGAACCTTCGAGGGCAGTAGTC
The DNA here is from genome assembly GCA_034409055.1 of Anaerolineae bacterium. Taxonomy (GTDB): domain Bacteria; phylum Chloroflexota; class Anaerolineae; order 4572-78; family J111; genus DAOUMU01. The sequence goes on from DAOUMU010000071.1 coordinate 22,678, forward strand.
GGACTGACGACAGCGACAGCCGTGGGCGGCAGGTTTTCTACGGTCACGGTGGCGGTATCGGTATCGATTCCCCCCCGACCGTCATCGACTTGTAGCGTGGCGATGTAGGTGCCGTCGTCAAGATAGGTATGGTTGGCCGTAACTCCCGTACCGTTACTACCATCGCCGAAGTCCCAGCGGTAAGTCAAGGGATCGTTGGTGGGGTCCGTGCTACCGGCCCCACTGAGGGTCACCGGTATGTTAACAGTGGTTGTGTATGGACCCCCGGCCTCGGCCCTGGGTGGCGCGTTGCTGATGATGACTCGAGCTGTGTCCAATCCCTGTCCACCATCCTTATCGGTGACGCGCAGGGCGGTCGTGTAAACGCCAGCCGTGTTCCAGATATTGGTAATAGGATTAGTATCGGTCAGGTCCCGGGTAAAGACAGTGCCGTCGTAATTCAAGTCCCACTCATAGGTCAGGCCGGGCAGATCAAGCGGGGCATCTGCAGCCGTTCCGGTCATGGTAATGGGGTACGTTTCAAGGCCATTGTAAGGGCCACCGGCCTCGACAATCGGTGGCGCATTATTGACCGTGACCTGCAAGGTGACTATATCCTCGCCAATTTCGCCCCCACCGCCAGTGGGGTAGGGATAATCGTCATCGCGGACTCGTAGAGCCACAGTATAGACGTTCGGTCCATCTAAGTAAGTTGTACTGACAGAGTTACCGGTACTTTCCTCATCGAAATTGGTGCCATCGTAGTTGAAATCCCAGTGGTAATTTAGGGTGTCGGCGGAACCCGGGTCGGTGGCGCTGCTGGTCAGGTCAAGCCGCACATTCTCGGTGGCGATACGATCGGAACCAGCATCAGCCATCGGATCAGCGTTCCAGATTGTCACAGCCACGGATTCGCTGTCAGAATCACCGCCATCGTCTGTCACGGTCAGGGTGGTCGTGTACACCCCGTTGTCGGCGTAGGTGTGGGTGGCCGTAATGGTGCTAGCAGTGCCACCGTCACCGAAGTCCCATTGATAGGTCAACGTATCGAGAAGGCCGGGATCACTCGAACCACGCCCGTCGAAGGTGATGAGCGAACCTTCGAAGGTGGTGGTCGGACTGACGACCGCGACAGCCGTGGGCGGCAGGTTTTCCACTATCACCATTGCCGTATCGGTGCCGGTCGCCCCCCAAGGGTCTTTGACTTGCAGGGTGGCGATGTGGGTGCCATCGTCGAGATAGGTGTGGGTGGCCGTAATCCCCGTGCCGTTACTACCGTCGCCGAAGTCCCAGCGGTAAGTCAAGGGATTGTTGGTGGGGTCCGTGCTGCCGGCCCCACTGAGGGTCACCGGTATGTTAACGGTGGTTGTGTACCGGTCCCCGGCCTTGGCCGTAGGGGGCGCATTACTGATGACGACCTCGGTAGCGTCGAAACTCTCGCCGCCATCTTCGTCGGAAACGCGAAGCATAGCCGTATAGGTGTGAACCCCACTGTAATGAACGTCATTGTAATACGCCTCATTACTCCAGCGTTTGGTGACAGTTTGTCCCCTCCTCTTCTTATCCGGGTGGAAGTTGTCGCCATCGTAGTCGAAGTCCCATTCATAAATCAGTTCGTCGTCGGGGATGTCTTTAGCGTCGCCGGCGGTCAGGGTAATGTCATCCATCTCGAAGCCGCTGTACGGTCCTCTCGCATCAACATTCTTGGGGGCCACATTCTTTACCGTGATTTTCAAGGTGTCGATAGCTTCACCAACCTCGCCCCCGTCCTTGGTCGAGTAGGGGTAGTCATCGTCACGGACGCGCAGGGCTACCATGTATACCTTGGGTCCGTCGAGATTGAGATTAGGCCAGATGACGTTACGACCGGTGGCATCCGGGTTGAAACTCTTTTGGTTATAGTCGAAATCCCAGGCGTAAGTCAGATCATCGGCCCCTGGGTCCGTGGCCGTGCCGTTGAAGGCGAGGGAGACGCCGACATCCTCGTTCACCTTAAGATCAGAACCAGCGTCAGCCACGGGGTTAGCGTTCAAGATACTGAGGGCGATAGAATCGGTGTCAGCAGCCTGACTATCGTCTGTTACAGTCAGGGTAGCACTGTAGACGTCGTTGTCGACATAAATGTGAGATACCTCAATACCGTTGGCCGTACCGCCATCGCCGAAGTTCCAGCGGTAGGTGAGCAGGTCGTTGATGCCCGGATCGCTGGAGTCAATACCGTTAAAAGTAACGCTGGAACCTTCAAAGTAGGCCGTGTCAAGAACTTGAGCCACTGCCGTCGGGGCTACGTTAAGCGCAGAGACGGTGGTGGTCGTAAAAACCTGACCACCGTCTCCATCGTCGACGCGGATACCAACGGTGTAATCCCCTTGATTGTACCAAATATTTGAGGCATTGCCTGACTGGGCCACGGCATCAAATGAGCCATCATTCTGCCAATCAAAGGCATAGGTTAGCGTATCTCTGCCTATGTCAGTCGCTTTGATTTGTAGACTCAACAATGACCCTTCGTCCACAGGACCGCTGTTGGTAACACTGACGATAGTCGGAGCCACGTTGTTGACCGTCACGTCGACGGTTTCTATTGTTTTCCCCCCGTCTTCATCCTGGACGAGTAGGGCGGCGACGATGTTGGCCGGTCCGTCGGAGTAAGTGGTAGAGGCCGTTGAGCCAAGAACATCAGGCGTAAAGGTGCGTCCATCGTAATTCAGGTCCCAGGCATAAGTTAATGTATCGTGCTCCCCTGCCGGGTCGAAGGCTGTGCCACTGAAGGCAATCGTGCTCCCCTCGTTTGTTACCCGATTTGCTGCGACCTCTACAATGGGAGGTAAGTTCCCCACGTGAACAACCATGAGGTCCTCGGTAAAGCCCCCGTCGTTGTCTCTAACCCGGAGACGCACCAGGTAGTCGCCATCGTCACGGTAAGTATGTTTGGGGCGCAAGGTGTTATTTTCTTCGATCTTACCGTCGCCAAAGTCCCATTCATAGAGCAATACGTCATTTCCGGGGTCGTTGGCGGTCGCCGAGAATTCAATTTTTTCGGCCTCATTGGTATACTGGTCTGGTCCAATATCGACAATCGGAGGCAGGTTATTCACCCTGACGATGGTTCTGTCAGTGGCCACCCGTCCCAGTAAATCGCTTGCTTGGACGGCAATAGGATATTCGCCCTCGTCATTGAATATCACTGAAGTTGAGATTCCTTCGGCATCATCATACAGCTCATCGCTGTCCAGGTCCCAACGGTAGGTAACAGTTCCGGGCACGATATTGAGGGCTGAATTGAAATTTCCGGCAGCGAGTGAAATTGGACTACCTTCATCCCCACTATATGGACCCCCAGCACTTACGGTTAGAACACCGGGGGAAGCAGGAGTGGGGCTAGGGGTAGGGGTAGCCGTAGGCGTGATTTCAGGAACGACAACAGCCAGGGTAGGGATTGGTTTTATCTCTCTGGCCTGGGCATCTTGCTTGACCGCTTCGATGATGTCGAGCTTAACCCGGGCCAATTTAGGGGCGTTTATGGCATCGACACTATAGTCGGCATAAACCTGAGGGGCCAGGTTGACTGATAACCATTGGTAAGTATCACGTTGCAACCCCAAGGTGGCCGTAGCGAAAATGAGTAACCAGCCTACCAACAAAAATATCAGTAGGGGAGCATCAAAACGTAGTATGCTCCTATCACTTTGACTTGTTCTTTTTCGCCTGGCTTCCCTGCCTCGCATTGTAAGCCTTGCTTAATGATTAACTAAGATATCTTTAATAATCGCTCTTTTTCGTTATGCGGACGTGTGTCAGTGGTCAGGGATGGTGATGAATCGGCTGTATCTACCGATTCCACGTAGGGTAAGGTAAAGAAAAATGTACTCCCCTGACCTATTTCACTCTCTACCCAAACCTGTCCTTCGTGAAGTTCCACCAGATGTTTGACGATGGTCAACCCCAAGCCCATGCCCCCATGTCCGGCTATGTGTTCCGCCCGAGCCTGGTAGAACCGTTCGAAGATGCGCTCTTGATCCTCAGCCGCGATGCCTACCCCATTATCGCGTACACTGATCAAAATCCCTTTGACATAGTCCTGGGCGGCAACCTCAATACGCCCTCCCTCGGGGGTAAACTTAATCGCATTTGACAGAAGATTTGAAAGCACCAGACCAATCTTGTCCGCATCTACTTCGATAATGGGTAATTTATCTGGAAGATTGACAGTGATCACGTGACCTTCTAATTCTGCCATAGGTTGGGAATCGGTAATAACTTTTTTGAAGATATCCCGAATATCCACAGACGTTCGTCGCAGAAAGGCGGTCCCCGCGTCCAAACGTTGAATAGTCAGCATAGCGTCAACAATCGTGCGCATCCGTAACATGCTAACGACAAGAAAACGCATATGCTTATGCAATTTGGGCGGGGCTCTTTTCTCGACAAAACTGGCCGAGGTGATCATCCCGCCAAGCGGAGTTCTCAATTCGTGAGCGGAAATGTTGATGAACTCTGTCTTTAGATCATCTACCTGCCGCAATTCCTCGTAAGCCCGCTGAGTGGCTTCAAAGAGTTGGGCGTTCTTGATGGCAATGGCGGCTTGGTTAGCCAGGGTGCCCAACAGCCGCTGGCTGTCTTCGTTCAGTAATTGGTCATATGTATAGGCGGCGTCCGAGATGAGGGTCAGTGCCCCAATCGTTTCCTGTCCGGCGATAAGCGGGATCATGAGTATCTCAATATCGCCATTTGGGCTAAAGGATTGGTCTGGGGTATAGGCTATGAGGTCGGACAGGTTGATAATTTGTGGCCTGGCCACTGCCAGCAGGGTGCGCATCTCGTCTTCTTTGGCGAAGTTTAGCGCGGGAAAGGCGTTGACATTGTTTGAAGTAGCCACCCTGGGGACCAGCATCTGGCCACTATCATCCAGTAGATGAACGATAACCTGATCAATGCCCTGGATGACGCCTTTTACACTTATGGCCAATGCTTGCAGGATATAATCCAGGTTTAGACCGGTTGGGCCGGTCATGGCGGTACTGCTTTCGTGCAGGACAGTTAGCTCATAAATTTTACTGGCCAAACTCTGAGTCATATCATCAAGTGAGCTGGCCAGTAAGCCAATTTCGTCGCTAGAGGAAATTTCCATACGCCGGCTATAGTCCCCCTTGGCCACTGCCATTGCGTTTTCCATCAAGTGTTGCACCCGACCGGTAATAGCATTTGCGGTTACGTAACCGATACCGAATACCAACAGCAAGGTAATGGCAAAGGTCAAAACCATCAGGTTACGAGCAGCAGTAATCGACTCGGTGAACGAGGCTTCCTTGGTCACAGAATAAAATCCAAGCGGTTCCCCTCTGGCCCAAAAGACACCGAATAACAGGTCATATGAGGTTTCGCCTAAAGAGACAGAGCGCTGCCGGCTAAACTCACCTTCAAGCGCCAGCAGTAAGTGCGCTTCGTCGGAGCCAATGGCCATCGCTGCTGCTATTTCTTCATCCCTGTTGGGTAAAGTCGTATTGATAAGCCGCTCTTTAAGATCGTAAAGGTTGATTTCGGCCGAGGTTAACTGTCTCAGGGAGCGGAGCAAATCATCTGTATAACTACTGACCAGGACTGCGCCAACGATGGCCTCTCCCTGTTTCACAGGGCCGGCCGTAAAGAACATACCATTGCCATCCACGGTAGCCAGAGTGACGTATTTGTCACCTTGCGAGTCGACCACCCCGTTCAGGACTTTTTGCACAATCGGCCAATTGGACCAATCGACCAACTCTGTCTCATCGATGGCCGTGTAATCTCCAACAGTGCTGGTGCCGGGCGGCCGGTAGATAGCTAGCAGATGACGACCATCGGCACTAATCACGTCAACCCGATTAATGCTAGAATTGGCCACAATGGGGAATACCCAGGTTTGGAGCTGCTCACGGTCACCGTTGATGAGGGCCTGGTCGATACCTTCGGTGAAGGCAATCGTCCGTAAGGCAGACAGGTGCAACTGTTCCCGTTGGGCTATACCATTGGCAACCACTCGCCCAGCCTCAATCAGTTCTCCTTCGAAGCGTTGTTCCAACGGGCCGGCGACCAGGCGAACACTCAGGTAAACCCCGGTGATAGCTACCACTAATGTAAGGATAGCAAACGGCAGAATAATCTTGAATCGGATATGTGAATTTAGGTAACTTATAAACCGCCGCACAGATCGAAACATTGTTAAATCTACCAGCTCTTTTGACCAATTCCTACCGGTTTTACAATTTAATTGTTAAGCCTCTCTCTCCTTAACCTCGTTGTTTCTAAAGAGATGCTTGACAGGTTACATTCTCACTTGGAAGCGTATCAAGATAGAGGATGAAGGCGCAATGGATACCGCTGAGGTGAGGAAGGTAGAAATAAGCAAATGTCCTGTGGTCATTGTATCATAGGGGGGAGTGTTGTCAAGCTGTTAGGTGTGACTGTTCATAAGTTGGAGGCTAAGGCCAGGCAGTGTCTCGACTTACTAGAATCGAGAAACAATTGCGCCAGTGGCCAAATGATCACTCAAGCACGCTGAATTTGAACGATTACAGGTGAAATCAGGTCTAACAAACTACTATATATAGTAGTTTACTCCTATTATACCCCTACATCTTGTGTAAGTTGTCAAGTTCTTTGAGGTATCTCACTCGAACCTATGTAGGGGTACCGGCCATTAATCCTCAACAGACATAACAAACAGTGAAGCAATGTGATTTTTGACATCGAAAGTTAAATAATTTTCTAACCAATTTCTAATGAGTTTCTAAGTAATTTCTAAGAGATATAAACGGATAGGCCGATTTTTGACCTAAGATTTCAAATGATTTTCTAACTATTTTCTAATAAATTTCTTGGTGATTTCTAAATATTTTGCTTTAACCTTTTTATATTCCACCTGGAAAGGGAGATCATTTTATGAAAGCGGTAATTTTGGCCGGAGGTTATGGGACGCGGATCAGCGAGGAAAGCAGTATCAGGCCCAAGCCAATGGTTGAGATTGGCGGCAAGCCAATTCTTTGGCACATTATGAAAATCTATTCGGCTAATGACGTCAACGAGTTCATTATCTGCTGTGGTTACAAAGGTTACATGATCAAGGAGTATTTTGCCAATTATTTTCTTCATCTGGCTGACGTTACCTTCGATATAAAAAATAACACCATGGAAGTACACCAGACCAAATCTGAACCCTGGAGGGTGACGCTGGTTGATACTGGCGATGGAACGATGACCGGGGGACGGATAAGACGGGTGAAGGATTACATCGGCAATGAAACTTTCTGCCTGACCTATGGGGATGGGGTGGGCAATGTAGACGTTAAGCGGTTGATCAGTTTTCACCGAGAGCAAAAAACATTAGCCACTTTGACCGCAGTCCAGCCACCGGGTCGCTTTGGCACTTTCAGTTTAGGCCAAGACGAAACTAAAATCTCCCACTTTAGAGAGAAGCCCCACGGTGATGGTGCCTGGGTTAACGGTGGTTTTTTCGTATTGGAACCGGCCGTGATGGATTACATCACCGGGGACTCGACTGTTTGGGAGCAAGAACCACTGCAAAAACTGGCTCACGATGATATGTTGTCAGCCTATAGACATTACGGGTTCTGGCATCCTATGGATACTTTGCGCGACAAAAAAGTCCTTGAAGAATTGTGGCAGAGTGGTCAAGCCCCCTGGAAGGTGTGGTCAGGCCGATAGCATTTTCTTGACTGGCCAGGATCAGAGGTATATATGAAGCGTGCTGATACTGTTATTAAGGAAGATTTAACCTACATTTGTCATAACTTGGCAGAGGAGTTTACCGGTCTGTCGGGTAAAAAGCTCTTGATAACCGGCGGAGCCGGCTTTCTGGGTTACTATCTTATCCAGTCTGTACTTCATTGGAACAAACTCGTCAACGATGCTCAGAGCGTGCAAGTGACGGTATATGATAACTACATTCGGGGCGTACCGGCCTGGCTGACCAACCTGGCCGGGGATAAAAATCTGAACCTGGTTAAGCACGACATCACCGACCCTTTGCCCCAGGGCATAGAGGATTTTCAGTATATCATTCACGCTGCGTCCATCGCTTCCCCTATCTATTATCGTAAGTATCCGATTGAAACGATGGATGCCAATGTCAATGGCTTGCGCTCATTGCTGGAATATTGTTGCCAGCAACAGGAAAAAAATAGGCTTGTCGAAGGCTTTCTTTTTTACTCTACCAGTGAAATCTATGGAGATCCCACGCCCGAAAATATTCCCACACCAGAAACCTACCGGGGCAACGTTTCTTGTACCGGGCCGCGGGCTTGCTATGATGAATCAAAACGTTACGGCGAGACTCTCTGCGTAAATTTCGCCCGGCAGTACAATCTGCCGATCAAAATCGCTCGCCCCTTTAACAATTATGGACCGGGCTTAAAAATTACAGACAGACGGGTCCTACCCGATTTCGCCCGTGACGTTTTGGCCGGACGAGATATCGTTATGCTTTCGGATGGCTCGCCCACTCGTACGTTTTGTTACGTAGCCGATGCCATCGTTGGCTATTATAAAATCCTGGCCAAAGGGCGGGCCGGTGAAGCCTACAACATCGGGGCCGATGCCCCGGAGATTTCGATGGTCGATCTGGCCCAGAAAGTGACAGAGCTGGCCAAGGATCTTTTTGGTTACAATGGAAAAGTGGTTCGCCAGGTCAGTGCTGACAAGGACTATCTGGTCGATAATCCGAACCGTCGCTGTCCGGTGATTACCAAAGCCAGGACCGAGTTGGGATACAATCCCGGTATTTCTCTTGATGAAGGCTTGAGGCGTTCATTAATTTGGTACTATGATAATCAGGAGGCGGAGGAAGCTTAATGAAGGTTTCAGTTATAGGCACAGGCTATGTGGGTCTCGTGTCCGGAGTCTGTCTGGCCGAAAAGGGTCACCAGGTGGTCTGTGTAGACATCGATCAGGAAAAAGTTGATAAAATCAATCAGGCCATCCCTCCCATCTACGAGCGGGGATTGGAGGAACTGTTAAGGAAAAATGTTCACGTCAATCTGGAAGCGACAACCGATTTACATAAAGCGGTTCTTAAAACAGACCTCTCTTTGATTGCGGTCGGCACACCCTTTGATGGTAGCGCGATTGATCTAAAATACATTGAGGAAGTTTCCCGCCAGATAGGACAGGTACTGCGAGACAAAGCTGGCTACCACGTAGTCGTGGTGAAGAGCACTGTAGTGCCGGGCACGACCGACGATGTTGTCCGCCCTATTCTGGAGGAAACCTCGGGTAAAAAAGCCGGCCCTGATTTCGGAGTCGGCATGAACCCGGAATTCTTGAGAGAAGGTGAAGCCGTCCAGGATTTCATGTTTCCAGACCGGATCGTTTTGGGTGGAATCGATGACAAAACCCTCAACGTTTTAGAAGAACTGTATAGCGTCTTTGAGGGAGTAGATAAGATAAGAACCACTCCCAAGACCGCTGAGATGATTAAATATGCTGCCAACTCGCTCCTGGCCACTATGATCTCTTTTTCGAATGAAATCGCTAATCTGTGCGCCGCCTTAGGGGGCATTGATGTGGTTGAGGTTATGCGGGGGGTTCACCTGGATAAACGTCTCAGTCCTATCCTACCCACCGGCGACCGTATCGTGCCTGCATTTACCACCTATATTGAGGCCGGATGTGGCTTCGGCGGTAGTTGTTTTCCGAAGGATGTGAAAGCCCTAATTGCCCACGGCAAGAAGGTCGGCAGACCGATGCAGTTGCTGGACTCGGTCATCGAGATTAATGAACAGCAGCCCCAACAAGTTCTCGCTTTGCTCAAAAAACATTTTCCTTCTTTAAAGGGGGTGCCTGTTGCTGTGCTTGGTTTGGCCTTTAAACCGGGTACCGATGATATAAGAGAATCCCCGGCCATCCCGATTGTCCACGAACTGGTGGCTCAAGAAGCGAAGATCAAAGCATATGACCCGGTAGCCAAACAGGAGGCTCAGAAGCTCTTTGGCAATCACCGAATCGAGTACTGCGACGACCTGGCTCAAACCCTGGAGGATGTGCAGGCTGTTGTTTTATTAACCCGGTGGGAGGAGTTTAAGCGCATCCCGGAATTGTTGAAACATTTGGACCCCCAGCCACTGTTTATTGACGGTCGGCGAATGTTGGATAAAAACAGTATTGCCAGATATGATGGTATTGGTTTGTGAGGCAGCATGATCTTTACCGAAACTAAATTACCCGGTGTGTTTATTATCGAACTTGAAAGACGAGAAGATGAGCGCGGGTTTTTTGCCCGGGCCTGGTGCAAAAAGGAGTTTGAAGCACACGGTTTAAATTCAAATTGGGTTCAAGCTAATCTTGCTTTTACTAAAAGAAGAGGAACCTTGCGCGGTCTGCATTATCAGGTTGCTCCTGATGCAGAAGCTAAGTTGGTGCGCTGTATTAGAGGGGCCATGTACGACGTCATCGTTGATCTGCGACCAGAGTCACCCACATACAAACAGTGGTTGGGCGTAGAATTAAGCGCAGATAATCGCAAAATGCTCTACATCCCGGAGAATTTTGCCCACGGCTATCAAATCTTGATGGACAACACCGAGGCATTTTACCAGGTATCGCAATTTTACGCCCCAGAATCTGAACAGGGAGTGCGTTACAATGATCCGGCATTTAACATTGAATGGCCGCTTGAGGTAGAGATAATTTCAGACAAGGATAAAAGTTGGCCGGATTACTGAGTGACCTGACCCGGATCCAAGCTGTGCTGCTTCTATAGATCAAGGTGGGGGCACATTCGGCATAGGGCAGGACAGTAGAGGCACTCTTAAGCATAGGACGACGATAGACAGGCAAATCGATTGCTCTGTTAGTTAGGAACTGGCAAAGGAGGGAAAGGGAATCACGGTAATATAAAAAAAGCAAGTAAGGAAAGAAAAAATTGATAGCCCAACTCATGGTACGAAGACATTCCAGCTTGGGGCAAGTATATGATTGATGTGGAGCGAATGGATCGGGCCTTACACCAGGAAAACGATTGGCCGGCTGATGAAGTTCTTTCTGTTACCAGAGAGCTGGAGGTGCCAAAGGTAGGACGACAAATACTGAGCAAACGTATGAAAATGTTATGCCGTACCGCAGTGGGTGTTTCCTACCGGCTTTTGGTTTATTTGAGACTCTGGGTAACCACTCCTCATCTCTTAATCTTATCCTTCATTCTTGTTGTGGCCCTCACCCTGGGAGTCATCGGTCTGGACCATGGTCTGCCCTATTTCCCGGACGTGGATGAGTTTACCAAGGTCAGGAGTGCGGCCAGAATTGCAGCAACGCATTATCCAAATCCGGGTTGGTTTGGCCATCCAGGCTCAACCATCATTTATCCCCTGGCCTTTATTTACAAGCTCTGGGGGAGTATTGTTTATCAAATTCCTGTTTGGCAAACCAATCCCAATCTGTTCACCCTCTTACAGGAAAATCCGGTCGAAGCCGAACATTTTGAAACAGATTGGGCTATCTACTATCTAATCGGCCGCTGGCTCAGTCTCTTGTACTTTGTGGCCAGCATAGGGATGACCTACTTGGTGGGCGTGCGAGTATGGGGTAGGCGGGTGGCCCTGCTGGCAGTCTGGTTCATGGCCATTTCGCCGATACTAATTGATCACGCTCAAGTTGTGCGCACAGACCACGCGGGGGTCTTCTTCTTTATGTTAGCGTTTCTGGCTTGCTTCCGCCTGCTCTCTTCTCGACAGTGGTGTAATTACCTTGTGGCGGGCGTAGCGATTGGCCTGGCCGGGTCCAGTAGATACTTTAATTTGTCGCTGGGGGCTACCCTTATCTTGGCTCATTTTTTATCAGGAGCCTATCAAGAAAAAGGGCACTGGAGACGGCTAACCATCGGCCTGGGGGCTATCGGGCTCGGTTTTATCATCACGACGCCGGCCTTTATTTTCTCCCTTGAAAGGGTTTACCAAAATCTGCGGGCAGAAGCGAGGCAGTCGTTGGTCCCGCTGACATTGCCTGAGAAGCTATGGTGGTACCTTTCTTTTGCCCTACCGGGGGCACTGACCTGGCCCATTTGGCTGCTGGCGATTGGGGGGATGTTTCTGACCTGGCATAAGCGGAATAAGCAAGCAATCCTGCTCCTGTTTGGCTTTGTTATGTTCTTGCTGACGATCATGGTGCCTGCTCTGTATTGGCAACGCTGGATCATCCCATTGATTCCCATTGGCCTGTTATTCGCAGCCAAAGCCCTATGGACAGGGGTTGATGTTGTCACAGAACATAAGCCAGAACGGAGGCGATGGACCCAATCAGCCGCGATCTTACTGATTATTATCTTATCTATTATCCCTTTGAAGGAGACTGGCCGACACACTTACCTGATGACTCAACCGGACACCCGGATCCTGGCGGCCCAATGGATTGAGGCCAACCTGCCGGCCGGTTCCAAGATTGCCCGGGAGTGGTACACGCCGCTCATTCCAGGTGAGGGTATCTCGGTAACCTATCGGCGTTTTTTGTACCAACTGGGCCCCTTTGATGAGACGTTGGGGCGGCAGTACGATTATCTCGTGGCCAGTTCATATGCTTACGACATATATCTCAATCTAGCCAATCGGCGCCCGGAAGACGTAGCATCCTATGCAGAGCCGGTAAAATTTTACCAAAAACTTTTTGCGAATGAGCCGGTAGCAGAATTCAAGCCCGATCCCTGGAAAACACCTGGCCCAACCATTAGAGTATATAAAATTCATACTGAATCCAATAAAAATAATTAAAGTAAGGAAATATCACCCATGATTATTGTTGATAAAGCACTGGAAAAACGACAAGATGAAGGTAACCCGATCCGCGTTGGCCTGGTCGGTGCTGGTTATATGGGACGTGGCATTGCCCTACAGATTGAAACCGCTATCACCGGGATGAAGGTGGCGGCCATTTCAAATCGCACCCTGTCTGAGGCTGAGCGCGCTTATCGTGAAGCCGGCGTGGACTCGGTCAAACGAGTTGAAACTGTGGCTCAACTGGAAGAGGCCATTGCCAACGGCCAATATGCCATTACCGATGATGCCCTGTTGCTCTGTCGAGCAGAGGGAGTCGATGCCGTGATCGAAGCCACCGGTGAAGTTGAATTTGGGGCTCACGTGACCTTGACAGCCATCGAACACGGCAAGCATATCATTCTGATGAACGCCGAACTCGACGCCACAGTTGGTCCTATCCTAAAGGTTTACGCGGACCGGGCCGGGGTGGTCATTACCAATGCCGACGGTGACCAACCAGGGGTGGTTATGAACCTGTTTCGCTTTGTCAAAACCATTGGCTACAATCCGGTTTTAGCCGGCAACATTAAAGGTCTCCAGGACCCCTACCGTACCCCCGAGACGCAGCGGGCCTTTGCCGAAAAGCATCATCAAAAGCCACGGATGGTCACCTCGTTTGCCGATGGTACCAAAATTTCGATGGAAATGGCCGTTGTGGCCAATGCCACCGGATTTAGAGCCGGCCGGCGCGGTATGTACGGTCCCCGGTGTGCTCACGTTACCGAAGCGCTGACTCTCTTTCCCATGGATCAGTTGCTGAATGGTGGCCTGGTTGACTACGTGCTTGGGGCCGAGCCTGGCCCAGGTGTATTTGTTCTGGGGTACGACGAACACCCCATCAAGCAGCACTACATGAAGTATTTCAAAATGGGTGAGGGTCCCCTCTACGTTTTTTACACGCCTTACCACCTGCCCCATTTAGAAGTGCCTATCACGGTGGCGCGGGCCGTCCTGTTTCAGGATGCGGCCGTGGCCCCGTTGGGTGGTCCGGTCTGTGATGTCATCACGATAGCCAAGCGCGACCTGAAAGTGGGAGAGGTGCTTGATGGCATCGGCGGCTTTACCTGCTATGGTATGCTCGAAAACTCCGACGTGTGCCAGGCTCAAAACTTATTGCCAATGGGGCTTGCCGAGGGGGGGCGCCTTAAGCGAGATATCCCCAGAGATCAAGCGATCACCTATGCAGATGTAGAGTTACCTGAAGGTCGCTTGTGTGATAAACTACGGGCTGAACAGAGGGCCTACTTTGCCTCATCGAACGTCCTTGCCAGTGGGGTCGAGTCAGCGGTATGAAAAATTCAGGAGGCGAGCCAGCTCGGGTCCGGGAAGTGGTTGGGTTGCTGCCGGCAGGCGGGCAAGCCAATCGGATTGCCCCCTTACCTTGTAGCAAAGAGTTATACCCGGTTGGCTTCCGGTCAGTTGGGGCAGAAGATGGCCTGCGTCCCAAGGTAGTCTGCCATTATCTACTGGAGAGAATGCAGCGGGCAGAGGTGACCAGGGCCTATATCATCTTGCGCGAGGGTAAATGGGACATTCCGGCCTATCTGGGGGATGGGACAATGTTGGGCATGCACCTGGCCTATCTGATGATGGAGTTGCCTTTTGGGGCACCGTATACCCTGGACCAGGCTTATCCCTTTGTGCAAGATGCCCTGGTGGTTTTCGGCTTTCCCGATATCATTTTTCAGCCCGAGGACGCCTTTGTCCAATTATTGGCTCGCCAGGAAACAACCAGGGCGGATGTTGTGTTAGGACTTTTTCCGGCTGATCAACCACAGAAAATGGACATGGTCGACCTGGATCATAACGGTCGAATACGCCGGATTGTCATCAAGCCGCGCCAGACCGATTTGCGCTATACGTGGATCATTGCGGTCTGGACACCGGTCTTTACCCGTTTTATGCACGAATATCTGGTTGCAACCCAAACGGAGAGGGGAGGTATCTCTGGGAATGGCTTACCAAACCCACGCGAATTGTATGTAGGCGATGTGATTCAGGCGGCCATCGACGCCGGTATACCGGTGGAAACGATTCTCTTTCCTGAAGGCGATTACCTGGATATTGGTACCCCTGAGGATCTGTTCAGAGCCGTTCGTAACGGTGTTGCTCAGACAACGTAATTGGGCCAAATAAAGAGACCTTTCTTGATTGTTTGGACACTTTCTGTAACTATATATAACTGTCAACACGGTGTTGGTTAATTCATGGAGATTTCTAATATTTCTCTTATACTACTCTCATGGTTTTAATTTATCTTAAGTTTAACGTGAACTGAAGGAGATGTTCTAAGTGATCTCAGAAGAAAGTATTGAGCGACAAGCAACCATACCTGCTTCGCCTGCGGTGAGTGTACAAAATGTACCGGTCACTCGCATTGAGCCTTCCAGAGGCTGGGTTTCCCTGAAGCTGCGCGAGCTGTGGGAATACCGGGAATTACTCTACTTCCTCACCTGGCGCGATATCAAGGTGCGCTACAAGCAAACCGTGCTGGGGGCGGCCTGGGCCATTATCCAGCCCTTCTTCACGATGGTGATCTTTAGCCTGTTCTTTGGGAAGTTAGCCCAAATACCCTCGGACGGCATTCCCTATCCCATCTTCAACTATGCGGCCCTGGTGCCGTGGACCTTCTTTGCCACCAGGCTGACCCAGGCCTCTAACAGCTTGGTGGGGGGGGCCGGCATCATCAAGAAAGTCTATTTTCCCCGGCTGGCCATGCCAATGGCGGTGGTGCTAGGTGGGATCGTGGATTTTGCGCTGGCCTTCCTGGTACTGCTGGGGATGATGTTCTACTATGGCATCGCGCCGACGATCAACGTTATCTGGTTGCCCTTTTTCTTGATTTTGATTATGACTACCTCATTAGGGGCTGCTCTCTGGTTCTCGGCCATGAACGTCCAGTTCCGCGATGTGCGTTACATCGTGCCATTCATTACCCAATTCTGGATGTTTGCCACGCCCATCGTCTATCCCAGCAGTCTGATCGAAAATGAGACGTTGCGGATGGTCTATGCCCTCAATCCGATGGTGGGGGTGGTCGATGGCTTTCGGTGGGCCTTATTGGGCACCGACACTGCGCCTGGTCCGATTATTCTCGTGTCCTCCCTGACAGCGTTTCTGCTTCTGGCCAGTGGTGCCTTCTACTTCCGCCGGATGGAAAAAACCTTTGCAGATGTGGTATAGGAAAATCCAATGAATGACGTTGTAATCCGTGTAGAAAATCTTAGCAAACAGTATCATATTGGTGCCGTTCGGCAGAAATACGCCACCTTACGTGATCGATTGACCGACATGGCCATAGCCCCGTTTCGCCGGGCCGGCAAGTTGTTGCGGGGCCAGGCTACGGGGGCGGCTGAACTGGACGAAACAATTTGGGCCCTGAAAGATGTTTCCTTTCAGGTTAAACCAGGTGAAGTGGTGGGGGTCATTGGCCGAAATGGGGCCGGTAAAAGCACCTTGCTTAAGATCCTGTCCCGTATCACCGAGCCAACCACCGGCTACGCCGATATTTACGGTCGGGTAGGTTCGCTACTGGAGGTGGGCACCGGCTTTCATCCTGAATTGACCGGACGGGAGAACGTTTATCTAAACGGGGCCATCTTGGGTATGAAACGGACCGAGATTGACCGCAAGTTTGACGAAATTGTGGCCTTTTCGGAGATAGAGAAGTTTATTGAGACCCCGGTCAAACACTATTCCAGCGGGATGCAAGTGCGCCTGGCCTTTGCCGTGGCTGCTCATTTGGAGCCAGAGATTTTGATCATCGATGAAGTACTGGCTGTAGGGGATGTGGCCTTCCAGAAAAAATGCCTGGGCAAGATGGAAAATGTGGCCCATGCCGGGCGGACGGTGTTGTTTGTCAGTCATAATATGTCCGCCATACAGACCCTCTGCCCGCGGGCCATTCTATTACAACAAGGCAATATTGTCCTTGATGGACCGTCCGAGGAAGTGGTTAGAGACTATCTGGCCGGTTTAAGTTCGGGGGCTAAAGAGGCTTTTGCCGATAACCCGGAGCGAAGCGGCAGCGGTGAGATACGCTTTACGGATGCCAGGGTGCTTGATGCTTTAAATCAGCCCACGCAGTACCTGGTGGCCGGGCAACCAGCCTCGTTTGAATTTGATTACGAAAATCGGATCCAGGCCAGGCAAGCCCACGTGGCTATGACGATTTATAACCATTTCGGTACGGCTGTCACGAACTTAAATATGAAGTTGACCAACTATATCCCGAATAAGCTGGGAACTAAAGGTACGTTTGTCTGTCACATACCAAACCTGCCCTTCCCCCTGGGGGAGTATCGCGTTGCCGTGGCCGTCAGTGTGAACAGGCAAACGACGGATCTCATTCCCAATGCGTTGGTTTTTGAAGTCGGGGGCTCGACCTTCTACCAAAGCGCCCGAACGCCGGAGGCCGAGTATTGTGCTTGCATGGTTTCACACGAATGGCACCACGAAATCGCCAAATCACAAGCTTGAGATTATGATCTAATTGTGAGAAAACAGTTATGCGTCAAACGCATCTGTGGATAGAAGATCCTACTGAAACTGATGGCACTGTCGTTGTCAGTGCAGTAATTGAAAACCCCGGACGAGATCGTACGCGTCTTTGGTATCGCATCCCGGTTGAGTATCGTTCTGCCCTTACTAAAGGATGTGATCCGTTTGTAGTAGCAACGCTCTTCATGGCAATGCGAGAAGCAACAGACGAGGTTGTCCATGGGGAGGTCTCACCGTCTCTGTTACGAAATCTGGAGGAGTTCCGGACGGCTTGGGCCTGCTGGCGACCAGAGCGGTATACCAAGATCGAAATCGTGGCTGATATTGAAAGAGAGCAACCAAAAGCTGAAAACTCGACGGGAGCCATTGTCTCTTTTTCGGGTGGCCTTGACTCCTGCTTTACCGTCTGGCGTCACCACACCGGGCGTTGTGGCCGGCTAAAGCGTAATATACAAGCAGGGGTGATGGTGCATGGGTTCGACATCCCCCTCATCGAGCGAGATGTCTTCGACCGCGCCGCACAGAAATCAGCCAGGATGTTGGCCAGTCTGGGTATCCCGTTGATCCCGATGGCCACCAACTTTCGGGAGCTAGGAGATGTCTGGGTGGATGCTTTTGCAGCAGGGGCCGTCTCATGCCTGATGATGCTACAAGGAGGCTACACCGCTGGCCTGTTCGGCAGTTCTGACCCATACCACAGACTAATGTTACCATACGGTTCCAGCCCGGTGACTGATTGGATGCTGTCGAGTGATACCTTTCAATTCATTCTTGATGGGGCCGCTTTCACGCGAAGTGAGAAGGCAGGTGAAATTGCAAACTGGCCAGAGGCGTTACGGTATCTTCGGGTCTGTTGGCAGGGGGATCAAAAGGATAAGAACTGTGGTCGTTGTGAGAAGTGTATTCGCACCATCTTGAACTTCCGGGTGATGGGATTGAGCTTGCCAGCCTGTTTTGAGCAGGATGTACGTGATGACCAGATTTTTAATTTGAGGGACTTGAATTTAGCCCAGATACTTGAACTGGAGTATATATTTTTAGAGGCGCAGGCTATGTCTGTCTCTGACTCGTGGGTGGTGGCGTTGGAGAAGTGTATAAAAAGAAATCGGCGAGCGATGAGTGGCAAGCTATGCCTCCGGCACAGAATCAGAAGCATCCTGGCCTTACGGAAACGGGCCCCCTGGTTGGTTAAGGTGATTGAATCAAGAACATCTGGAAAGAACAAATGAGCTTCCTCGGAAAGTTTGAATTTCCCCTCAAACGCTACAGCGAGTTGGGAAAGGAATGAATTCTTTGTTCATTCGTTCCTTTCTGAATTCGTTGTAGTGTGCGGCAGTAAACACTTTTCGGGAGATCTCTATAATCTGATTGGGGAGAAAATGGTGAGGGGTCAAACACATCTGTGGATCGAAGATCCGGTTGAAATCGATGGCACCGTTACGGTCAGCGCCATAATCGAAAGTCCTGAACAAGAGCGTCAACTGCTTTGGTATCGTATCCCGGTTGAACATCGTTCTGCCCTGACCAAAGGCGCTGATCCGTTTGTAGTAGGGACAATCTTCATGGCTATGCGTACTTCAACGGATCTGGTCGTCCATGGCCAGGTTTCACCGTCTCTGTTACGAAATCTGGAGGAGTTCCAGGCGGCTTGGACCTGCTGGCAGCCCAAGTGGTATACCCATATCGGGATTATCCCTGATGTGGAAAAAGAGCAACCAAAAGCCGGGGACTCGACGGCGACCCTGGTTGCTTTTTCCGGCGGCGTTGACTCATGTTTTACCACTTGGCGTCACCACACCGGACGGTGTGGCCGGCTAAAGCGTAATATACAAGCGGGAGTAATGGTGCATGGCTTCGACATCCCGCTCGATGAACCCGATGTCTTCCAACGCGCTGCCGAGAAGTCAGCCAGGATATTGGGGAGCCTGGGTATCCCGTTGATCCCGATAGCCACCAACTTCCGTGACTTAAAACTGTCTTGGGTGGATGTCTTTGCTGCGGGCGCCGCCTCATGTTTTATGATGTTGCAAGGAGGCTACACAGCCGCCCTTTTTGGGGCCGGTGAGCGATATAGCGCCCTCATATTGCCCTGGGGCTCTAACCCGATCACCGATGGGCTACTGTCGAGTGATACCTTCCAATTCATTCATGATGGGGCCGCTTTCTCTCGCGTGGAGAAGGTGCGTGAAATCGCAGATTGGACAGAGGCGTTACCGTATCTGCGGGTCTGTTGGGAAGGGGAGCAGAAAGATCGCAATTGTGGCCGTTGTGAGAAGTGTGTTCGGACCATCTTGGACTTCCGGGTGGTCGGAGTGGATTTACCCGGGTGCTTTGAGCAAGACGTGACCGAAGACCAGATTATCAATATGAGAGATCTGACCCCCATTCAGATCATTCAATACAAGCAGATTCTGTCCACCGCGCAAGCGGCCTCTCTCACCGACTCGTGGGTCGTGGCCCTGGAAAAGCTAATAAAACGCAATGAGGCCAGGTATAAGCCCAGGACGGGTTTCGGGTATAGAATCAGAAGAGCCCTGGCCTTACGGAAACGGGTACCCTGGTTAGTTGAGGCGATTGAATCAAAGATAGCTGGAGACAACAGATGAAAATTCTTGTCGAAAACGGCTGTTACCACTTACGTAATATGGGCGACGTGGCTATGTTGCAAGTCACGGTGACCCGGCTCAGCAAGTTGTGGCCTGAGGCCTTGATCGAAGTCATCACCGATGATCCAGACCTGCTGGCCACGTATTGCCCACAGGCGCAGCCAATCGCTGCCCGGGGACGTCGTCTCTGGTTCAATGAGCGAAATCTCCTGGGGGGACGTTTACCCGATCCCCTGGCTCGATATTGGCTGAAATTAGAACGTCAACTCCGGCACCACTGGCCTGGCCTGGTCCATAGTTTAATTCAATCCCGGGCCAAACGTCGCGGAGGCGCGATCGACGACGTGAATACCTTTTTGAAGGCAGTGTTTGGGGCTGACCTGGTCGTGGTTAGTGGTGGCGGGGATGTCAATGATACCTTTATGGCCTACGATAGCACGATTTTAGATGTGGTCGAAATGGCCATTTGCCAGGGGACGCCCACCGCTATGTTTGGGCAGGGTATCGGCCCCTTGCAAAAACCCAAGCCACGGGCCAGGGCCCAGGCCGTGCTGCCCTGGCTAGACCTTCTGACTATTCGGGAAGGTCGAGCCGGGCCCTCGCTGCTCGATGCGTTGGGCGTTCCCCCGGAGCGGGTTATTACGACCGGGGATGATGCCATCGAGTTAGCTTATGAGCAGCGCGCGCCCGAGTTGGGGACGGGAATCGGGGTCAACCTACGCTCTGCGGCCTACTCAGAGGTTAGTAGCGCTAACATAATCGAGACCCTTCGTACGGTCTTAAATGAGGCAGCTAAGAAGTACGGGGCCGTGTTGGTGCCTGTGCCTATCTCGTTTCACGAGAGCGAGTCGGACGTCAGGACCATTCAAGTTCTCCTGGCCGGGCATGATAATGGCTCGGATGGGGGGCAGGCGCTTGACACGCCCCTGAAGGTGATTGAACAGGCCAGGCGTTGCCGCGTTGTGATCACCGGTAGCTACCACTCGGCCGTCTTCGCCCTGTCCCAGGGTATCCCGGTCGTTAGCCTGGCCCGGTCTGCTTATTATACCGATAAGTTTCTGGGATTGGCCGATCAGTTCGGAACCGGCTGTGAAGTGGTTTTGCTGGACGATGAACAGCTCCGGGACAAGTTGATGGCGGCCATTGACCGAGCCTGGCAATCCGCCGAACAGGTCAGACCCCAGTTACTGGCAGCGGCCGCCCGACAAATTGAGAAGGGACATGCCGCTTACCGGCGAGTCTTTGAGTTAGTCGCCGCTAAAGAGAATGCTTAAAAACTGTTAATACCAGCAAGGGAAGAACGCTAAATGTCTAGACCGACCATCATTTGTCTGACACCTGTTAAGAACGAAGCCTGGATTCTGGACCTTTTCCTAAAATGTGCCAGCCTGTGGGCAGATCACATCATCATTGCCGATCAGATGTCCGATGACGGCTCCAGGGACATTGTCCGTAACTATCCAAAAGTAACCCTGGTGGACAATCCATCGCCCACCTTTAACGAACCGGAACGGCAAAAAATATTACTGGAAGCGGCCCGACGCATTCCCGGCCCGCGTCTCTTGATTGCCCTGGATGCGGACGAAATGCTGACTGCCAATTTCTTAGATGGTCCTGAGTGGCAGACCCTGCTTCAGGCTGAGCCGGGCACGGTGATCTATTTTGACTGGGCCATTCTGCGGCCGGATCTCAGCACCTATTGGCTGGCCCCGGCTGCTCAACCCTTTGGCTTTATGGACGACGAGAGCGAGCACGTGGGCAGGGCCATCCATAGTCCAAGAATCCCAATGCCCGCCGACGCCCCGAAGATTAACCTCCATGATATTAAAGCGATGCATTATGTGGGCGTTGACTCGGCCAGATGGGCTAGTAAGCATCGCTGGTACCAGTGTTGGGAACAGATCAATCAACCCCAACGGCGGGCGATCAGCATTTACCGGCAATATCACCGTAAAGATGTCATCCCGGCCCACAAAGTCAAGCCGGTTCCCAAAGAGTGGTTGTTGGGCTATGAACAACAGGGGATTGACATAGCCGGTATCCGCCGTGACGAATTTTTCCAGACGGATGAGCAAATGCTGGAGCTTTTTATGGAATACGGGCCTGAGCGATTCAAACGGCAAGCCATTTGGGATGTGAACTGGTCGGAACTGTACCGGAAGATTCACGGGCAGGCCCCCCCCCGTTCTTTCCAAGACCCGCGCAGTGGCTTCGACAAGCTCGTTCATCGCTGGCTGGAAAAGACCCAGCCACACTTTTCATACTTTGATCAAGAACAAACCGGGTTTTCAAGATTTGCCGTGCATATGACCGAAAAGATGCTGGGACGGCTATTTGGCTGGTAAGTAGTTGTTCATTACGGAGGATGCATGAAGCTGAGTGTAATCATTCCCTGCTTAAACGGAGCAGAGACGATTGAGGCGCAACTGGAGGCCCTGGCCAGCCAGCACTGGTCCGAGCCGTGGGAAGTGATTATTAGCGATAACGGATCGACCGACGGGACGCTGGAGATTGTGGCGCAGTACAAAGAACGAATACCGAATCTGCGTGTTGCTGACGCTTCTGATAAGCGAGGCCAACCGCACGCCCTCAATGTCGGGGCCAAGGCGGCCCACAGTGAGGCCATGGCCTTTTGTGATGCTGATGACGAGGTAGCGCCTGGCTGGGTAGCGGCTATGGGAGAAGCCTTGCGTAAATACGACTTCGTGGCCGGCCCCTGGGATTTGGAGAAACTCAACCCAGCCTGGTTACAAGCCCGGCATCCTCAACAAACTGGACTGAACCAGTACCGCTACCCGCGATACTTGCCCCATGCCGGTAGTGGCAACATGGGCGTCAAGCGGACCCTGCATGAATCTGTGGGGGGATTTGACGAGTCGATGCCCTACCTGTTTGACACGGACTATTGCTTCAAGATGCAACTGGCCGGCACCGAGCTGCATTTTGTGCCGGAGGCGGTTATGCACATTCGCACCGTACATAGGTTGGGTGATATCTATCGTAAGGCAATCAGTAACGGGGAGTACAACGTCGTGTTGTACAAACGGTACCGACCCTTGGGGATGCCCAAGCTCTCCTTGAAAGCCGGTTTACGAGGCTGGTTACGTCTGTTACAACACCTTCCCAGCATTCGTGATCAAGCAAATTTTGCCACCTGGATGTGGGATTTTGGCTGGCGCCTGGGCCGGGTGAAAGGGTGCATCAGACATCGAGTTTTAGCTCTCTAAAGAACCTTAAAGTTGGGACATAAGCCATAAGCCACGACGAGTTCATCCTGCAGAGCTACGAATTGGAAATCTATATTGACGAGTATAGCGTCGTATTCTTAGTTATTATATCAGGAGGAGGGTGGAGCATAACATAATGCTTTTTTTGAACCGTTATATAGGATTATTTGGCAAACGAACACAATATATAGTTTGAATCCCCTGACTGTCTTGTCATCACATCAGAAGAGAGGGGTCATCCGTCACTGCCTTTGACCAGATGTTGTTTCCTTGATTCTGAGGGCTTAAGCTCCTGAAATCAAGGGGTGTCCCACAAATTCAGGGG
>DAOUMU010000072.1:0-6425 GCA_034409055.1 Anaerolineae bacterium
GGCCGGGAACTGTGGCCGCCCTACGAGGTTGAGCGCCGGATTGAAGTTCCTCCCCTGATTACTAGCGGAGCCAGGCCCCAGGCCATCATCGCCGACCGGGGGGGTACCGTTACCACGCTCCAGCGCCCTCTCAGCGCGGCCGAGCATGAAGCGACCGGTCACTGGCTTGAGGCGGCTTCAGCTTATGCCGCTCTGGGCCAACTCAGCCGGGGCGCGGCTCTGTTTGAAGCCCAGGCCGAACCGTTCAAAGCGGCCCAACTGTGGCAGGCAACCGGCAAGCTGGAACAGGCCGCCGGGCAGTACGAAATCGCCAGGGCCTGGGCACGGGCCGCCGAACTGTGGCAACAACTGAACCGGCCACTCAAGCAGGCTGAGGCCTTGGAACAGTATGTCCGTTCCCTATCAAGTGAGGCGACCAGCGATGAGACCCTGGCCAAGGCCTGGGAAAGCGCGGGCCGGGCCTTTGCGGTAGCCGGAGCGTCTGACCGGGCGGAAGCCTGCCAGCGGGAAGTGGTTCGCTATCGCCGCCTGCCCTATCTGGAGGTCGAAGTTGAGCACGAGGGCCTGCTTCTCAACGCCTGGACCCGGCTGCGATTTATCGTCCACAACCGGGGGCATGGCCTGGCCCATCATCTTATCATCCGCGCTTATGGTGGCCAGTTTGAAGGGCAGGTGGCCGAAACCCGCCAGATTATCAGCCTGCCGGCCGGCCAACGCCAGGAAGATTGGCTCGACGTCCGGCCCCTGGCCTACGGGGACAGCGTGCCCTTGCGGGTCAGCATAAATTACCAGGATGGGGCGGGGAACGATTATCCCTGGGAGAAAACGATTTACCTGTTGGTGGCCCAACCCGGTGAACGGCCTCCTGTTCAGGAGAAACAACCGGCCGGGCGTGGGGCGACCCGATGGGTTTTGGATGCCTCACGAGTCCCCCTGGGGCCTATCCGCCAGCGGTGGGCCTTGCTGGTGGGGATTAATCGCTACGTTGACTCCAGTTTCGCTCCCCTCAAATTTTGCGTGAACGACGTCGTCGTCCTGGCAGAAACACTGAAAAAGGTGGGCTACACGGTCGTGACCTTACACGACGAGGCTCCTGAAGCACGGCTCCAGCCGGACAACGAGAACATCGAAGCCGAACTGGTCAAACTGTGCCAGGTGGCCCAAGCCGAGGATTTACTCTGGGTTCACTTTGCCGGCCACGGCCAGGTCCACCAGGGCCGGCCCCTTCTGATTACCAAGCGCACCCGGCGCACCACCCTGGCCAAAACCGGCTTGCCCCTGGCAGAGGTAGAAAAACAGATGCGGGCCAGCGCCGCCCGTCGCCTGGTGCTGACCCTGGATGCCTGCCACGTTGGGGTTGAGATCGGCCGCAGGGGTTCCGACCCTGAGTTCATTCGCCATGCCCACGACCTGGCCGAAGGTTTTGCCATGATTGCGGCCAGTACGGCCCAGCAACAGGCCCAGGAATGGGAAAAGAAAAAGCACGGTGTCTTTACCTACTATCTCCTGGCAGGTCTAACCGGGCAGGCCGCTCGTCAGGACAACCGGTTCGTGACGATGGATGATCTTAAGACCTACATACTCGATAGTTTACGCCGTTGGAGCGTGGAGAACGACGGCTTAATCCAGGAACCCTCTGCCCGCGCCGAGGGTCTGGGGGATATGATTCTGGCCGATTATCGAACCGGCTGAAACATAGGAATGAGAATTAACTTTCCCATTTGCTCCCGTTGGACACCTGCACTTGTGCGCAGGTGTAGATGTCCAGCGGTTTATGGCCCGGATTTGTCAACACCTGCAGTGCGAAGACCTGTGCAGCTCTGCTGCCTCCCTGTGGGACTGCGCGCAGGTTATACGGAGTAGCTTAAATATATGCGGCTTGATGGTAATTGATAGATTCTAAGCCGCCCCCCTAACCCCCCAAAGGGGGGAATTTGGGCAGTGCTCCCCCCGCTGGGGGGTTGAGGGGGCCACCCAAGACGCTAAATCAGTCACCAACTCGGTATAACTCTACTCCGTATAACAAAGGGGGGAATTTGGGCATCGCTCCCCCCGCTGGGGGGTTGGGGGGGCCATCCAAGACACTAAATCCGGATTGGGCTGGTTTTATCCGCGTTTTTCTGCCAATCTTTAGACACCTTCTCACCAATTCCCCCATAAAATTCATAACTTTTACAAGTTCCCTCCACAAAATCTCCACAATTTATGGTTAAAATTAGATGTGTTTCAGATGTTATTACGTGTTACGTGCCAAAAAACACGCAATACGTAACACGCAACACGATGTTTTGAAATGCTCTGACTCAAATGAAACACATACGAATAAGATCAAATATCAAATTTTAGTGAAGGGAGTTTTATATCGTGACAAAGAAAATCGTTGTTGGTACTTTAATCGCTATTTTGTTGGGGGCTATTATTGTTGGTGCTTATGATACTTATCGAGGGACCAGCACCCTGGCGGATGATGCCCGTTCGGTTGTTGATCAATTGCAGCCTGATTGGGACCAGGATAGTCGCGGGCAGGGCCAGGGACAAGGTCAGGGTCAAGGCCAGGGACAAGGTCAGGGTCGAGGCCAGGGGCAAGGTCAGGGTCGAGGCCAGAACCAAGACCAAAGCCAAGGTCAGGGTCAGGGACGAGGTCAGGGCCGTCAGGCAGGTGGTGGCAATGGTTCAGGGACGCCTCAAGCGCTGGAGCATGACTGGCTGACCGTGACCGGAACGGTGGTTTCTGCCGATCAGCAAAGCATCACGGTCGATACCGTGGAAATGGGCCAACTCGTGCTGCAACTGGGACCGCCCAGATTTGCCGATCAGCAAGAGGTTATCTTTAACCCTGGTGATACCGTCACTATTCTCGGCTTTGAGGGTGAAAATGCTATGTTCCAGGCCGGACAGGTTACGAATGATACCACCGGCGTTAGCTTGCACTTGCGCGATCCCAACGGACGTCCCCTGTGGGCCGGTCGAGGCCAGGGGCGAGGCCAGGGTCAATAAAAAACCTCATTGACGACCGGGAGAAACCAATGTCAAAACCAAGTACCGAGACTCAATCCTTAACTTCTCTTTTCCAGCGGGTGCGGGATTCCATCTTTCGCGGTCCCCTCTCTCCTCAAAGTGACCGCGAACGCAAGCTGATGGTGCTGGATAGCCTGATTTTGCACCTTCACCCCAGTACCGTGCCCGAAAAAACGCTCCGCCTCAACCTGACCTGGGGGCTGGGGGGGATGGCGGCCGTTCTGATGGTGATCTTACTGGTGACCGGGGTGATGCTTATGTTCGTTTATACCCCTTCACCGGCCCAGGCCTACGACGATATTTTAAACTTGCAAACCAACGTCTGGTTTGGGCAACTGGTGCGCAACCTCCATCACTGGAGCGGCAACGCTATGATTGTGGTTGTCTTTCTGCACATGCTGCGCGTCTTTTTCACCGGTGGCTTTCGTCACCCCCGCCAATTTAATTGGGTGTTAGGCATTATCCTGCTCCTGTTGACCGTTGGGGCTAATTTTACCGGCTACCTGTTACCCTGGGATCAACTGGCTTATTGGGCCATTACCGTCGGTACCGGCTTGATTGAGTATATCCCCCTGGTCGGCAAATGGATCCAAACGGTTATTCTGGGTGGCCCGGAGGTGGGCGCGGCTACCTTGCTGAACTTCTACGGGCTCCATATTGCCCTCATCCCCATCGGCCTGTTGGCCTTTATGTCCTTTCACTTCTGGCGGGTGCGTAAGGATGGCGGCGTGGTCGTTCCTCGCGCTCCGGACGAAGCGATCGAAAAAAAGGTCAAGCGGGTGGTGACCATCCCCCAGCTTGTTGTGCGTGAACTGGTGGTGGCCCTGGTCTTGATTGCCGTGATCTTTATTTTTGCTATGCTGGTCAACGCCCCCCTGGAAGAGCTGGCCAATCCCGACCAGAGTCCCAACCCGGCCAAAGCTCCCTGGTATTTTATGGGCATCCAGGAGTTGTTGCTGCATTTCCATCCCTTGATTGCTGCCCTGGTCATTCCCGGCACGGTCCTGGCTGTGCTGGTGATACTGCCCTATCTGGATGCCGATTTGGACAGTGTCGGGGTCTGGTTTCGCTCTGACAAGGGGCGGCGTATGGGCCTGCTGGCCGCCGGCATCGGCCTGGTGGCGACCCCGCTGCTGGTCGTGGCCGATGAGTATGTCCTGAATTTTGCCGGCTGGTTGCCCAGCGTGCCCACCATCATCAGCAACGGGGTTGTGCCCCTGGTCATCCTTCTACTGATCCTGATCGGTTTTTATGATGGCATGAAAAAGAGGTTTGTAGCTACCAACTGCGAAACCATTCAGGCCACTTTTATCCTGTTGTTGGTTTCTTTTATCATCTTAACCGCGATCGGTATCTGGTTTAGAGGACCGGGTATGGCCCTGATGTGGCCCTGGGAGGTATAGATGATGACGACGACACAACCTGAAACAACCAACCAAACTGAGCCTACCCGGCGTGACTTCCTGAAGCTGGCCTGGACAGGTCTGGGCCTGTTAGCCCTGGCCGAAGCGGGGGGGATGGCCATAGCCTTCTCCCTGCCCCGCATCGCCGAGGGAGAATTTGGCAGTGTGGTTACCGTTGGCGCGGTTGATGATTTTCCGGCCAACTCTGTCACCCCCTTCAACCAGGGACGCTTTTATCTCTCGCGCCTGGCCGATGGCGGGTTTCTGGCCCTGTACCGTAAATGTACCCACCTGGGCTGTAGCGTGCCCTGGGAACAGGCGAACAATCAATTTGTGTGTCCCTGTCACGCTTCCGCCTTTGATGTCAAAGGGGACGTGCTTAATCCACCGGCTCCCCGGGCCTTAGACCTTTTCCCGGTGATGATAGAAGATGGCCTGGTCAAAGTGGACACCGGCACGGTCATTCAGCGGGATAAGTTTGAGCCGTCGCAGGTGGTGTACCCTTAGGGGAATCTGCGAATCTGCGAATGGCGAATGGCGAATCTGCGAATGGAGTTATCACGAGTGTTGACACACCACCAATGATGAAAATATCCGTACCGTAGGGCAAACTTAAGTTTGTCCTACCAGGTCTATTTACAGAGGAAAGCGATAATGAAAAAATGGACTATAGTAGGTTTGATTATGACCACCATCATTACCGTGGCCTTACCGATTTACGCTTTTAACGAGTCCAACCGGATGACCCAGAGCCAGGCCGATTTGCTGGCCGAGTGGATCGAACAAGGCGAGGTGATTTACGCGGAAAATTGTGTGGTTTGTCACGGAGCGGCCGGGGAAGGGATTAGCGCCTACCCCGGTTTAGATAACCAGGGCGTTCACGAGATGGATTATGAAGCCGCCTTCAAAGTCATCGAGCGGGGCCGCTACGATACGGCTATGGCTCCCTGGGGCGTCAATGAAGGGGGCGTCTTAAACGAGATGCAAATTGACCAGCTTATTGCTATGATTCAGCATGGCGATTGGGCCGAGACGGCTCACACCGTTCAGCGTTTGGGCTTGACGCCTCCCACCGTGATCAGCGTTGAAATTCCTGAAGAGGTTTTGGCCGACCTGGCCAATTTACCCCACGGCGAGATTATTGTCAGAGCTTTGCCGGTCTACGGGGCCAACTGTGCCGGTTGCCACGGGGCTCAAGGCGAAGGCACAGCGATTGCCCCGGCCCTAAATGAGACCGATTTGCGGGACAAAAAGACCGATCAGGATTTAAGCCTTATCATCGCTAATGGTGTACCCGGGACATTGATGGCCGGTTGGCAGCAGGCCCTCGACCCGCAAACGATTGACGATCTGGTGGGACTGATCCGATACTGGCCAGAAATTCCGGCGGACGCTATTCCTCAGCCCGAATTACCTCCCCTTGCCAGTACAGACGCCGAAGTGATTGCGGCCGGTGAAAAACTGTATGATGTCGCCTGTAGTAACTGCCACGGCAGCGATGGCCAGGGCACACGTATGGCCCCGGCCCTGAATGTACAAAGTTTTCTGGCCGATACGAACGATCAGGCCATAAAAGCCATCATCTCCCAGGGCGTGCCCGACACCCGCATGCCTGCCTGGGGCGGTCGCTTAACTGATGAGGAACTCAATAGCCTGGTCAGTTTCATTAGAGCCTGGCAGCCAGACGCTCCCGCCGTCGCCCAGCCTTCTCAGGGGGGGATGATGGAAGGCCAGGGTGGGGGACCGCCCTGGATGCGGGTGAATCAATAGGGCAGGTCTGGCGTAAGTTTCGGATGCGTTCCAGGACGAACGACGAACGACGAAGGACGAACGACCAACGACGAAAGATGAACAACCAACGACGGACCACTGAACACCCAATGTCGTTAAGTTAAGACCTGACAGGTTTTCAAAGGTGTCATTTTGAGCCAGATTCGTTCTGATCAGGGATGCATTTACGCCGAAAAGTGGCATGTGAAACCTGTCAGGTCTGGAATGGCTTCC
>DAOUMU010000073.1:0-10070 GCA_034409055.1 Anaerolineae bacterium
TCCGTTTGAACGGCCACCCCATAAGCCCGGTCATACCCTCCAAAGTCCGTGGTCACATCGGCATCCCCGTTGAAGGTGGTGTCATCCGTCCCGTTGGCATTGAACCGGGCCACAGCAAAGTTCCCGCCGCTTTCACCCGCCACCACAATCTTGCCGTCGGTCTGAATGGCCACCGCCCGGCCATCATCATCATTACCGTTCCCGTCGATGTCCATAGTGGCGATGCCATTCCCATCGAAGTTGTTGTCCGGGATCCCGTTGGTATTGTAACGCACCACAGCAAAGTCACTATCACCACCAATAAAGGCCGATCCGGCCACCACAATCTTGCCATCCGTCTGAATGACCACGCCGTAGGCTATGTCAAAATCAGTACCGCCAATGTCAGTTTTGACAATGCCGTTGGTGCCGAAGTTGGTATCCGGACTGCCATTGGTATTGAAGCGGGCCACCACAAAATCCGCGCCGTCGGTGCCGGCCACCACTATCTTACCATCCGACTGGAGAGCCACCCCATAAGCCTTGTCAGCCCCGCCAACGATCACTTTGCCACCGGTGCCGAAGTTAGCATCCAGGCTGCCATTGGTATTGTAGCGGGCCACAGCAAAGTCCCCGCCGCTTTCGCCTACTACCACAATCTTGCCATCCGTTTGAACGGCCACACTTTCACCTGAGTCGGCGCTGCTCCCCCCAAAATCGGTCGTCACCTTACCGTCGGTGTCGAAACTGGTGTCCAGGTCGCCGGGCGACTGTGCCATCGCCGGCAACGATGAGATGAATAACAAGGCCACGAGCAGTCCACTCAGGCCGATGATACGTTTGCTTAGCTTCATTACAATCTATCCTCCTAAATTTGGGTAAAGTTAAAAATTTTTAAGCGATAAAATTTAAGTTGCTTGTCTGATGAGTTTGGGTAACATTCATACCCATTTTACCCCTGCGGGGCTCTTACTTCATCTCTACGCTCCTTTTCTCCATCGCTGTCTCCTTCCTGGCTTCTATGCCCTCATTCGCCAACCAACACCACCCCCAGAAAAGTCATCGAAACGACAAAGCTTCGAACCTCTGTCGACGCACAGCGCTGGAGATAATCTCCACACATAAAGCACTATCGCTGCAGTTGGTCCGACGAGAACCAACAGCAGAGCAAGTAGGAACATCCGACGAGTTCCCAATCCTGGGGTTTGTAGTAACTACTTAACTACGGACAGGTTTTAAGCATCCTCAGGGAAACGAAATATCTTGGCAGCATCTGGACGGTGTGGTAAAATAATTCTTAAAAGTCAGGTCAAACTATATCTTATGCCTCTTCCAAAACTCTTTAAAAACTCTTCGTAAACTCTTCGCCGGCCTTTTTAAGGAGAAATTGGCCTAAAATGAATGTAATTTACCGGATTCGTTTGCTGGGAACAATTCAACTTGAAAAGGCTGGCCAGCCAATAAAGATCCAGTCACGCAAGGCCCTGGCTTTGTTGGGCTACCTGGCCAGCCAGGATCAGCCTGTTTCGCGCAGTCATCTGGCCGGTCTGTTTTGGCCCGATAAAACGGAAAGCCGCGGCCGGGGTAACCTCAGCCGAGAGTTGAGCCAGCTTTCAGTCCATTTACCCGGCTGCTTTGAGGCCAACTATCATACCGTCCAGTTCAAGCCAGAGGCCAACTCTTGGCTGGATACCCGCGCCTTTACCGAGTCGGTCAGCCAGGGAGGACCCCTGTTTGACCTGTCAGGTCTTGATTGGGGCGAGGATCAGACCGTCAATTCCCAGGCCATCTCCGCCATTCAACCGACCAAACTGGCCGAGGCGGTGGCGCTTTATCGGGGTGACTTTATGGCTGGGTACTACCTGGACGGTTGTCCTGAGTTCGAGAGCTGGTTGGTTAGAGAACAGGAAGCCTGGCAACAACGAGTGATAGAGGTCTTAGAAGGCCTTTTTGTTTATCATACCCTGCATCGCCGGGACGACCAGGCCCAGTTGTATGTCAAACACTGGCTGGCCCTGTGTCCCTGGCAGGAAAAAGCCCATCGCTATCTGATGCTGCTGCTGGCTCGCAACGGTCAACGCAGCGCTGCCCTGATCCAATACGAAACCTGCCGCCGGGTGCTGGCCGAGGAATTAGGGGTGGAACCATCAGTAGAAACCGTGGTCTTGTCTGAGCAAATTCGAAGGGGTGAAGGGGCGCATGAGCGCACGATAAGTTCCCCTTCACCATTTGCGGATTGGCTCGTTCGCCAAGCCGCTGCTCTACTACCGCCCTGCCCCTATCGCGGTCTATCCGCTTTTACCGAGGTGGACGCTCCCTTCTTCTTCGGGCGGGAAGCATTTATAGACCGGCTATTTGAGGCCGTGCATCGGCAACCATTGGTGGCAGTGATTGGCCCTTCCGGCAGTGGCAAATCCTCGGTGGCCTTCGCCGGCCTGCTACCCCGTCTTCGAAAGGATGAAGGCGGAAGGATAAAGGATGAATCGGGAGCTTCATCCTTTGTTATCGTCACTTTTCGCCCTGGTGGTCAGGTCTTTCAGGCTCTGGCTGCTGCCCTCATTCCTCTGCTTGAGCTGCGCCTGACCGAAACCGAGCAGTTGATTGAAAGCCGCAGACTGGCCGAAACGCTACACCAGGGCCGCCTGCTGCTATCCGACGTTGTGACTCGTATCGTGGATAAAAGTCCCCAAGCCAACCGGCTGCTGCTGGTCATCGACCAGTTTGAGGAAATTTATACCCTCTGTCCAGAACCGGGAACCTGCCAGCGGTTTATTGATACCCTGTTATCAGTGAACAGTGAGCAGTTATCAGTGAACAGTGAGCAGAGACTGACGGCTGATTACCGATCACTGATTACTGTCGTGCTGACTCTGCGAACCGATTTCATAGGACAGGTGCTGGCCCACCGTCCCCTGGCCGATGCGCTGCAGGACGGTACTATGATCCTGGGGCCGATGACCCGCCAGGAGTTGAGGCAGGCCATCGAAGAACCGGCCAAACGGCAAGGTGTGACCTTTGAAGCCGGCTTGGTAGAGCGTCTCCTGGAGGACGTGGGTAGCCAACCGGGTCACCTGCCCCTCCTGGAGTTTGCCCTGACCACCCTGTGGCAACAATGGACCGAAACCGGTGGCCCATTAACCCACACGGCCTACGAAGCCATTGGCGGGGTGGAAGGAGCCCTGGCCCAGTACGCAGACAGGGTGTATACCGAGCTGAGTAAAACAGAACAGGAACAGGCCCGGCGGATCTTTGTCCAACTGGTACATCCCGGCCGGCGAACGGAGGATATGCGCCGTCTAACCACCCGGGCCGAGCTGGGGGAGGATAGCTGGCCTCTCGTCCAACACCTGGCTGACGCGCGACTGGTAGTCACTAATCGAGTTCCAACCGGGCAGGAGACAGTAGAAATTGTTCACGAAGCACTGATCCAGAGCTGGGGACGATTACAAACGTGGTTGAACGAAAACCGGGCCTTCCGTATTTGGCAGGAGCGGCTACGAATGGCCCTGGAACAGTGGGAACTGAACAATTGGGATGAAGGTGTTCTGCTGCGGGGAGCCTTACTGGTCGAGGCTGAAGCGTGGCTGCAAAGCCGGGCTAATGAACTGAGTCCGCAGGAACTTTTGTTTCTGGACGCCAGCATCACCTTGCGGAATCAGGAGTTATTGGCAGCTAAGGCCCAACGCCAACGCGAACTGGCCCAAGCCCAGGCCCTGGCCGAGGCCGAGCACCAGCGGGCCGAACTGCAAGCCAGAGCCAACTGGCGGCTACGTTGGTTGGTGGCAGCGTTGGTGGTGATGTTTTTACTTTTCTGCATAGCCACGACGGTTATCAGGTATTGAGTTTAACGTACTAACCACCGATCAGTTCCGCTGAAAAATGGTCGTCACTCCGCAACTGCTCCCAGGCACGCCGGTAGCGATTTAACCGCTTAAAATCCTGTTCGGTCAACTCTCTCGAAATACGGCGCAGATCCATGTTGTCCTCCAAATCGGCCAACTTGACCCGGCGAGAAACAGGATCCGTCCGGCTGCGGGCGATAAACTCCTCGTAAGTTTCATCCGCCCGGCGGGTGACCCGATCCAGAGCAGCAATGATCGCCTCACTATAGCCCATCTGCCGCAAATCCTCAAAGGTCAGGTCACTATCCTCCACTACATCGTGCAGCACCCCGACAATTCGCTCCAGCTCGGTCTCCAACCGAAACATGACCCGCAAGGCGTGCAAAACATAAGGCTGGCCGACCTTATCCACCTGGCCTCGATGCACCTCCACCGCCAGAGCAATGGCATCTTCCAACGCAGGCATATTAAGCCTCCTGTGGTATACAGTTACTCAGATTTTAGCAGGTAAATTGCGTGTTGCGTGTTGCGTATTGCGTAAAGTCAATATTCGCGAGTCAGTCGTTTTTGGCTCATAACGCAGGCATTTGACGACTAATGAAGATTAAGAAAATAATCCGGTAATAGGCTTTATGTCAATATTATTGCTCCAAGCAGACCACAGTCCGCGACTCAGACGGCTGGACTGTGGTCCAGCCGGAGCCCGACAAAGCGCCCTATTACCGAATTAATTTTTTAACCTTCATAAGTCGTCACTACGAACAGTTTTTAAGACTTTCCTGTCCCCTGTCACCTGCCACCTGTTACCTGCTACCCTGCTCCTCAAACGGCCCTAACAAAATCCCTGCCTGGGACGGTTCCGAGCCGACTAAGGTCAGATTGTACCACTGGCCCGGTGCTTCGGTACGATAGGGCAAGAGGTAAAGGGTCAGGGGGCCGGTGCCGGGGGGGAAGGGTAGTTCGTAAAAATCGCCCACTACTTCGCCGGGCGTCCAGAAAGAGGTCGGGTAACTGCTGAGGACCGGGTGGGTGGTGTCTCGTTTATAGATTTCCTGGCCGTTGGGATCGAGTAAACGGAGGGAAAGGGCGTAGTCCCAGTCAACCTTACGGGGGACACGCCAGTAGAACATCAGTTGGATGATGGGGCCGGCCTGGGCTCCACCAGGCGTGGCTTGCGGTAGTACCTCAGCCCGATAGCCGATCAACTCCAGTTCGTTTTCAAAGTTGGCGTTCAGGCGGGTGATGTCGGCCGGCACGTCGAAGTTGGGTTCGGTTCCCAGGTGAATGAGCGGACCGGCCATGCTCAGGTAGGGCGTGCCGACCAAGTCGGTGGTTTTGCGGGCAAAGTAAACCGGCTGACCGGCCGCGTAGGCCTGGGCCACCTGCTCCGGCCAGCGGTTGAGGGGTAAACGGGGGGTAATGTCGGGCCGGATACCGTTAATCAGTTGGTAATACTTAAAAGGGGGATATTGTTCCCAATCGCCCAGAATCAGGCTCCCCGGCTTCACGTAAGGTAGGCTGCTTTCCACAAAGCGCTGAGCCTGCACCCCGCGCAGCAGTTGGCGCCACTCGTCGAGAGGAGCCGTCGAGTCGGCGTAAATTTGCTGCCAGTTGGGCCAGGCCAGAAAGTAGGCCAGCAGACCGAGGGAGATGGCAGGAATGAGCAAATGAAGCGACCCATAGACGAAAAAGCAGCCTTCCCTAATCTTTACCCAATCCACAATCTGCAATCCAAAATCCGCAATTGCCTTGACGCCTATCCCCAGCCAGACGGCGAAGATGAAATAAGCCGGCATCAGGTACCAGGTGGGAGCTTCATTCAAGTTGACCACTTCAAAGTCGAGGGTGAACAGCAGGAGTAACAACACCAGTAGACTCTGAAACAGAAAATGCCTGGTCTGTCGCCCCAGGAGCAACAGCCCCCCCAGGATCGCCAGGATGACACCGGGCAGGGAGAGTTGGGTCAAGATGTCGCCCCCGATAAAGACCAATCGAGCGGGCAGGAAAGCTGGGTCAATGGAGAAAAACAGGCCGGAGGAATCGCCTGCGCCGACCAGGAACCAGAAACTGCGCAGGTCGATGATACGCTCGTGGCTATAGGGAGGATTGTTGATCCCCCGGAAGTAGATAAACAGATAGAGCGAGAGAGGCGCCAGCGACAAAGCCAACAGGGTCAACACCCGTTTGGGTTGGCCGATCAGTTGACGGTCGTGCCAGCCGAGCCAGGCGATCAGTGAAGGCAGGTAAAAAATAGTGGTCCGGTGATGGGCCAGACTGAAGCCAACGGTCAGGGCCAGCCAGCGCAGGGTACGTTCGGCGGCTTGAACGTCGCCCCGTTGGCGTTGTTGCTGCCAGATAATCGCCTCCAGGGTCAGCAGGGCAAAGAAGAGAATGTTGATCGAGCGCACCCCGGCAATCGTACTCCACTGCCACAGGGTCAGGCCAAAGGCGAGAGCCATACCGGCCACAAAGGCACTGGCCCAGGCGGAGGAAGTAAGGTTCAGACCTTGGGCCTTGGTGAGGGTCAGGCGGTAGACGACCAGGGCAGTGGTCGCAGCCGCCAGGGCTCCGCCAGTGGCCGATAAGAGGTTCATGCGCCAGGCCGGGGAACCGATCGGAATGAGCAGAGTCCACAATTTGCCCAGCAGGACGTAGAGCGGGTAGCTGGTGGCGTGGGGGATGCCGAGCAGGGGCGCAACAAATTGGTGCTCGCCAGCATCACCACCAACCACCCCAGGGGCCAGGGTAAAAAAGTAGAGCCCAAACACAGCCACGAAGACACTGACGAAAAGAAAATTCGCCGATCGTTGGCCGTTCGTCGTTCGTCGTCGATTGAGCCTATTCCCTGTTGACTTTTGGCTTGGTTCGCTTCGGATCATACGAGGCAATTTTAGAGGAAAGGCCCGGAATTGGCGAATTTGGAAAGGGAAGCAGGGTGCAGGGTAGCAAAGTAGCAAAGTAGCAGGGGAGCAGGGTGCAGGTAGCAGAGGACAGGTGACAGATGACAGGAGAATGCAAACTGTTCGTAGTGACGACTTTAGTCGTTAATTGCCTGTGTTATGAGCCAAAAACGACTGAAGTCGTTACTACGAACTCGCGAATGTTGACTTTACGCAATACGCAATACGCTTCACGCTCTCCGCTTACCGCTCCCCGCCTGCCTCACGCTGCCCATACCGCACCACCACCGGTTCCAGTGGTAGATCAACTGTCCCAGCAGATACTGTTATCACCGTCTCATCCAGCAAATTAGGATAGCGGCCATCGGGCAATTGGACCGAAACGGAGCCGGTGTATCCGCGGACATTGAACAAGCCATACAAACCGTGCCCTCGGTTATCCCAACAAGCTTGTAGGTGAGTGTCATCAGCCAGCACGTCAAACCTGCCTTCAATGGCCGGGTCTTTTTTGAGTCCGGTCAGACGGGTCAGAAAATTGCTTAGTATGGGCTGGTCGGTGGGCCAGACGATGGGATCGACCTCAAACAGAGAGGGCAGCTTGGTCGTGGCCGTCTCCTGCCCGGCGTAGATCAAGAAAGCACCCGGCAGAAAGGCCATAAAGGCCGTCCAACTCTTCAGTTGGTTTGGGTCCGGTATGAGGGCGGCTGCCCGGGACTGGTCGTGATTTTCCACAAAGCGCAACTTGATATAGTTGGCCGGATAAATCACCTCTTGCCAGGCCAACATTTGTACATAATCGGCCAGGGCAATCTTCTTCTTCAGGCAGGCCAGCCAGGTATCGTGCAAGTCGTAATCGTAGGTCAGGTCGAATACCTGGTACAGTTCACCGTCAGCCAGAGCCAGGTAATCCTGGCGGCGCATCGACCGGATAAAATCGGGATGGACCGACTCGGCCAACCAGATAAAGTCCGGTTTGACTGCGGCCACTGCCCGCCGGGCCTGCCGCCAAAATTCCAGCGGCACCAATGAAGCCACATCGCAGCGGTAGCCATCTACCCCCAATCGGACCCACTGAACCAGTGTTTCGATTTGATAGGCCATCAGGTCGGGATGGCCGTAAGCCAAATCCACCACGTCAGACCATTCCGAGACGCGTGGCCGGGGGCGACCGGTCTCATCTTGATAAAACCAGGCCGGGTGCTGCCGGGCCAAAACCGAGTCGGGGGCGGTGTGATTATAAACCACGTCAATCATCACCTTCAGTCCCAGGCTGTGGGCCGTGTCGATCAACTGTTTAAAATCAGTCTGGCTGCCGTACTTGGAGTTGACCGCCCGGTAATCGGCAATGGCATAAGGTGATCCTGCCGACCCTTTCCGCTTGACCTGTCCCAGCGGGTGAATGGGCATCAGCCAGACCACATCCACTCCCAGGGCTTTGATCCGGGGCAGGTCGGCGGTTACCTCAGCAAAGGTACCGTTGGGTCCGTGATTACGGACAAACAGTTCATAGATGACCAATTGGCGAAATGAAGGGGGGGTATCTATGGCCATAGTGATCTCCTAACCGGTCTCATTTTACCACGACCCACACCGGAGCAAAACTTCTCTAACATTATCCACCAGCGCGGTCAAAAGTTCTGATTATCGGCAAAAGTGATATAATAGCCTGAAACGTGAAACGTGAACCCAAAAGGCTGCCAGAAGTAAACAAGTGAGTGACGTAAAGTGTATTACGTGTTGCCTGAATCCATAGGGCAAGTGAGGTGAGGCTCATAAATCCTAATTCAAAATCCAAAACTCACAACCTAAAACCCATCACTGAAAATGCTGGAGCCTTCCTCATCCTGTCGGCTTTTATTGCCCTGGCCATCGTCTATAGTGTGGTGACACCGCCTTTTGAGGCGGGTGACGAATCGCGCCACTATGCGGTGGTCAAATACATGGCCGATACGGGCCGCTTGCCTATCCAGCAGCCGGGCGAGGCCCAGATTCACTGGAGTCACGAAGGCAACCAGCCACCGCTCTACTACGCCCTGGCTGCGGTCCTGACTTTCTGGATCGAAACCGGCGATTGGGACGACGTCTTCTGGTATAATCCGCATACCGCCATTGGCAATCCCCTCCGTCCCGATAACAAGAACATTACTATTCACCCACCCGGTGAGACCTGGCCGTGGCGGGCTCACGTTCTGGCCGTCCACCTGATTCGCTTTCTCTCGATTACTATGGCCGCCGTCAGCGTGACCGCTGCCTATGCCATTGCCCTCAGCCTGTTCAAAGGCAATCGCTGGTTGGCCGCCAGCGCCATGGCCATCACCGCCTTCAACCCCATGTTCATTTTCATCTCGGCCTCGGTCAACAACGACAACGCCGT
Organism: Anaerolineae bacterium; assembly: GCA_034409055.1. GTDB lineage: Bacteria > Chloroflexota > Anaerolineae > 4572-78 > J111 > DAOUMU01. Next base: position 9,096 of record DAOUMU010000073.1, read on the forward strand.
GATTATGTTTGTCACCCTGGCCTTGTGGTTAATGGTGCGAATGGCGAATCAGCGAATGGGCGAATCAGCAAACCCACAGGGGGGCAAGTGTGGCGAATCAGTGAGCCAGCAAACCCACAGGGGGGTAAGTGTGGCGAATGAGCAAACTCACAGAGCAAGTACGAGCCAGCCAGCCAACCACCTAACCAACCAACCACCTAACCAACCAACCGCCGCCCTACTTGGGCTGCTCACCGGCCTGGGCGCTCTGAGCAAGCTCTACGCCCTGGGACTGCTGCCGCTGGCGGGGCTACTTTTCTTCTGGCTGGCCCAGAGGAGAACGAACGACGAACGACGAACGGCCAACGACCAACGACGACGAATGACGAACCCACAGGGCAAGTGCGACCAACCCACAGGGCAAGTGCGACCAACGACGAATGACGAACAACGGAGAACGAACGCCGGACAACGAACGACGGACAACACTCCCGCTCCCCGCTCTCCGCTCGCCACTCCCCGCTTCTGGCGTAACTTCCTGATTCCTACCCTGACGATGCTGGCTGTAACCCTGGCCATAGCCGGTTGGTTCTACGTCCGCAACGCCTACCTGTACGAGGGCGACATCCTGGCCCTGCAAATCATGCGTGATACGGCCGGTCAACGGCAAGAGATGCCTTCTCTGGCCACCATCCGGGCCGAGTTCAAGGGCTTCCGCATCGCCTACTGGGCCCTCTTTGGCGGCGTCAACCTGCTGGTTGCCGACTGGATCTACACTATCCTCGACTGGACCTCCCTGGCCGCCGCCATCGGCGTCGTTGTATTTATCGTGGCAAGTTGCAAGTTGCAGGTCGCAAGTCGCAAGTCGCAGGTCGCAGGTCACAGGTCGCAGGTCACAAGTCGCAGGTTTCACGTTTCACGTTTCACGTTTCACGTTTTACGTTTTACGCTTGCCGCTCTCCGCTCTCCGCTCCCCACTCCCCACTCCCCCTTCCC
>DAOUMU010000074.1:0-18331 GCA_034409055.1 Anaerolineae bacterium
GTATAGCAGTTGCCGCAGTACATGCACCGCTCTTCGTTGACTTTCAGCGTTTTGTTCTTGGGGTCGGGACGAATAGCGCCCGTGGGACAGGCGGCGATTACGTTCGGCAGCTCACACTTGGCCCGTATCTGGTCGTGGTACAACTGCGGCGGTAAGCGATGAATACCCAAGATGGCCACGTCGGAGCAGTGAACCGCGCCGCACATATTCAGGCAGCAGGCCAGGGCAACGCGACAGTAAGCCGGTAGCTTCCAGTCCACGAAGTATTCAAACAGTTCGTCCATCACCGCTTTAACCACGCCCGAGGCATCGGTGGCCGGGGTGTGGCAATGGATCCAGCCCTGGGTGTGGACCGGGTTGCTGATGGCGTGACCGGTGCCGCCTACAGCATAGCCGTTGGCCTTCAAGTGCTCGATCAGTGGCTCAACCTTGTCCTTGTCAGAGACCAGGAACTCTAAGTTGTGCCGGCTGGTGAAGCGCAGGTAGCCATCGCAGAACTCGTCGGCAATGTCACACACCTCTTTGATCCAGTCGGTGCTGACCAAGCGTGACGAACCCACCCTTACGGTGTAAAGTTCATCACCCGACTCGGCCACGTGCTTCAGCAAGCCAGGCTTAACGCGCTCGTGGTACTTCCACTGCCCGTAGTTCTTCTCGATGACCGGTGGCAGCATTTCCTTATAGTTTGGGGGTCCAAAATCTGTTCTAGCGACCATTTCGCTTCACCTCCTCAGGATCCCAGAAGTAGTAGGGGTTGGCACGCGGCACACGAATCATCTGCGGCACAGGCGGCAGGTCAACCGCCTTCAGGAAGGATCGCATACCCAGACGATTGATCAGCTCACCCAGTCGCTCGCGCATCTTGCCGTTTTCGTCCCACCACTCCCAAATCTTGTTGACTAGGTCTTTGAACTCGTCGTAGGGCGGTTCCATCTTCATAAAGGGAACGATGACCCAGGAGAGTAAGGCCCCCTGGACGATGGGTGCTTTACCGCCGACCAGGATGGTGGCGCCCTTATCGACCCCCGGCCGCAACGCCTTGGGCATTATGTTGATACAATGCATACAACGGTTACATTCCGCGTCGTCAATGGTCAGCGTCTTGGTCCCGGCATCCCAACTCATGCAGCCGGTGGGACACAGGTCGATCACTTCAGCCTGGATGTCAATGCCATTCGTGGCATACTCGGCGACCGCGTCCGGGTCTATCCGGATGTTGTCACGCCAGGTACCGATGACCGAGATGTCGGAGCGGGGGACGGCGGCCACGCAGTCATTGGGACAGCCCGAAATCTTGATTTTGGATTTGTAGGGGAACATCGGCCGGTGAAGCTCGTCCTGATACTCCATGGTGATGTCGTAGAGCATGTCCAGGGTATCGATGCAGGCGTATTCGCAGCGGCCGGGACCGACGCAACAACTGGGGGTGCGCATATCACTGCCCGACCCACCCAGGTCGAAACCGATTTCGGCCAGGTCGTCGAAACAGGGCTGTAACTCACCGGTAGGTGCCCCCAGCAAAATGATGTCGCCGGTCGCCCCGTGCATGTTGGTCAAGCCGCTGCCATGCTTTTCCCACACCTCGCAAAGCTGGCGCAGCCTGTCGGTGGTGTAGAACCAGCCGGAGGGCATATTGACCCGGAAGGTGTGGAACTCGGCCACGTTGGGGAACTCTTCCGGCAAGTCAGAGTAGCGACCGATGACGCCGCCGCCATAGCCCCTGACCCCAACGATTCCGCCGTGTTTCCAGTGTCCAATGTTATCGTTATAAGAACGCTCAAGCTGACGAAGCAGGTCCTGGGCCATTTCTTTGTTCGGTGCATTTTGGGCGGCTCGTTTTATCTCGGTGACAAAGCTGGGCCACGGTCCTTTTTCCAATTCGTCAAGCCTGGGAGTTTCTGATTCCGCCATACTTTACCTCCATATTTTGGTTTATACCCTCTCGCAAGATCAAAAACTTGCGAGAGGGTAATCAATCATTCGTCGTTGAATGGTTAACTTACTTACAATCCCAACACGCCAAAGATGATGTAGGCCACAAGCAGGGCCAGCAGGGTGTTGAAGACGGTGGCCGCGATGTAGACGATGACCGGCGGCCAGCCCATCTTGCCAATCTCCTTGGTCGACAGTTCCAGGCCGATGCAGAAGAAGGCCAAAGCAAAGAACCACTTGGAGTAAAGGCTCAACAGGCTAACCTGATCACTGACAAGCAAGCCCACCGAGGTCAGGATTGACACCAGGATGAAGCCCAGCACAAACTTGGGGAAGCGATGCCAGATGATGGCTGCGCTGGGGCGCTCTTCCGGCTTGCGTTCCACGACCATCACAAAGTAGAGAGCCAGAAGGAATGCCGCCACCCCAATCAGCACGTTCTGGGCCATCTTAACAATAGCGGCCACCTCCTGGGCAGTGGGGCCATGAATGGTTCCGGCGCCTACAACGGCGGCGGTGGTGTCAATGTTGCCGCCAAACCAGGCCCCGGCGACGGCATCGGGCAGATTCATGGCATGGGCCAACCAGGGCATGAGCACCATCAAGGGCAGCGCGGTAAAGATAACCAGCGCGGTGATGTAGGTGATCTCCTCTTTCTTGGCCAACACTGAACCGGCGGCCGCAATCGCCGCAGAGACGCCACAAATCGAAACGGCCGTGGCCATGACCGCCTTGAGAGTCTCGCCAATGTTCATCCTGGTGGCCAACCACCAGGTAAAGAAGAACACCGAAGTAACCATGATGATGCCCTGGATCAGACCGCCAAGACCCTTGGCCATAATCTCGCCAAAAGCAATCTTGGAGCCCATCAACACCAGGCCAACCTTGAGGAAAAACTCGGTCTTGACGGCCGGGAGGACGAAATCGTGCGTCTTGGTCGCTCGCAAAATGCCGTTGACAATCAAGCCCAGAATGGCCGCCACCAACGGATACTCAAAGGGGTTCTTGCCAATGCCTCGCCCCTTAAACCAGGCCGAGATACCGGCGTCCAGTTCGGCGATGATAAAGGCAAACAGAATAACCAAAATCAGCCCGACAATCAAGCCCGTTGTCTTTGAAGAAGCTTGGCTTTCGGGGGCTGAAGCAGTTGATGTTGTCATTATATCCCTCCTGTAATTAGTTTAATAATTAACTTTATTTACAACCCATTGACCCGGTCAAACAACCAGGCTACTTCAAAAAACCAAAGATCGGCCAGGGCAACGCAGGCATTGCGCCGATCCAGACGATAACAACGATTACAAAGGCAATAATCGTGGCCAACCAATCTTCATTGAGTTTCATTTGTTAAAAACCTCCTCATTGTCTGACATACCTGAATAGATACGGGGTAGATTTCACCCCTATACCAACATTAAATAAATGCTGTAAGAACTTTTTTCTCACATCCCTCCTTTCTATCCAGTCAGTTCAATTTAATGTGGCTATAGACCCGATTTCTTTGGAAAAATCCGGCTTTTGAACTGGACTGGTTTAGCCAGAATTTAACATCTCTCACCGGGCACACACTCAACCCGTCTCAACCAAATTACATAATGCCTACAATAATCCACCCTTATTGTATATGATTTTACAGCTAAATTGAATAAGGTTTCACCTTATTCTTGTCTAAGGTTTTCCTTAGACGAGATAAGACAAAGCTTATTGCCCCCTTTTGGGAAGATATGGTAAAATTTGTAGTTGTCCCCAAAGGTTTTTAGTGGCAACTCATTTTGATTTGACAGGCAAGAATTCAAAAAATTAGCAACCAACTAACCAAATGGAGAGTGTTTGTGAAAACTCAAGAAACCCACGCTATTCCAATTGAACGAGTAGCTGAAGAATTCGGAACCGATCTACAGCTCGGGTTGAGCGACCAGGAAAGCCAGGCCCGGCTGGAGCAATACGGACTGAACGAGTTAATGGAACGTCCCCGGCCGGGCTTTCTGAAGTTACTCTTCGATCAGTTCAATAACTTTCTGGTCATTATCCTGATTGTGGCCGCTGTTATCTCTCTGTTTCTGGAAGAATACATCGACGCCTCGGCCATCATGGCCATCGTCATCCTGAACGCTGTATTGGGGGTCGTGCAAGAGTCCAAGGCAGAGCAGGCCCTGGCCGCCTTGAAGAAAATGGCCGCGCCCAACGCTGCTGTTATTCGCAACGGTCACCAGGTGACGATTCCGTCCCGGGAGCTGGTGCCTGGGGACCTGGTTCTGCTGGATGTAGGCAACTATGTACCAGCCGATATCCGCCTGGTCGAGAGTATCAACCTGAAGGTCGAAGAAGCAGCCCTGACCGGGGAATCGGTGCCGGTCAACAAAGAGGCCCAAGCCATCCTGGATAAGGATATTCCCATTGGGGATTGGAGGAACTCGGCCTTTATGGGCACTGTGATCACTTATGGGCGGGGCAAGGGACTGGTCACAGCCACCGGCATGCAGACCCAAATTGGGCTTATTGCCGAGATGCTCCAGTCGTACGAGGAAGAAGCCACCCCCTTGCAGAGAAAGCTGGATCAATTAGGCCATTTTCTGGCCATCGTCTGCCTGGCTATCTGCGCCTTCATTTTCGTCCTGGGTATTGTTCGGGACACCGCTCCGATGACCGCCTTTACCCAAGGCATAGACACCTATCTGCAAGTCCACGAGGCTGAAATCGTTGATCTATTCTTGGTTGCGGTCAGCCTGGCCATCGCTGCTGTGCCGGAGGGGCTGCCGGCAATCGTGACCATCTGTCTGGCCCTGGGTATGCAGCGCATGATACGCCGGCATGCCCTGATTCGAAAGCTGCCGGCTGTGGAAACACTGGGCTGCGCCACCATCATTTGCTCAGATAAAACCGGCACGCTAACCCAGAATGAGATGATGGTCGTCCGGGGTTGGGTGAGTGGAAAAACATTCCAGGTAACGGGAGAGGGATATAATCCCACCGGTAACTTCTCCTACAATGGGCAGCCCTTTGAGCCAAACACGGATTCGATGGCTTCCCTTCTACTGCACGGAGCCTTATTGTGTAACGATGCCAAGCTCGAGGAGGGTGACGAGCAAGCTGGAGAACGGGCCTGGCGCATGGTGGGCGATCCGACCGAGGGGGCCCTGGTCGTGGCCGCAGCCAAGGCCAAGCTGTCCCGAAAGGCGGTCGAAAAGAGTTTACCCAGGGTGATGGAGATACCCTTTGACTCGGAGCGCAAACGGATGACCACTATTCACCAAACCCAAACGACTAACGGCCAAATCCCGGAACCTATCTTGAGTCGAGCGCCGTTGGTAGCCTTTGTCAAAGGAGCCCCGGACATTGTCCTGAAATATTGCGATTGCATTGTCGTGGACGGACAGGTCCAGCCTTTGACTGAGGAGAAACGGCAAGAGATCCTGGCAGCCAATCAAGATATGGCTCGCCAGGCCCTGCGGGTGCTGGGTGTGGCCTACCGCCCCCTGACCGAATTACCGGAGGAGGCCTCGCCAGACGTTGTGGAAAGGGAATTAACCTTCATCGGCCTGTTGGGGATGATCGACCCGGCCCGGCCGGAGGTAAAAACGGCGGTCCAGGTAGCCAGGACAGCCGGGCTAAAGAGTGCTATGGTCACTGGTGATTATAGGGATACCGCCGTAGCCATCGCCGAGGAGATTGGCTTGTTATCACCGAACGGGAAAGTGCTCACCGGGGAGGAACTGGACCGCATAAGCGACGAAGAGTTTGCAGACATTGTGGAGCAGGTAGAAGTCTATGCCAGAGTTTCGCCCCAGCACAAGGTCAAGATCGTCGAGGCTCTGAAGAAGCGAGATCACATCGTGGCCATGACCGGCGACGGTGTAAACGATGCCCCGGCCTTGAAACGGGCCAATATTGGGGTGGCGATGGGCATCACCGGCACCGATGTCTCAAAGGAAACCGCCGACATGGTCTTGACCGACGATAACTATGCCAGCATCGTGTCGGCTATCGAGGTCGGGCGTATTATCTACGCCAATATCCGCAAGTTTGTGTTCTATCTGCTGGCCTGTAACTTGGGTGAAATCCTGATCATCTTCTTCTCGATGTTGGGCGGCCTACCGATCCCCTTCCGCCCCATTCATCTACTGTGGCTGAACCTGGTCACCGACGGGGCGCCGGCGCTGGCTTTGGGTCTGGAGAAGGGGGATCCTGACACTATGAATCAGCCGCCTCGCCCTCCCCGCGAGCCGGTTATGAACCGGGATATGATGATCAGTGTGGTGACTATTTCCCTAGCCGATACTATCGCCGTGCTGAGTGTTTTCCTGATTGCCATGTCTCGTTTCCCCGGCCATCTCCTGGCAGCTCAGACAATGGCCTATACTACCCTGGTCTGTTCGGAGCTACTGCGGGCCTATACCTCCCGTTCCGAGCATTACTCGGTCTTTTCTCTGGGACTGTTTTCGAACCGCTGGATGGTCTGGGCCACCCTGACCTCGCTGGGGCTAATGTTGCTGGTCCTCTACGTGCCCTTCCTGCGACCGTTCTTTAGCACGGTGCCGCTCAGTCTGGGGGATTGGTTGGTAATGATACCTTTCATGTTCGTAGCCCCGATTGTGGCCGAGATCACCAAAATCGTCCTGCGGCGGCGGAATGCCAAAGCTGCCCCGGCAGCAGCTTAGCACCTTTGAAATAAGAACCTTAGTTTTTAAGGCCGGGCATAGGGATGCCCGGCCTACTTAAAAACTAAGCCGGGCATCCCTATGCCCGGCCATCTATTCCCCATCTAGCCCTTTTTCTTGACCTTTTGCCCCTGCTGTTGCCAAAATCGCCGCATAAACTCTTTGGCCAACAAGAACAAGCCCACGCCCCCGAGAAGGTAGGCCAGACCTCGCATCCAGGTGCCCAGCCAACTCAGCCAAAGCCAGATGGCTGCCCCCAGCAGCAACCAACCTAAGGCCAGGTTCCACTGCTTTTGAAGGGCATTGGAAAGGACAAAGCTAATCAGCACGAACAGACCGCCCAGCAGGGCCTGGGCCGGTGGCGAAATCCATACCACAATATCTAACACGGCTCCGAAGATCATCAGTAGTCCTGCGGCCAGCAGAGTCAAGGTCAGGGGTAAAAGTTGTTCTCGCCAACTCTTCTTTTGGACTTCATCGGATGATGAGGAGGATTTAATTGAGGCACGTTTAGCTTTTTTTGAACGTTTGGTAGTCATGACTTACTCACACGCCAGGCAATTTTTGGATCGCCCTTATGATCTCCTTTTTTAAATTCGAAACTCCATTGTACCCCATTTTGTCATTTGGTAAAATACGCCCCCTATGGTATCTTATTTTATTCAGACGAACAATTATTAACCCATAGCGCCAGACGGATTACCCGCCCCCATCCCCAGGAGACGACGCTTCAATTTAATCGATCAGGTATGAACGATGCTTAAAAAATTCGGCAATTTGTTTCAATCTAAAGCCCAAAAGCCTTACAAACTGTTCCAGATTGAACCTTCCCTGGAATGTAACCTGGAATGTGTCATGTGTCCCTGGACGGAATTGCGGCCCGACGTGGCCCAAATGACCAAAGACACTTTTGCCCATATTGCCACTTACTTACCTTTGACAGAGGGGGTGGATTTCACCGGCGGCGGTGAGCCAACGACCCATCCCCATCTACCCGCTATGGTTCGGGTGGCCAAAGAGGCCGGTTGCGAGGTGGGTTTCAGTACCAACGGGACACTCCTGGATCGTAGCCTGGCTGAGACGCTGGTCTCCCTGGGCCAGGATTGGATATCCTTTTCTGTTGACGGGGCCACTGCTGAAACCTACGAACGCATCCGGCAGGGAGCCCAATTTGACACGGTCGTATCGAATATTGAAATCCTGCACGAAATCAAAGTCACCCGTCGTAGCCAGACGCCCAAGATGCTGATGGTTTTCGTGATGATGCGCGAAAACTTTCACGAACTACTGACCTACGTAGACCTGGCCCACGAACTGGGTGTCGAGCAGATCATCTTTAAAAACCTGGACGTGATCTTGAAAGACGGCGACGACGAGCGTCGCCTGTTTAGTCACGATGGTCCGCTCCTGGCCAACCTGGAACCTATGATCAATGAGGCCCAGAAGCGGGCCAAGAAACTGGGCCTGGGCCTGCGTCTGTATGCCATGCAACCTCAGGCACTGGCCATTTGCGAACACGATCCACTGCACAATCTTTTCTTCAACTGGGCCGGATACGTGTCGCCCTGCATTACCCTGTCCTATGCCGAAGACCGGGTTTTTAATGGCCAGCGACATTTTGTGCCCTGCCAACGCTTTGGCAACATCAACGACGAGTCTCTGGAGCAAATCTGGCAAAAAATGGCCTACCAGGAGTTCCGCCGGCCTTATGAAATCCGAGTCCGCCTGGAACGCCAGGCCACCATCGACGTCCTTGTCGGTGGCGGGACGGACGAATCACCAGAAATACCGCCCGCGCCAGAGGGCTGTCGGACCTGTTACTATCTATATGGTATATAAAATCCATCAAACCAGAATTTGGCTTGCCAGCGGGGCAAAAAGGAATTTCCGCTTGATGTCGCTAGCCAACTCGTGAAACGTAAAACGTGAAGCGTAATGATTTATCTATGGCTTGATTTTTCGTCACTGGCCCTGTGGGTTTACGCTTTACAGTGTTACCCCACCACCTTTGCGCAATCCGCGAGAATTATGGAGTCCAAAGTGCATTTTGGACTCCATATCTACGGTTTGACCGCGCTATGTTTTACGTGGTTGGATGCTTTATGGGATTGTCTCACCGGAAGCTGCTTTTTCATTGCTAATTCTGGTTCTATGAAATACTTCCAAAATCTGGCCGTGTTGCTCAAGTCTGTGATACCCCTCTGCTGGATACTTATCATCTTGGCGGGGTGTCGCTCGATTTCGATGATAAATGTTCCGCCCAGGCCTACACCTGCCCCGTTGCACGTAACCATTACCGGGCTGGTGGATAACCCGTTGACCTTAACGGCTGACAATATTGGGGATTTTCCGCAATATGAACGGGCCTCGATAATGGTTTGTCCAGATGGAACGTATGAAACGGAAGAGGCAACCTGGCAAGGCGTGCTGCTATCCGATTTATTCGAGGCAGCGCAGAACCGGCCCGAAGCACGGAAATTCACCGTTTACTCGGATTTTGATGGCTACAAGCAGACCTTCAAATTGAGCGAGTTAGAGCAAACAGACAAATTTCTGGCCATTAGCAAAGATGACCGACCGATGACATTTGAAGAGGGTGGTCCCGCCCGAATTGTGGCCCACGAGGAATGGGGTTTCAGATGGGTGCGCTGGGTCAGTCGGATTGAAGTCACAGAATAGCTACGATGTGTAGGATAAGCTTTAGCTTGTCCCGCCGTAGGACAAACTAAAGTTCGTCTCACAAGAGTGTTTTCGGGGCAGAGGCATGTATGAAAGAAAAATTACGCACCTTATTAGTTAACGAGGATTACCAGGCCATCGTCGAGTTGGCTGGACGCCAAAGGCGGGTTTTAAGTTTTCTCACCGCTCTTACTTACGACATGGACCCCCTGATAAGCTGGCGCGCCGTCGAGGCCATTGGCCTGACCGCCGGCCGTATCTCTGATGACGACCCCGAATATGTGCGGGTTCATCTGCGTCGTTTCCAGTGGTTGCTCAACGACGAGTCGGGCGGCATTGGTTGGCGTGCCCCGGAGGCGATGGGTGAAATCGTCCGTAACCGGCCGAAGCGATTCGCAGCGTTCGTGCCTATTGTCATCTCCCTGCTCGATATGGAAGAAGAGGACGTCATCCGTTTTCGGCCCGGGATTCTATGGGCCATTGGCCGGCTGGGACAGGTCATACCGGCAGAGGCGGTCCAATCGGTCATTCCATGGATTATTCCCTGCCTCGATGATCCCAACCCGCAAACCCGTGGTCTGGCTGCCTGGTGCCTGGGACAACTGGACGCCGCCGAACACCTGTCCCAGCGCGATACTCTCCTAAAGGATGAAGACCTCGTTGACTTTTATACCGGGGGGCAACTTGCTCGTAAAAGCGTGAACCAACTGGTCTCTGAAGCGTTAGAACCAGAGCCATCAGACGCGTAGAAACGAAGCGGACGAGATCTTTTCAAGATGAGGGAAAGTGATATGGAACTATTATTCGCTCCGGTTGGAACCAGGTTAAAGGGTAAAAAGGGGCAATATCTGATTGTCAGTGAAGTGGCCCGGGGGGGGATGGGCGCCATCTACCGGGCCGAAGATCTCGAACATAATCGGATTGTGGCCATTAAGGAGGCATGCCTGGATCCGGTGGCTTGTGAAGGCAAGCGTGACCAGATTCGGGAGCGCTTACTGCATGAGATGGAAGTACTCAGGCCGTTGGACCATCCCAACATTCCGAAAATCTACGACCAGTTCTCCAGCAAGAACAACGAATACCTGGTCATGGAATTTATTGAAGGGCATACAGTCATGCAAATCCAGCAGAAAACGCTCCGTCAAGACCGTCTGTTGGAGGAAAGCCGGATATTGGGCTGGGCCATTCAGGTCCTGGAGGCCTTGAGTTACCTGCACCAACGTCCCAAGCCGATCATCCATCGCGATATCAAACCGGAAAATTTGATCTTAACGTCCGACGGACGGGTGATGCTGGTCGATTTCGGTTTGATGAAGCAGGTCGAACAACAACTGGAAGAAAGTGGTCCTTTGATCCAAGCTGCCGGTACGATTGAATACGCCCCACCAGAACAGTATGCCGAAAGCGGCGGGCACACCGACGCCCGGAGCGATATCTACAGCCTGGGAGCGACCTTTTACTATTTGCTGGCCGGCCGCCTGCCGCCCCGTTCGGTGGATCGCATGATGCCGATGTCCATCAACGTCACCAAAAAGCTGCCCTCCTTGCGCGAGATTAATTCGACCGTCTCCAAGCGGACGCAGCAGGTCATCGCCAAGGCCATGGAGATCGATCCCGAACAACGATACCAGTCGGCTTCCCAGATGCGCCAGGCCATCTGTCCGCGTCGTGGCTTCATCCTGTTGCCCTTTTAGCCTGTAACAAAACGAATGGCTCGATGACTAAAAACAACACCCCCCTCCAACAAAATTCATCATTACCACCGACCGTCCCGGTTAACCGTCCAGCCCCGGGCCACGATGCCCCCCAAACAGAAAATGCCCAACCACAAATGTGGGCATACTGGCCGCAACCACAACCAAAGCCACACCGACCAAAGTGGTGGCAGCCCTGGAGCTTCTTCTTGTTGGGCTGGGTTTTGGTCATCCCGGTTGTCGTCGTGGCCGTGGTTATCATGGCCTTGGTTTACCTCTATCGGAGCGAGCTAATTATGCCCGGTGTCCAGAGCTTGGGCCTTGAGTTGGGGAGGCACTCTACCGTTGAGGCCGCTGCCCTGATGCAGCAGCGTTGGCAGGAACAGCAAATCGTGCTGGATGCCGGTCATACCACCTGGACCGTCACGCCAGAAACGTTAGGTCTGACCCTGGATGCCACGGCCACGGCCCAACTGGCCCACCGGCAAGGCCGGTCGCTGGCCACCCTGAGAGAGCTAATCAAGGCCAGAGGCCAGGTCGAGATTGCGCCTGTCTGGCAGATCGATCCCACCCTGGCCGAAGCCAATTTACGGAAATTAGCCCCCCAGTTTGATATATCTCCCGTAGAGGCTGGCCTGCGCATCGTAGCCGGCCGGGCGGAGGCAACCCCAGCCGTTACCGGACGCACCCTGGACGTGGCCGCCACAGTGGCTCGACTGGCCCAAAATCCAGCCCAGATTATCAACGACCACCGTTTGAGCCTGGTCATGGTAACCACGGAACCGACCCTGACCGATGTGAGCGCACCCGTCGCCCAGGCCAATCAACTGTTAGCCAATAGGCTCGCCATCTCTGCCTATGACCCGATGACCGATGAAACCGTCCAATGGACCGTTGAACCGGACGAATGGGGCCGGTGGTTGTTATTGGGCGTCGATCCCAAGGACCCAACCCGACTCGACTGGGCCTTGGACTCGACGAATACACGGACGTTTCTGACAGAGCAGTCAGCAACGCTTGGCCCGGAGCGTTATCTGAATTTGGACGAGGCCGTTACAGCCGTGGCCACGGCCATTACTACTCAGAATTGGCCGGTACGCCTGCCGATTTATCACCACGAGCAGCAGCACATTGTCAAACCCGGCGAAACCTTCTCCAGTATCGGCTATGACTACGGTATCCCCTACCCCTGGATTCAGCAGGCCAACCCCACCCTGGCAGACTCCCTCTCCCCCGGTCAGGTTTTGACTATTCCTTCGCCGGACGTTCTGCTGCCACTGCCGGTGGTCGAAAATAAACGGATTGTGGTCAGCCTCAGTCAGCAGACAATGTGGGCCTATGAGAATGGCACGATCAAGTGGGAGTGGCCGGTCAGTACGGGCATTACCTCCAGCCCCACCGCGCCGGGTGTGTTCCAGGTACAAACCCACGAACCCAATGCCTATGCGGCCAATTGGAACCTGTGGATGCCTCACTTTATGGGCATTTACCGGCCCGTGCCTACGGCTGATTTTATGAACGGCTTTCACGGATTTCCGACCCGCTATGGCTCTCACTTGCTGTGGACCAACGACTTGGGCCATCCGGTCACCTACGGCTGCATCCTGATCAGTTCCGAGAATGCCGCCACCCTTTATAACTGGGCCGAAGCCGGGGTGGTGGTCGAAGTTCAGAAGTAGCAACGGCATGGGGATGCCGTTGCCACGGAAATAAGGGTAGGCGGGGCATCCCCATGCCCCGCCATGGAAATTATCGTAGGCGGGGCATCCCCATGCCCCGCCAGACAGATCGTAATTTTTTAACAGGAGACTAGACAATGCTCACAGACCGTTTTCAGCGCGTTTCCCTGGCTTATTTGCCAACCCCCCTGGAAGAAATGCCCCGCTTGCGCCAGGCCCTGGGCGAAGGGCCACGGTTACTTATCAAGCGGGACGACCAGACCGGTCTGGCTACCGGTGGTAATAAAACGCGCAAATTAGAATTTGTGGTGGCCGATGCGCTGGCCCAAGGAGCAGATACCCTGGTCACGGTCGGCGGACCCCAATCGAACCATTGCCGGCAGACGGCTGCGGCGGCGGCCAAGCTGGGTTTACGCTGTGTCCTGATCCTGCGCGGGGAGCCACTGCCCCAGGCAGCCTGGCAGGGCAACTTACTCCTCGATGCCTTACTCGACGCAGAGGTACGTTGGATCAGCGACCAGGCTTGGGAGGCGGCCCTGACCGAGACCACAGCCGCGCTCCGAGCCGAGGGAGCACGACCTTATGTCATTCCGTTGGGCGCTTCGGTCCCTCTGGGTGCGGTGGGATATGTGGCTGCCGTGGAGGAATTGGCCGGGCAGTTGGCCGAATGGGACACGGACGTAGACCGGATTGTGTTTCCCTCTGGTTCGGCCGGAACGCACGCCGGTTTGTTGGTGGGCGTTAAAGGGCTGAATCTGAAAGCGCGGGTGGAGGGTTTCTATGTCGCCAACGAAGCCGGCTTTCTGGACAAGGTCAAGAGCTTGGCGGCAGACACGGTGACTCACCTGGGTTTGAGCCTGCCCCTGGCCGAAGCGGATTTTATCCTGCACGACACCTATGGCCGTCCCGGTTATGGGGTCATCACTGAAGCCGAACGAGAGGCCATCCACTTATTAGCCCGGACCGAAGGTATCATCGTCGACCCGGTTTACACCGGGCGGACCCTGGCCGGCCTGATCGACCTGGTGCGCCGGCAGGTCTATGCCCCCACCGAAACCGTCCTCTTCTGGCACACCGGCGGGGTGGCCGGTCTCTTTGCCCGGGCGAGCGAGGTGTTGGGCTAGCATTCAGGGCACAACCGTAGTTGGCGCATCCCCATGCGTCAGCGGCAAGGCATGGGGATGCCTTGCCTACTCAGCACAAAACGTAGAGGGGGCATCCCTATGCCCCGCTCAGTACAAAACGTAGAGGGGGCATCCCTATGCCCCGCAAACTTCGAAAGCCACAATTCCAAGGCGGAGTTGCTCTGCATAGAGATTCTTCGGCCTATGGCCTCAGAATGAGTTGGTATCAACGCATACGTAACCGGATATTGGGTTCATCAAACACCCATCAGATATTTACCCTGTCGATCTTGCTCGTCTTTGTGCTTGGGCTGTCCGGTTGCTACCCCACCCCACAACCAACTCCTCTGGTCGATTCAGCAGAGACAGGGACACGCTCCCCCCCCACCCTTACCCCTCAACCCGCGACGATGGTTGAGCCAAGGCCAAGCCCACCACCAACCACGCCTTCCCCCATCCCGAGCCCCATACCCAGGCCCGGCTTGCCGCCCGTTGAACCCAGCCTCATCACGCACGGCGACCGCTCTCGGCCCTACATTGCCCTCACCTTCGATGCCTGCCAAACCGCCGACCATCCGGCCGGCTACGATGCAGCCATCATTAAAATCCTGACCGAAACCGAGACGCCGGCCACCCTGTTTCTGGGCGGGCTGTGGATGCAGTCCCATCCGGCCCAGACTCAAACCCTGGCCGCCAATCCCCTGTTCGAGTTGGGCAACCATTCCTGGAGCCACGCCGACTTTACCCGGCTCAGCCCCGAGGAAATGAGCAGCGAGATTTTACGCACTCAGGCTAAGATGTACGAACTGACCGGCCGGCAGCCAACCCTGTTTCGGTTTCCGTACGACGTTGGCCCGGACCAGGCCCTGGTTATGGTCGGCCAATACGGGCTGCGGGCGATCAGCGGAGATGTGGTCAGTGGTGATCCCGACCCCCGCCTCTCGGCCAGGGCCATCGTGCAGGCGGTCACCAGCCAGGCCGAGAACGGGTCGATTATCATTATGCACATGAACACCTGGGGCTGGCACACGGCCGAAGCCTTGCCCGCCGTGATCAGGCAACTCCGCGACAAAGGATATACCTTTGTCACCGTTTCCCAATTGCTGGGGTTGGGTCCGCCTTAAGTTATGTTGTTTGCACCTGGAAATCTGGTGGAATTCGAGCGACGATCAATTTTGAGAAATAGATCGGTACACTGGCCAGGGGGACATCATGGGTTGCCGCTTCTTCTGACGGCTGGTCATTACGGTCAACGCCATACGGATCGCGCATTCTGATGTAACAGCTTGAAGAGGGATGTCCAATGGTGCCGGTCACCGTATACCAGTGGCCTGAATGAAGTGGCGCGTGGTCACTAGGGCGTATCCGGCGACGTTGCCCCCGGCTGGGCTGCATCATCCAGCCCTCAGAGAATTCCCGGCACGACAGGGCAGTTACGGGGTAATTACGTCGAAGGGAGTAGTTAATACTGCCCCAGATACCCATGGCCCGCTCCCCTTCATGCATTGAAGGGGTTAGCTCGGTTCTGGCTATGGACACATCCCCGGCTACCATAACAAATGCCTCTCTAGCTAAACCACCAGAAATAATATAATGCTGACTTCGCTGGGGAAAAATCCCTTGCTCGAGCGTTACACTTTGGCGATAACCGAGATTACGATAAGAATTACGGCGCAGGTGTGCTGCAGCGCGTTCATAGAGGGCCACCCACAGGGCACCGTGCTCTGTAGCGGCACTCCCTACGGCAAAGTCTGCAGGCATGGTAAAAAGACGGGTTTGCCCCAGGCCTTCGGGACCGCCTTCACCGCCGGGACTCACGTAATCATAAAGGCGAACCGTATAGGTATTGTTCCCGGGATTCTCCCGAATGTTAGCCCGAATGATTTCCGGATGGTTTTGGGCAATAGAGGCCAGAGCAGCCAGTAGCCAGCAATCCCCCCAGCTTCCCTGGCGGACATGTTCCGGGCGTGGGCCATCGTCACTGCCCCACAAAGAACCCTGGGCTTGTTGATAGGCTCCTGTTGTGGTCTCAGTCGTATGGGGCCGTTCGAGAGGTGTCAGATCTCCGGGGACTGGGCCTTCCCATCTTTGTATATGAACCGTATGGGCCGGCACCCGGCTGAAGTCGTGGACAAAGCGCGATCCCACCTCTGCCTCTACCTGCCGTTGCCCCACGTTACCGGTCTGCTGCACCAGGTGGGTCAACTCGTGAGTAAGCAACACTTGCTCCTCTAAACTGTCGGGATCGTATTCCCCTTCTCTGAAGAAAATATCCTGCCCGCTGGTGAAGGCGCGGGTTTGCGGCGAGCGGTTGACCGGCACCCGGCTAAAATCGTGACCAAAGCGCGATTCCGTGGAGACCGGCGCACGTGACACAACGTCACCGGAAACAGGCCGGACGGCGGCCCGCTGTTGCTCTATCGTGCCGCTGCCCTTGGCCTGGTCCTCGGCCAACTCATTGCTGGTCGCACCGTGCCGGATGGAGACGAGTTGCTTCTGCACCACACGCTCGCGCACCGGTTTGACTCTGGATTTGGTGGGTTTTTCCTGCTGGTTCGTTCCGGTAGAATCGGTCATTTCGTCATGTCTCCTCTGACATCGAACCGATTAGTGGATTTGTGAAATGGAACACTAATACCATAGCAGAAATCATCAAACTTGTCAATATTATTCGAGCGTGGCTTCCAACCAACTCATTTCACCTCGACATTGAATAGTAAGGATAATTCTGTTAGGAGAAGGATAAATCATAAAATGAAACGTACCAAGGCCACAGCCAGCCGAAGTTTCACTGTGTGTGTATTACTGGAGCGACCTCGCCCGTCATAGAGCTCAAAGCCACTGACTACTTGAGAAAAGTTGACAGTAAAGATATGGGGAGTTTCTTAGTCGAGTTCTACTACGACAGGGTCCTCTACCAATGCGCGAAAAGCCGGGCTAGATTCCAATATCCGGCGAATTTCTTCTGGAAGGGTTCCAATAAAATACCGCCAATATGCTTCAGCACTCCTCTCGCCGGCTCCTTGGGTTGTTCCTTGGTAATTCAATGTCTGAAACCATTCTTCCAAGATTTGCCGTTGTCCCGCATCGCGCGGCAGGATACCCATCCTGGTATCAACAAAGTGTCCTATCTCATGAAGTAATGTGAAACAAACACGCATTTCGCCGACATTTCTTAGCTTGTTGTCTAACGCATAGTGCGTAAGTTCAATTCGCTGCGTTTCCGGCGGACCTTGTCGGTCCGAATTGCCGCCTTGCCTGATATTTCCGGTACCAATCGGACCGACCCGATCCGCTACGACAATTCGAGGTATAACCGCGCGATGTTGAGCAGGAAGGATGGAGAGCGTGTCGTGAATTATTGCTACCTGCTCCGGAGTTGCTCCATAAACATCAATCTCAAAAACGTTACTATGGTTCAGGTGCGTCCACCGTGCACTAATATCCTCAATAACGATTGGCACCGAGCAAGTGACAGGTGAACCTGACGATGGATTCAGAGTGACAAAGAACTCTAAGCCAGAGCCGGGGGTTCTTGGCTCTGGGGCAAAACTGACCTGTCCGACCAGACGCTGACCAGCGCGTGTACGACGGGTAGTGCTTGTTTCAACGTCACCGACAGCGATAGTGCGAACCCCAACTTCGGCTTCGCCATCTGCGTTAAAAAGGATACGGTAGCGCAGTTGGCCGGTGCGAGTGCGGACAGCATCTTCACCGGCCCAGTTGTGACGTGCGGTGACAGAGAATGCTGTTGATTCTAGTCTTTCAACATCTACCAGGCTTGTATCACCCTCTCCCTCACACCAACGCTGTATCGTGTTGGGGACAGACTCAAGCAAAGGCACTATTTGACTGGAGCGACGCTTCCCTTGAATTGCTTCTTCTTCATTCCTACCCGAGGAATGTTTTTCGAAGGGTCAGATCGGTGTCAATTGAACCCCTGGCTCCGGTATGCGCCTCGCCACCTCCATTACCTGGTCGGCTTCTTGCTCGTACTGGTTACCCGGCTCGCTGACGGTGAGTGGCTCACCACTGGTAAGCTTGGCCTGAACCACCGGTCCGGTCCGTGGCGCAACCGTATGTGTCCGCACCCGGCTAAAGTCGTGGGCAAAGCGCGACTCCGTGGAGACCGAGGCAGGTGACACCACGTCGCCGGAAACAGGACGGACGGCGGCCCGCTGTTGCCCTATCGTGCCGCCGTCCTTGGCCTGCTCCTCGGCCAACTCGTTGGCAGTCGCGCCGTGTCGGACAGAGACGAGTTCTTTCTGCACGACACGTTCGCGCACCGGCTTGACTCTGGATTTGGTGGACTTTTCTTCCCGTTTTGCTCCCGGGGACTCGGCCATTCCGTTATACCTCTATGAAAATAGCGGTTAGCAGGTAGCGGCTAACTGCTGTTTCAACCTCCTCATACTTGTGACGGCTGAGAAAGACACTATAATAGAGTTGTTGCACGATAAGCAAAAAAGGTATAAAGTTAGCAGAAAGGTCGTAAATTATCAGGTGAAACAGGCCAACCAATGATTACATATGAAGAATTGATCAAAAAGCCACGAGTTTTCAAA
>DAOUMU010000075.1:0-4068 GCA_034409055.1 Anaerolineae bacterium
TTTGAAAACTCGTGGCTTTTTGATCAATTCTTCATATGTAATCATTGGTTGGCCTGTTTCACCTGATAATTTACGACCTTTCTGCTAACTTTATACCTTTTTTGCTTATCGTGCAACAACTCTATTAAAGTGCAGGTGATTTAGCGGATAAAAATCCGGTTAATCCTACTTATCCGCTGTTATATTATGTTAATGAAAAACTCCTATCACTAATTACCGATATACTCAACATCATAAGCAGGTACAGCTAGGAAGTTACGCATTTTGATTTAACTCTACGCTGTATGCTATAATCTCCCCAGGCGCAAAATAGATAAGGATAAGTGAGATGTATACAGATGTGATTTCCAAACCACTCTATCAGATCCTGAGCGACCTGACCCGAGAGTCCAGGCTGGAAGTGGCCTTACCTCTGGCCATAAAGGATTGGGTTCGTCTCAAACACAAGGAAAGCGGCGAGCAGCGGGAACTGTTCGAGCAGCGCTATGGAATGGACTTTGCAGCTTTCAAACAGGCCTGGCAAGAAGGTCATATTGCCAACAAACACTCTTATGAAGTGGAACGGGACTATTGGGAGTGGGAAGCAGTGGTAACTGACGAGGAACGGTTACGGCAGATGTTAGAGAGTTTGCCATGACTCTGGTTGAGTTCGAGCGGCAAGTTTTTGCTGTGGCTATGGCCTCACCCATTTGCGACATTCCAGTTGTTCGCCGTTTGACTCCTACTGCCATCAACATACGGGTCAATGTCACGACGGGCGGCTTTATTGATGCTTTCTACAATGAACAGACAGGCACGACAGCTTTCGCCCTGATCCGCCAGGGCCGGCGGGCGAGTCTTCGGAGCGGATAACACCGGTGGCTGGCATGTTCACCCCCTTGCTGATCCAGAGCAACATGACCCCTTGTCAGGCGCAATGTCCTTTGCTGCGTTCGTGACTGAGATCGAACGACACTAGCGTATCTGTCCCTGATTACCAAAGACGAGCAGATTCGACAGTATAGAGGATTGGTTGTTGTTCAGCATTGCTAAGGCTCTCCCGGTCCCGGCCTTGGGAGAAGTCTCTATTCAGTTGCCAGAAGAAGTGGCTGGTTAAATGGTTCCGCCCCGCTTTATTATCGTCTCCTCCGGCAGGCTGGCCTTACGCCTGAAGAATGGGAAGCCACCAAGTCCCGACGTTGACTATATCCACCACTCAAACTCCCCCCTCAAACGCTTTTCTCAAACTCCCGCCAACTGCAAGGTCTTCGCACTGACCCGCCGCCGGTCACGGACCGGCTTGGAGCGTGTGTTTCTGGCTCATTGAAGACCTGGGCAGGTCTGGGCCGCTGATAACTGTTATGAGTTTGTGCCTTACGATTGCGTGGGGTAGAATTGGGTAGTATAAGCCGAAATGATGATGTATCAGGAAGGAGGCAACCAATGGCCGAGCAGGTCAGCCGGGTTATTTTAATTGTGCTGGATAGCGTCGGTTGTGGTGATGCACCGGACGCGGCGGCCTACGGTGATGAGGGCAGCAATACCCTGGCCAACACGGCCCGGGCAGTAGGCGGCCTGAAGTTACCCCATCTGGGGGCGTTGGGGCTGGGCAATCTAACCGATATTCAAGGTGTGCCCCCAACCGGGAATGCCCGGGGCGCGTATGGCCGGCTGACTGAGGTCAGTGCGGGCAAGGATACCACCACCGGCCATTGGGAAATTGCCGGCGTGCCCCTGGATAGACCCTTTCCCCTCTATCCTGATGGCTTCCCGGCTGGTTTAATGGCCGAATTCGAGGCCAGAATTGGCCGGGGCTGGCTGGGGAACTACCCTCGCTCCGGGACCGAAATTATCAAGGAACTGGGCGCGGAGCATATGGCAACAGGTAAAGTCATTGTTTACACCTCCGCCGATAGCGTCTTTCAAATTGCCGCCCACGAAGAAATTGTCCCCGTGGAGGAGTTATACCGTATCTGCCGCCTGGCCCGCGAGTTGCTGACCGGCGAACACGCCGTAGGCCGGGTCATTGCCCGCCCCTTTGTCGGCCGGCCGGGTCATTTTACCCGCACCGAGAATCGCCAGGATTTTAGCCTGGTCCCACCCAAAGATACGATTTTGGACGTGATCAAAGCGGCCGGTCAAGAGGTAATGGGGGTAGGCAAAATTGAGGACATTTTTGCCCACCGGGGTCTGACCCAGAGCAATCACACCGGTAATAACATGGCCGGGGTCGAGGCCATTATTGAATTTTGCCAGCAGGAAAATAAAGGGCTGATTTTTGCCAACCTGGTTGATTTTGATTCCCTCTACGGTCATCGCAACAACCCGCGTGGTTATGCCGACGCTCTGGAGGCATTTGACCGGCGTCTACCGGAAATTGAAATCGCTATGCGGGGTTATGATGTCGCTATCATCACCGCCGACCATGGCAATGACCCCACCACCCCCGGCACTGACCACTCTCGCGAGCGGGTGCCGGCGTTGGTCTTTGGCAGCCACGTTAAACGTAACCTCAATCTGGGCACCCGGCCCACCTTTGCTGATGTCAGCGCCACGATTGCTGATTTATTGGCCATTGAGTGGACCGGTGCCGGTGAAAGCTTTGCCGGGGAGGTGATCGAATGATGAGTGAGCAGATACTGCAAGTGGTCGTGTTCTTTGTGACCCTGTTTATGATGACGATTGGTCTATTTTTTGCTTTAATGCCCCCCTTGCCCGGGACAGTCATTATCTGGGCTGCGGCCGCTTTTTATGGCCTGATGGTGGGCTGGGATGAGAGTTTGGGCTGGCTGACCTTTGGTCTGCTGACTTTTTTTATGATTGTAGGCGTGCTGACCGATTTTGTGGCCGGGAATTTTGGGGCCAGGATGGGCGGCGCTTCCTGGTGGGCTGTGGCCGTCGGAGCCATTCTGGGCTTCATCCTGGGCATTGTCGCCAGCTTGATTGGTACGCCGGTTCTGGGCTGCCTGGCCGGGTTAATTGGCATGGTTGGAGGTGTACTGTGGGTTGAATGGCGGCGCAACAAGGATTGGCAAACAGCAGTCAGAGCCACCAAAGGGTATGCGGCCGGTACAGCCGCCGGGATTATGGCCAAGGTCACGTCGGGGGCGATTATGGTGGGGATTTTTTTGGTCAGGGTGTATTTTGGGTCTTGAAGGAACTGTTTGTTATGGTAAAATACAATAGGGTATTATGTTGTGTTTAGTAATGTCCATCGTGAGACGGACGAGCTTTATGCTGAGGAATTGGTGGAGGGGAAACGCATTTACACCCATATCATCCTGACCAATTTTGAGCCACCGAGCCGTTCAGTTGTGCCGGAGGGGTTAAAATAACCCTCTACGCTCGCGCCTCAGCGATTCTGACCTGCAAAGCCTCAATCTTAACCTCAATGTCTTCAATCTCCATGAGGAGTATCAAAATATGAGCAATCGACAGCCCTATCTCATCGTCGTCAGTGCCCTCATTCGGAGAGGTCATGAAGTGCTGCTGGTTGAACAGCAGTGGCCAAAAGCGCCGGCCCCGGCCTGGACTTTACCGGGGGGGATAGTAGAGGCGGACGAAATGGTGCTTGAGGCGTTATCCCGCGAAGTGTGGGAGGAAACCGGCCTGGTGGTTCTTGACCCGGGCCGTTTGCTGTACGTATTGCAATACTACAATCCTGAGAAGGGGGATCGCTCTTTCACTTACGTGTTTGAGGTGGCTGAATGGACCGGCCAGATACAGGTGGCCGACCCGGACAAGCTGATCTTACAGGCCCGGTTCCTGCCGCACGCTGAGGCGATTGATAAACTGGAGAACCATTTGCGGTGGCCGGTGATCCGGGAGCCAATCGTGGCTCATTTGCGGAATGAGGTCGAGCCCGGCACGTTTTGGCAATACCAACGGCAATCAGATGGCAACGATGCGCTTATGGCCCGGTTGAATGGTTCGGGTGAGCAAAATGAAGATTAAGAAAATACGGCTATCCACTTAAGCCGCGACAGGCTTGAAATCCAGAGGATTTGGTGCGGTACGCTGTCGGGCTTTGCGGGGGAGAGGCAATGCGCCCATCTGGCCGAGTAGCCATTCGAACAAATCGGGGAATTG
>DAOUMU010000076.1:0-15694 GCA_034409055.1 Anaerolineae bacterium
TAAAGTCATCAAAAAGACGACCAAGCGGCCAAAATCGGCCAAAAAAGTGGCCTGAAACTCGGTTTTTAAGGTTCAAATCGTTAGTCTGGCTACTGCCAGGTTAGTTCACTTTGTCTAAATTCAAGAACATAGAATCGGCTTCGTAATATTTCAGTATTAATTTCAAAAAAAATTCAAAATGAATTTTTTAAACCTTCATCAAACATCACCTGCCGGCATACACGGCCAACACGATTTGAGGGGTGATATTAGCCTCGATGAAAGCCGCCAGCAGTAAGAGCGGAATGATCACAAAGATGAGCATCTTGATAAAGTTGGCCAAGGTCAACAGCACTCCCTGGCTGATATCCAGACCAGCCGGGGGCGAAACCATGGCCGCGCCGATGCGCACAGCAAAGGCCATGGCCAATAAAATGGCCGGGACCTCAAACAGACCATGCGGCAAAATAAACGTGGCCATAAACAGCCAGGGATTGTAACCCATCATCACGATCTCGCTGACGAGAAAGCTAACCAGGCCTACGTTGATCAGGGTCAAGATGAGGGTCAGGGAGCCAAAGGAGAAAAGGCTCAACAGCCCGGCCAAAATAACCACCCGCAGATTATTGGAAAAAATAAAAGAGGTGCTAATTTTGGGTAAAAGTTGGACTTTCTGAACCTGTTCGAAGGTTTCGGCAGAAATATCCTGGAGGGGGAACGCCTCCGCCGGCACAGGATATTGCCGGGCGAAGATAATACCCAGGGTCACAGCGGCAATGGCGGCAATCATCACCACCGCGAACGGTAAAGTTTGCTGTTTCAACAGCAGGGGAATGTCGTGTCGATAAAAACGCAGCAGATCAAATTTGGCCGACTGGTGGTTGGTTTGTTTGGCCGCCAACTCCGGTGGCCGCAAAAAGTAGCCTTTGAAGTCGCGCCAGATGTTCTTCAAGTTCAGTTCATCCAATTCTCTAGACAAAATCTCTTCCCGATTAAAGATACGGGTTCCCATCCGCACCAGAATCACATTCACCACCAACAAGCCGGCCACAAACCACCACAAGGCACTATATTCGGCATAAAACATGATGATGCTTTCGGTCTGGACCAACAGGGCCATAGGGATGATGATAAAGCTGGCTAACAGGTTGGCCGCCCGGACACTGGTGGTCTGGCTGGAGACAACCACCGCCCCCGAAACCATCACCAACGCCTCGGCCGTGGTCAGCAAGAACATCAAAATGGTTAAATCGAGGGGCGGAACCCAGCGAGGCGTGGTCAGCAAACGGCTGATCAGAAAAACGGTAATCCCCAGATAACTGGCCAGCAGCGGCAGGAGCAGGGAGGACAGCATTTTGCCCAGATAAAGCTCCAGGTCGCTGACCGGCATGGATAAAATGGGCTCGATGCTATTGCGCTCTTTTTCTCCGACAAACGACTCCAGGGCGATAATCAGCGAGAAGGAGATGGGGAAAAAGCCGACAATCATCAATAAAAAAGGATTGAGCCGCTCAACCAGGAGGGGGTCGGTATAGCGAGAGACCCAATTGGTGGCCCAGCGGGAGGTGAAATCCATTAAAAAGGGAAAGATCAGGGTCAGAATGACGATGGGCGAGACGATGCGCCAATCGCGCAGGCTATCCCGCAGTTCCCGGCGGGTAATGACCAACGCCGTGGCCAGGCTGCCGCGCTCCAAGCGGGGGATTGCTTGCACAGCCATCTTAATTTACCTCCTTGACTTGAAGTTGGGGCCGGGTTTCATCGTCCGGGTCAGCTTCGACAATACGCAAGTAGACTTCTTCCAGACTGCGGGGAACTTCACTG
The DNA here is from genome assembly GCA_034409055.1 of Anaerolineae bacterium. GTDB lineage: Bacteria > Chloroflexota > Anaerolineae > 4572-78 > J111 > DAOUMU01. The sequence goes on from DAOUMU010000076.1 coordinate 1,804, forward strand.
AGCGTGATCACCGGGATATTCTGCCGGGCCAGTTCAGTTAAAAGCCACGGATTGAATTGAACCGGATCGGAGATAGTATACCTGACCCAATCCTGGCCGTACCCCACCACCTTAACCCGATCCGCCAGGTTATTGACCAGACCGTTCAAGGGCTCGGCCAGGCGAATTTCCATCAACGGATCGCCCAGGAGCTGCTGCTTCAATTCTGAAGGAGTGCCCTGGGCAATAATTTGACCCTGGCTAATAATGGCGATACGGTCGGCCAGTTGCTCGGCCTCGGCCAGGTTGTGGGTACACAAGACAATGGTCCGTTTTTCATGCCGTAAATCGGCAATGGCATCCCGCACCAACTTGGCACTGTGCGGGTCCATAGCCGAGGTCGGTTCATCTAAAAAGAGCACTTGCGGATCGTGCAACATGGCCCGCACCAGGGTTAGCTTCTGTTTCATCCCTTTAGAATATTGCCCCAGGGGTTTGTCGCGGGCTGCCCACAACTCAAAGCGTTTAAAAAGCTGCTCGCTGCGGCTGCGGATCATGGCCGGGGACATTCCCTGCAATTCGCCAAAAAAGCGCAGATAATCCAGCCCTTTCATACGCAGATAGAGGCCGGGAAATTCCGTCAGCAGGCCAATCACCCGCCGCACGGCCTTGGCCTCTTTGACCGTATCATAACCGGCAATCCGGGCATAGCCCCGGCTGGGTTTAAGAATGGAGCCGAGCATACGCACCGTCGTCGTTTTACCCGCTCCGTTTGGCCCTAACAGAGCCACCACTTCACCCTCCGGTACGCTCAAAGAGACATCTTTGACGGCCACAAACTGGCCAAACTCTTTGGTTAAATCAACAGTTTCGATCATCATAAGCGGAGGCACCTCGTAAAATCAATCGCATTGGGGTAGGCCGGGCATCCCTATGCCCGGCCATCTATTCCCCGATTATTTTCTTAATTGGGGTAGGCCGGGTATCCCCATGCCCGGCCATTTAGTCCCCGATTGTCTTCTTAATTGGGGTAGGCCGGGTATCCCCATGCCCGGCCATTTAGTCCCCGATTGTCTTCTTAATCGGGGTAGGCCGGGCATCCCTATGCCCGGCCATTTAGTCCACCCCGAGCAAAACAAAATTGTTACAACACAAAGTTAGCTCATCTTGACTCCTCGGAGTCAGCAGCAATCCCTCCGAATTCCACTCCGACTCTTCGGAGGAGAGACAAAATCAAACGCTCTTTATCTGTCAAAAGTGTAGCTTGAAGGGAAACGGTTGTCAATAGGGCTTCAGTCTATAGCCCGAGGGGAGGAAACCAATAAAAAATCACCGCCAGCCCAACCACGGCAATCGCGCCAAACTCCCACAAGGCCCGGCGAGAGAGGCTGCCGAAAAGCTGCTGTTGGGCCAGGCCAACCAGGATATAAAATATCAACAGTAACAGCAGCCCCGCTTGCAGGGTACTGACGCGCCAGTAATTTAAGGCCCAGGTGATTTGGCCCATGCTCAGGCCAATGATGCCGGCAAACAGCCACGTTTTGGAGATGGCCGCCGGTTTTTGCCGCAACAGGACCAAGGCCACCATGCTACTGACCAACAAAATACCGGTGGCACTCAAAGCACTGCGAGTGCGAGGATGAAAGATGACCATAAAAAGAACCAGGGCAATCCCATACCCCGCCAGTTGCTGCCACAGGCGCGGCCAACGATAAGCGGTCGAACCCGGTGAGACCTGGTGAAACTGGGCAATCATGGTCAGCCACAGCAGCAGGCCCACCCCCACCAAACCGGCGGCCCAGGCCGTGGTATTGGGAGCCAGGCCCAACGTTTGGATGGCCACCATCACCAACAGCCCCGGCAACGGCCAGAAGGTGGCTAAATAGCTCAAGCGCCGGTTGGCCAGGGCCGGATGGCTCCGCATGACCGTATCGGTCCCGGCCATAGCCAACCCCGCCAGCAACGTGGCCATTAACCACCGTCGAGGCGCATTGAACACCAGCGGCGAGCCAAACAACGTAAACTCGGCCACCTGCGGCGGAAATTGTAGTACAAAATAAAGCGCCAACCCGATCAAGGTCAGGCTGACGACCACACTGATTCGTTCGTAAACAGGCATAAGCGAATGGCGAATGAGCGAATCTGCGAATGGCGAACCCATTGAGACGAACAGTTGTTATTACGTGTTGCGTGTCGCTTGCGTGCCTTTGGCGGCGTGTTGCGTGCCAAAAAAACACGCAATACGTAACACGCAACACGATGTTTTGACAAACTCTGACTCAGATAAAACACACCCGAATGATTTTCGCTCGTGCCTTCATTCTAATCAGTTACATTAGTTTGTCAATATGTCTCTCATAGACGAATCAAATAAACATCGGACGTCACTACTCAGCCCGATGTCATTCCGAGAGTCTGCCCTGAGCGAAGCCGAATGGGCCAAAGGCCGAGGAATCCCTACGGCGCAATAATTACCAGTGCGGTTGCTGCATAAAATCTGCGACCAGATTGCTGGTTTACCTAGTTTACAGTCACCATAGATTGTGATAAAATGAGCCAAAGACGATAAAATGTTAATAAATACCCCGTTCACCGGCGACGGATGACATTGCTACTACAGCAGTAACTGATATCTACTCAAGCAGCTACGGGGGTCTTTGTCGCCAGGTGGTTGCTTTTTGCTTTCGCTAGTCTCAACCTCGTTTCCCAAACTTACCAGGATCTCCAACCCAAGTTCCTGCGCGACATCCTGGAAGAGAACTTTCTGCAAGACGAGCAGGAACGCTGGTTCGTGCCAAACCCGGAGCGGCAGGAGCACCTGGAGCAGTTGCGGGAGCGGTCGCTGCTGCGGGAGTTTCAGGACTATAGTGCCGGTGGTAAGGAGCGGCTCAAGATCTTTCGCACCGAGGCCGTCCGGACCGGTTTCAAGCGGGCCTGGGCTGATAAGAACTACCGGCTGATTGTGCAGGTCGCCCAACGCCTGCCGGACTCGGTGCTGCAAGAAGTCCTCGGCCTGCTGATGTATGATAATGCCTTGATGCGGGCTGAGAAGGAGCCGAAGCAGTTGAGTTTTTAGTTTGGCGTTCTGAGTTCTGAGTTAACTCAAAATCCGAAACTATAAACTATGAACCATAAACTGTGAACTAATGAGCGAAGAGAAAGATTTAGTTGACGAGTTTCTACGCGAGAGTGTCACTGCGGAGCGGAAGCAAAAGTGGCGAGTGCGGACCATTGTTGCCATTGCATTCTGTGTAGTAGCGATATTTGTAGGGATTATCCTGTTATTATTGCGTGAGCCCTGGCAGCCTGTGTTCGGTGAGGATCCCGTGTATTACGCTGTCATAACTGATCCCAACGCTCCAACCTACCATTTCGGTACGAAAAACATCGGCGTTGGTCGGATTTCACAGGATGCAACGCCAACTACTTCCAGGGCAGGATTGCCGACCGGAACACCCGACCAAGGCATCGTCGGAAAAGATGTCATCGCTACGGAGCTATTAGCGGTAGACCAGCACAACCCTCAAAAACTTTTGGCTTATCTGTACGAAGAAAACCCACTTTACCAGGGCCTATACCGGAGTAATGATGGTGGGATCACATGGCACGATAGCGGCCTACCACTCCCGGATGGGTATATCATTGAGATGGCTATTTGGGAAGAAGTGACGTTGGCTGTAATTTTGAGCAATGTCGAGAGTGATGGTCTGTTTGCTATTGAAGCAGATGACCAGGCTTGGGAACTGGTTATGGGGCGAGACAAACCGCCCCTAACAAATGTTTACACTGTGTATATTACTCCATCTGGTCAGGATATTTACGTGGGAGGCGAGGGAGGGGTATATCACAGTTCATTCAATCGCCCCTGGAATTGGCAACTCGTTGTCAAGTTGCCGGTTGTTGACCGGATTATTGGGCCAGTTGGAGACCAGCGCCAGCCAATTTATCTGACTACACCACCCACCTCAACTGGTATGTTCATTATTTACAAATGGACTCCAGACAATCCACCTGTGCCATTCTTAACTGTTGACACCTACCCTCGGTCACTGGCCCCCCATCCCGATCCAGACGCCTCGACAGCATTGTTTGTATTATTGGACGATGGTGAGGTCTTAGTGGTTGATCAAGATGGACAGATAGAATCGCTAGGCCGCAAGGATGGCCGGGGCTTTACTCTTCTGGCTGGCCCCCATCCAACAGCTAACCGCACGTGGCTTTTGATGGCCCACGAAGATGGTTTGTTGGAATACCAGGATAAGTTTGAGTAGGCGAAAAAACCGCTCTTTTGGTCTGGAGGGGTAGAAAATTTCAACTTTACAAATATTATGATAGGAGGATAGAAATGTCCCATAATATCTCCTTAAAAGCTGGTTTAATAATCACTTTCGAAAACCAGAGTGATGAGCTATATCATCAAATCTTCAAGCCCTTTGACCACTTGGTAACTTACGATGGTTCATTCAAGGATTTTGTCGAAGTCTGGTCAGAAGAGGCTACAGAAGAATTAAAACTCGAATTGATCCTGGTGAGAGATGGTAAAAATGGCTGGAAATTTTTCTATAGTGACGATAGTGAAACGTACTTTCATTTATTCCATACTAAGGGATGGCGTAGTTACGATCTGTATCTGCCTATCCCCTTAGAAACCAGAAAGGAAGTCGTTGATTCACCAAGTAATTTCAAGGCGAGATTTGGCGAACTTCAGTCTGTGACTAAGCTGGGCATCATCGGACCAACCGATCAGCCATTACCATTTGATGTTATAGGCAGCATCAATCAGGAGACCGAGGATGATTATGCCTTTGCATTGGTGAGTGATGAGTCTGGTGATGAAACTAAGCATATCCTAATTGCCTTTTCCAAAGAAATTCCCCCTACCCTTGGTGGCGGTTCTTCTACAAGCGGTCGGCTCTTACGTTCTGGTCCGCGCTATTCATCACCCCCTCCTCCACCCCCCCGTCCGCCTCGGTGGAAGAAGAGTCGTATTATGAAGTTTAGAAGATATGAATAGTCTCACCCTACCAATAAAAATTTTCTAAACTACAAAGGTAAGGCCAGTAGTCAAAATTGGGGGCTTCAAAGCCAGAAAGGTGCTCCAACATGGCTAACACACCCGAATATCAAGTTTTCCTGAGTTACCACGAGCAGGACCAATCTGCCGCAGAGGAAATCGCCAGTTACCTACGGGATCAACACGGAGTTATACCCTGGCTACGAGCCTGGTCGGTCATCCCGGGCCAACTGACCCAAGAAGAGCAAGAGAAGGGGCTGGCCCAGTCCCACGCCTGCGCTATATTGATTGGGCAAACCGGTATTCAAGAGTGGCAGCAGCTTGAGGTGTATGCTTCTATCCAACAGCGGGTTGAAACTGAGGGCAGTAATTTCCCGGTTATTCCGGTCTTCCTGCCGGATTGCCCAGATGAAATCAAGAAGAATGTGCCGCATACGCTTCGACTCTACGAACCGGTGACATTTGTGAGTCTGGATGATGAAGAGTCGCTGCGCCGACTGGTGTGTGGCATCAACGGTGAGCCGCCTGGCTCACAGGAGTCGGCCGATATCCCGTGCCCCTATCCTGGCCTGGATCCATTTCGAGAGAATATGTCCCAATATTTCTACGGACGTGAAGCGGAAATCAGCCAACTGCAAGGAAGGCTGGAAACTGCCCCCTTTGTCATCGTGATGGGGCCGTCGGGCAGCGGCAAGTCCTCGATTGTACTGGCCGGACTGCTGCCTCGGCTGAAAGGGCGTGATGATGAACCGTCGCCCTATCTTATTCACACCCTCACGCCGGGGCGCGAACCGCTCCAATCGTTGGCGATGCGTTTTGCCCCTACGCTTGACACCGAGCGTCGTAACCAATTAGCCCAAGCCTTTGCGACTGATCCCCAGGAATTGAACCGGGTTATCCAGGGTGTGCTGGCTGACCAACCGGCCCCTATTCGTCGCCTGTTGTTTGTGGTCGACCAGTTTGAGGAGATTTTTACCTTGTGCAACGACGCCAACCAGCGCGACGCCTTTATCCACAGCCTACTACATGCCTGCGAAGCCGGCAACGGTGCCATTAAAGTCGTGTTTACCCTCCGCTCAGACTTTTACACGCCCTGTTTTGACTATTCTCAGTTAATTGATACTCGTTACCATTTGCCAATTGTTCTACTACGGGGGGAGCGGCTCCGGCGGGCGATTGAGGACTCGGCTCGAACGGCTGGGCTTTATTTTCAGCGGGGCCTGGTGGATACTTTGCTCGACGATGCCGGCGACGAACCGGGTATTCTGCCTCTCATCCAGTACACCTTGCGCCAGCTCTTTAACCAGCGTAACGGCCGCTGGCTGACGGCCGACGCCTACCATACGTTGCTTGGGGGCGTACGAGGCGTCATTGCCTCCCGAGCCGAAGCAGCGCTGGCCAAGCTCAAAGCCAACCCCAAATTTGATGAGAAGCAGGTCGAACCGATGGTGCGCCGCATTCTCCTGCGACTGGTCCAGGTCGGCGAGAACAGTCCCCCCACCCGCCAGGAAGTCCTCCGACACGAGTTCTTCTGGGCCACCGATACCGAAGCACAGCGGGCGTTATTGGCAGCAGGTTTGGAACTCCTGATCCAGGAGCGACTGCTAACCAGCCACAAGGATGAGAACGATCTGGTTTACATCAACCTGGCTCACGAGGTCATCATCAAATCCTGGAAGCGGCTGGCCGACTGGGTCGACGAAAGTATGGAAGACCTCCTCACCCGGCGGCGGGTCGAAGAAGCAGCCCGAGAGTGGGACAAATCGGGCCGGGATGATAGTTTGTTATTCAGGGGTGTGCAGTTACAGAAGGCATTGGAATGGCAACAGCGAAGGATTTAGTTGACGAATTTCTGCGGGCGAGTGAATCTGCGGAGAGAAAACGACGGCTACTAACGTGGACAATCATTGCAGTTGTATTTACAGTGGTAACAATATTAGCCATAATTGCCAGGGGCAGACAATTAGAAGCCGAGCGCCAGAGTCGAGTATCACTCGCTCGCCAATTAGCCGCTCAGGCGCTTGTTGAATTGGAATCTCACCCGCAGCGCAGCTTACTGTTAGCGATGGAGGCGATATCCAGTACGTTGGAAGTGGATGGTCACCGCATCCAGGCTGCTGAAGAGTCACTGCGCCAGGTGTTTGCCGAAATGGGTAATACGCCCTTAGACAGGCAGTGGCATAACGTTGTAGATGTGACTTTCGATCCAACTGGCCGCTGGTTGGCGACCGAGAGCATGACCTATACTGTTCAATTATGGGATTTAGCCGATCTGGCAGCCAGGCCTATTGCTCTACCTATAGACAGAGGCGAAACAACTTTCACGACGAATGTGGGCCAATTACGCTTCAGTCCCGAGGGAGCCTGGTTAGCAATCGCCAGAGCGGATAATACTGTCCATCTGTGGAATATGGCCGATTTAGGGGCAAGTCCGACTGTGCTGACTCTTCAGCCCGAGGATGCGCTTGATGATACAACCAGTACTGGCCTTCTTGCCTTCAGTCCTGATGGAAATTGGCTGGCTGGGGGAAGCAACAGCAATACTGTACTGATCTGGGATCTGAAGAATCCAGGAGCCGACCCTATTGAGCTAAGCGGACATAAGGCCGATGTTGACACAATGGCTTTTAGTTCTGACGGACAGAAGTTGGCTACTGCGGTCAGCTTTCACTTTGACACAAAGGTCTTGTTATGGAACATGATTAATCCGACGGCCGTGCTCCAACCTGTCGCCATATGTCCCCATGACGATGTGATTGCGCGCATGACGTTCAAGCCCAATAGCAATTGGTTAGCTGTTGTCAGGAGCAGAAGGTATGGCAACATTGTCCAGTTGTGTGATGTGACTGATCCAACGGCAAAGGTGGTTATCTTGCTTGAGCTAGAAGCAAATATTGAAGAGGTAGCGTTCAGTCCTGATGGTCGTTTTCTAGCTATTGGAAGCAGCGACAATATCATCCGAATGTGGAATCTAGACACTGAGAGAGCCGAACCGTTTGTTTTGCCAGGCCACAAGGCCCCACCTGAAGCCCTGGCCTTCGATCCCAAGAATCGGTGGCTGGCCACCGGGAGCAATGACAATACCGTTCGACTATGGAATTTGGCCGATCTGAATAAGGCCCCCTTAGTGCTACGAGGACATGAAGCCGGCATCAGCACTGTAGAGTTTAGCCCCGATGGTCGTTGGCTAGTCACCCGTGATTCTGATTTAACAGTGCGGCTGTGGGATATGTCCAATTTAGTAACCGAACCGGTTATTTTCGATGGAGCAGGAGAAGGCTTTGTAGATTTGAGCCTTAGTGCTGATGGGAATTGGTTGGCTACCGTTGCCAATGATAGAGAGGTATGGCTATGGAATGTAAACAGCCCTTTAGCCGAACCTATTTCTTTAAGTCATAATGCGGATATTGAATTTCTATCTTTTGACAGTAATGAACACCGGCTAATTACCCGGAGTGTTGATAACGTCGTTCGATTGTGGAATATCGACACTATAACAGCCGATCCTGTGGTGCTAGATGCCTCGGAGGAGGGATATAGGCCGCTGACCCTTAGTTCAGACAGACATTGGTTGGTCTTGTGGAATAGTCAAGGGATCATACAGCGTTGGGACCTGACCGATTTGACGAGCGGACCGGCCGTAATTACGGACCAAGAGGAGAATGAAGGGAGAGCGATTGCCATAAGCGCCGATGGTCGTTGGGTAGCCACAAGTAGTTATGATAAACCGGCCCGTCTGTGGGATCAGCGCAGCGCCACAGATGAGCCTATTGTGCTCCCCGAACATGATTATTGGGTTGAAGCTATGGCCTTCAGCCCGGTGGCACCCTGGCTGGTCACCCTTGATATTGAAGGCATTGTCCGTCTGGTGGATATTACTAACCCAACGGCCGATCCTATCGTCCTGCCCGGTTATTTTAGCCGCACCCCTTCGCCAACATTTAGTCCAGATGGACACTGGTTGGCTACAGTGAACGATGACGACAACACCATTATTCAACTATGGGATATGATCGACCTGACGACAGAGCCCGAGCCCGTCGATCTGCGAGGATATGAGGAACGTGTCCAGACCATAGCGTTTAGTGATGACGGGCGCTGGCTGGCCACAGGCAGCCAGGATGATACCGTTCGTCTGTGGGACCTGAGTAAGCTGACGACCGACCCCATTGTCCTGCGTGAGCAAGAGGAAGAAGTTGTAGACTTGGCATTCAGTTCAGACGGACGCTGGTTGGTCACGGGAAGCAGTAATCACACTGTCCGACTTTGGCGAGTTAAATTGAACGACTTATACTCGTTAGCCTGTCGCATCGCCAGTCGCAATCTTAGTAAAGAAGAGTGGGAGCAGTTTCTGGGCGATAAACCGTACCGTGAGACTTGCCCTGGCTTGTGACCCGACCATGATTACTGATTTAGTATTACAATTTTTAAAACGAAACCAAGGAACAAAATGACCAATCAAACCCAATCCCATGTCTTTCTCAGCTACAGCCAGGACAATCAAGACTTTGTCGAAACCCTGGCCCGCCGCCTCCAGGGTAATGCCCGCCTCTCCTTCTGGTTTGGCCCCTGGCACAGCATCCCCGGCGAACCGATCCAGGAACAGATGGAAGAGGCCCTGTGGCAGGCCCAATCCTGTGCTGTCTTTATTAGCGACCCGAGTCGGATCGAAGGCTGGCAGAATGAGCAGATGCGGGTAGCTATCCAAAACCGGGTCGAGGATGACCGCAGCTACCGGGTGATTCCAGTTTTGCTGCCCGGCACCACTCCTCCCAAAAAGCGAGACCTGCCCCGCTTTCTGCGGCTGTACGAGGCGGTCGAGTTTCGCAGCCTGGATGATGAGCCGGCCTTCAAGCGTCTACTGGCCGGAATCCTGGGTATTCCTCCCATTCAGATTGAGGGCTATATCCAAACCGAGGTCGAAAAGGAACAGATCCCCCCACCCCCATCGGGCACCTTCGAGCAGGGGCACGCCCTGGTCATTGGGGTGGCCAATTACCCCAGGGTGCGCTCGCTATCAGAAGCGGTGCTCAACGATGCCCGCGACATCGTCGCCACCCTGACCGACCTGGCCATCTGCGCCTATCCTGCGGTTCATGTGACCCGGCTACTGGACGGTGAAGCCACCGGTGAAGCCATTCGCACTGCTCTGACTGACCTAGCTAACCGCACCGGCTCTGATGATACGGTGGTGGTCTTTTTCTCCGGTCATGGAGGGCACGACGGCGGAGGAGGGGTTGAGGCCCAGCAGTATCTTCTCCCCTACGACTGTGACCCATCCGATCTATCCGGCAGCGCCATCAGTGGTGAAGAGATGACCGGGTTGTTACGAAATATCAAGGCAGCCCGCCTGCTGGCGCTGTTCGATAGCTGCCACAGCGGGGGTGCAGGCGAGCCCCGTGGAGCTGCGCAATACAAACTAAAACCGGGCCTGGCAGAAAGCTACTATGCCAGTCTGGCCCAGGGCCAGGGGCGAGTCGTCATTGCCGCCTGCCGGGCGAACGAATACGCCTGGGAGCTGAAAGGTATGCGCAACGGTCTCTTTACCCACTATCTGTTACAGGCCCTGCGGGGTCAGGCCAAAACGCTGGGCGATGGCTACGTCCGGGTCTTCGACCTTTTCCACCACGTGGCTGAGGGGGTTCCATCGCATGCCGAGCAGATCAATGCCAGCCAACATCCCATCTTCAAGGCTACAGCGATGGAGGAGGATTTTCCGATTGCGTTATGTAGTTCGTAGTTCGTAGTTCATAGTTCAGAGTTCATCCAAAACCCGGAACTCTGAACTATGAACTCGGAACCCAAAACGAGGTAATATGCCCAAATACGATGTCTTTCTATCCCACAACAGCGCCGATAAACCCGCCGTCGAAGAACTGGCCCGGCAGTTGGTCAAAGCAGGCATCCAGCCCTGGCTGGATACCTGGAACCTGATTCCCGGCGAACCGTGGCAGGAAGCCATTGAAGCGGCGTTAGGTAAATGCGCTACCTGTGCCGTCTTCATCGGGCCGAGCGGTTCCGGCCCCTGGCAGAACGAAGAGATGCGGGCGGCCATCCAGTGGCGGGTGGAGGAACGTGAGGACGGTGAACGTCCCTTCCGGGTTATTCCCGTACTGCTCCCCGGCGCGGAACGACTGGAGCGTAGTCGCCTGCCTACCTTTCTGGTCGCCACCACCTGGGTCGAGTTCCGCCACAGCCTGGACGATGAGCAAACCTTTCACCGCCTCCTGAGCGGCATCCGGGGGCATGAACCGGGTCCCGGTCCGGGCCAGGCCATTTACGAAGGCCAAAACCCTTACCGGGGGCTGCAAGTCTTCGATGTGGAACATGCTCCCTTCTTCTTCGGCCGCGAGGCTCTCACCGAATGGCTGCTCAATGAAATACGCCCCACTCCGCACACTTCGTTAGGGCAGGAAAACCGCTTTTTGGCCATTATTGGTCCTTCTGGCAGTGGCAAGTCGTCGCTGGCTCGGGCCGGGTTAATCGCTGCATTAAAACAGGGTGCCATTAAAGGCAGTGGGGATTGGCCCATAGCCATCTGTCGTCCTGGGACCGATCCATTAGAGAGCTTGGCTGTGTCGCTTGGAGATACTGTCTACAGCGGACAGTCCCCCTCAGAAATCCGCAACCTGATTAAAGACCTACACAATGATGAGCGGATGCTCCACCTGACCACCCGTTTGGCTTTAAGAAACACGTCCCAAGAGTTTCGAGTCGTCGTATTAGTCGATCAGTTTGAAGAGATATTTACCCTCTGTCGTGATGAGGGCCTACGACAAGCTTTGATCGATAATCTACTTTATGCGGTGAGTGTAACTGGCGGTCAAACAGTAATCATCTTGACCCTACGAGCCGATTTTTACGGCAAGTGTGCCGCCTATCCTACGTTGGCGGCTGCCTTATCTGACCACCAAGTCCTGGTGGGACCGATGATTGACGACGAACTGCGACGGGCCATTGAACGACCGGCCCAACTGGTTGGATGTAAGTTCGAGGCAGGACTGGTAGAGACATTATTACGTGATGTACAAAACCAGCCGGGCAGTTTGCCTCTTTTACAGTATGCCTTATTAGAATTGTGGAGGCAGCGTATAGGACATAAATTTACCTATGCGGCCTATGAAGCTATCGGCGGGGTAGCTGGGGCATTGGCCAAACGAGCTGAAGCTATTTATACCGACCTCACTCCAACCTGGCAGGAAATTGCCCGTCGGATACTGCTTCGTTTGATCCAGCTTGGGGAAGCCACTGAAGATACCCGTCGCAGAGTTCCTCTTGATGAGCTTCTACCAGCTATCGGCTCATCCGGCGAGGTGAGGATTGTAGTTCGGCAACTGGTTGATGCGCGTTTGCTGACCACAGCTCGTGAAGATAATACAGAAATCGTAGATGTTTCACACGAAGCCCTGATCCGTCACTGGCCCCGTTTGCGGGCCTGGATTGATAAAGAACGAGCCAACCTGATTATCCATCGGCGTCTGACCGAGGCAGTTCGGGATTGGGAACAGAACAACCGTGATCAAAGCTATCTCTATCGTGGTCAGCGGCTGGCTGAAGCTAACGAATGGGCTAAACAATATAGCTCCACGATGAATGCCCAGGAACGCACCTTTTTGGAGACCAGCCAACGAGTTGAGTCTAAAGTCAAGGAACAACAGGAAATGACCGAAAAATTGAAGGCGACTGATAAGCTCAAGACTCAATTCATGGCCAACATGTCTCACGAACTAAGGACACCTCTCAATTCTATCATCGGTTTCAGTCGTGTTATCCTAAAAGGAATTGATGGCCCTCTAACTGAACTGCAAAAAGCTGATCTAACCTCTATTCACAACAGCGGACAACACCTGTGGGGCCTTGTCAATGATATTCTGAGCTTATACCAAATTGAAGCCGGAAAAATGAAGTTTAACTTTGATGAGGTTGAAATTAGCCCGATCATCAAAGGGGTCATGTCTACAGCTCTGGCCCTGGTTAAAGATAAGCCGGTCGAACTAGTTCAAAAAGTACCTGATGAACTCCCCACTGTTTGGGCTGACCCTACCCGTATTCGACAGGTTATCCTCGAACTCGTTTCCAATGCCTGTAAGTTTACTGACAAAGGGAAGGTCAGGCTGAAAGCTGTCGCCTCCAAGGAAAAAATAATCATCAGTGTTTCCGACACCGGTATTGGTATACCTGAAGATAGACTGGATACCATTTTTGAAGAGTTTACTCAAGTTGATGCCAGTACAACCCGCAAAGTGGGAGGCACTGGCCTGGGCCTGGCTATCAGTCGTCACTTTGTCGAAATGCACAAAGGTCAAATCTGGGTGGAGAGTACGCCAGGCAAAGGCTCCACCTTCAGTTTCGCCATCCCCATCAAACCGGTTAGCGAAGATTCAGAAACAATCGCTGAGGACTCGCCAGAAACTGCTGAAGCAGATGAAGCGAGTAAGGTGATTGTCGTTATAGATGACAACCCCGGTGTCATTACCCTCTATGACCGTTTTCTGGAAAAGCAGAATTATAAGGTTGTCGGGGTCAAACCCAGTGAAGATATCATTGATTGGGTTAGAGCGCATGCTCCCTTCGCCATTCTACTGGACGTGCAGATACCAAACCAAGACGGCTGGAAGGTTCTTAAAAACCTCAAAGCAGACCCATTTACGAAAGACATTCCGGTCATTATTTGCACGACTGCGAGCGACAAAAACCGGGGACTCTCTCTGGGGGCGGCTGACTATTTGACCAAGCCTATCGTGGAAAGTGAGCTAATTAATGCGCTTAAGCATTAGAGTTGTTGCACGATAAGCAAAAAAGGTATAAAGTTAGCAGAAAGGTCGTAAATTATCAGGTGAAACAGGCCAACCAATGATTACATATGAAGAATTGATCAAAAAGCCACGAGTTTTCAAA
>DAOUMU010000077.1:0-4529 GCA_034409055.1 Anaerolineae bacterium
GATCCAATTTTCAAGCTCGGAGCGGACCAGTGCGAAGACCTGTGCAGCTTTGCTGCCTCCCTGTGGGACAGTCCGCGTTTTGGCCGCTGGACTGTGGTCCAGCTAGAGCAAATTTGGATGTACTGAGACTTCGGAAGTCTTTGATAGCCATTGGGCACTTCCGAAGTCTGGATTATGTGAATTCGCTAAAGTAGACCGGCCATAACGTAACCGGCGAATAGAAGCAGACCGGTGTATAAATGGGTGAAGACGGTATTAGCATTGGCTGGGATGAGCCGGTATGGGTGAGAGTGATTCTTCTGTAACCCCTTGATTGCTTTCCAGGCCATTGGGATGGTAATCAAGGCAATCAGAGTTGGCCAGGGAATCGCCCCCAAGACGGCACTGATAATGACAATAAGGTATGTGGCGGCAATAATTAACTGGTAACCCTTGATGGCTGTTTGGATTGGCATGCGGGCTACGAGGGTCAGTTTACCGGCACGGGTATCCCATGGCCGGTCAGGAAACTCATTGATGTAGAGAACGGCAGCAATGAGCAGGGCAACCGGCAGGGAACCGATGAAAGCTTCCGAACTGAGTCTGCCCGTCTGCACATAGTACGAACCAACAACGATCAGCGGTCCGAAACCGAGAGCCACGGCCAGCTCACCCAGTCCACGGTGGGCCAACCGCACCGGAGACGCGGTATACAAATAGCCTAGCAGGAAACCAATTACACCAAAAGCCAAGATAACCGGGCCGCCGACATAAGCCAGGTACAGGCCAATCATTGTGCCGAGTAAATAGGCTCCTATGCTAATGTTGCGGCTATCTATGGGGTCAAGTAGTCCCCTCTGGATAACTCGTGAGCCGCCGGCAAAGGGAGTGGGCGTAAAGTTAGCTTCGTCGACACCGCTGTGGTGGTCAAAGTAGTCGTTGAGGATATTCGTGCCGATGTGAAAGAGGCATGCGCTAAGGAGCGTCAGCAAGAATAGGCCCAAATTGAAAGCTCCGTCCTTCCAGGCAATGGCTGTCCCCAGCAGTACCGGGACCACGGTTGCTGTGAGGAAAGGTAAACGGGTCGCATTAACCAGTAGGGCGACCTTGGATGGTGTGGGGGTCTCCTGAGCAATTTCCCAGGTTAAATGGTACTCCTGCCCACGTTTATCTATTTTTACCTGGGCTCCCACAATCTCACAAAAGCCTTTAATCAGGCCAATCTTAAATTCCTCCGGTAATCCGTTGTCTAATCTTAGTACAAAATAATTTGGCTCGGATTTAATAATGGTGCTGGCGTGGGCATCATTCAGAAAATAGGGATGTACTTCCCGACAGAAGATTTCCATCATTTTTTGGGGACGACCCTGGAGCTGTTTGACCAGATTTCTAAACATACGGGCCCAGGCGGCCACGGAGGCACGAGTGATCTCGACAATCATTGCTCCGTCGCCTTGCCCCAATACTTGGTCAATATAATCCACCGCTTCGTTAAAAGGCTGCATCGGACAGTCTTCATCTGGGTCCATATGGCGGAAATCGGGCACATTGATTTTTTCGGTCAGTTTTTGCCAACCGTCAGTTCCCAGTTTAGGCCGATAGTTGCCGTAGAGTAGTTGCCAAGATAATACTTTTACGGTTTGTTGTTCGATTGATTTTTCAGTAGTCATAATTTGTTCCCCCTGATCTAAAACTTGGTTGATATAGTTTGCAGATGAAAGATATTAAAAATTCAGAACTTATTGAAAATATAATATAAAATATAGCCAGCATATTCGCCTTGTCAAATAGTTGGGTGAAATTTACGCAATTTGATAAGCGTGTGTTTGAGAGAGGTTAGTTCGCCGGATAATTCTCTGCCATATCAATCCGGTCGGCAAGGGTTAGGAAGAGCCAAAAGTAAATATTTTGGTGTTTGATGGATTGCAATCTATTCACCTTGGGCTTCCATCTCACGCAAGGTACGAGCCACTTCTTCAATAGCCAGTCGTTGTTTGCGATAGAGGTCAGGCTCGCTCATAGCCAGACGTTGGGCAATAGCCCGTACCCGCATCCCTTGTACGAATTTCAAATCGAGAATATTGTAGATAAGCCATTCGGCGGCAGTCATATGACGCTCGCCATCGGGACGCTGTTTCTCTATGGCCTGAGACAGTACGGAGCGCAAGGCCCGGACGGCATTGCCGTCGTTGTCTGATAAAGCTTCTTGCACTACTCGTAGATCCAAAAGGGGGCTGTTGGTGAGTTTGGGACCGCCCCAATAATGGCGCAGGGCGTCACGCACCATTTGGGGAAACTCTTTTTGATGAATAGGACTTTCGGTGAGCGAAACCAAACTGGGTGAGCCGGTATAACGGACAGTGCTACGCAAGCGTTGTACCCGTTCGATTTCGGGGATAATATTTTTTAGGGCAGCAAATACCTCTTGCTGTAATCGTCGGTCTTCCAGAGCTAACTCTATTTGCTCGATTAAAAAGGCGGCGATTTCTTCTTCCTCGGCCGTTAAGTCATAATCCTCTGACCGAGCCTCAATGCCCAAAAGTCCCAGGTAACGATCATGGGTTTTGTTTTGCAGGATAACAAACCAAAAGTTGTTTTGGATGATAAAATGATAACCGTCTCCCCCGTTTTTCTGTTCAATCAGGGTGTTCACATTGATGTTGGCCAGGGCTCTATCTATGGCTTCTGCTGAGCCAATTTGCGTTTCCAGACGCGGTCCCTGGCGAGCGGCAAGATTATAGATAAATCCGGTTCGTACCCTTAACGTCTCACATAGAGCCGTGAGTACATTTTCCAGGGCCTGTTGTAAGTCGGTGGTGGTTAACAAGCGACGATCAAGTTCACTGATCCAGGAAATTTCGGTCCGATCCCGGTAAAAAATCAGGCTGTCAATAACCGGCTTGACAACATTGATAACAAGTTGTGAAAGTACAATGACACCGACAATGGAGGTCGCCAGGATCATGTTTCGTGGCAGGCCTAAAATAGGCTCGCGTTCTGGTAAAGCTTGGATAATAAAGATAACCAGGGTGGCTACCAACGGGCCTCGCAGCAGAAAGTGGGCCAGGTCATGTTTCACTGCCCGGTCTGGTGGAAGAGCCCCGAAGAAGGCCACGCTATAAGCCATAACGGTGATCATCACGGCAATACCGATATTGACCAGGAAGAGGATCAAGAACAGGAGCAGGGGAGGGAGCAAGGGCCTGCTGGCCATAAGCATGTAGGGATAGACGCCCAGCGCCGGGGCAGCAAAAGAAATAGCCAAGTAAGTCATCCGGCGGCGCTCACCAGAGGTCAAGCAGCGTGCTCTGGCCCGGTAAATTTTGTATGCACCCCAAACCAAGGTCGTGTAAAAATAGGTGGTAAAAACCCAAAAGAAAGGCCCCGCTCTAAATTGAGTCACGCCTGGCGAGTAGAAAGGATCGCGTACCAAGAACTCTGTTTGGATGGCCAGGAGCAACAGTAGAAAGCCAAAAAAATAGGCGATACCGATGGCAAAGCGACGCCGTGAGGAGGCGGCATTGGTGGTGCGCAACAGGGCGTCGGCGAAGTGTAGATAAACGGCCGGGATAAAGGCGATACCAATCCACTGAAACTTAAGCCAGGGAATGGCATCGGTCAGGTTATCCACCTTAAAAAGGGCCACGTCTCCGGCGTAAGTAAAGCACATACAGGCCAGTAAGGCAGCAAAGCCCCGCCCGACGGAGTTTCGTAGATTGTGGGTAAACATGTAAACAAACAGGGAGAAAGCCAGGATGATAATGGCAGAGGAAAGCACCTCGTTAAGGCGAGCAAAAATATGGGTAATATCTGGGATCAGCGTTTCCATCACGATAATATACTTAGGTTACTTTTATAGCTGGGCTAGATGGAACGTGAAAAGAAGAGGGCAATATCTCCGTTGGGGTAGTAACGCTCGTTATAGCCGCAGAATTGGAAACCTTGTTTTTGAGCGAAGTAGATGGCTGGATAATTTTTGGTTTGGGCTTCTATCGTCAGTTGACGCAAATTTTGGGCCAAAGCCCAGCGAGTGGCCGCTTTTAGCAAGGTGGTGCCAAAGCCCTGCCGGCGATGATGTTGATCGATGACCAGATTGTAAATCCATAACAGATTTTGCCAGGGATGAGGTTGGGCATCTAGAAAGCCGATAATTTCATCGTCTATGTTGCGGGCGATTAAAAAACATCCATCTTGCTGCCAATGTTCAATCAATTCGTCTGGCGAGCGAGGGTATTCGACTCGCATCGGGCGAGGCAGACGTACAGTATCAAAGTGTACATCTATCGTACGCCCATCCTCTCCGGTTTGCATTTGCCACACATAATCGGTAGTGTATGACTTATCCATCAGGTAGCAGACGTTAATATCGACCAACTCAGCGGGCTGAATTTGCATGAAATTTTCCCGTGTTGCGTATTTGATTCATTAGAGTTGTTGCACGATAAGCAAAAAAGGTATAAAGTTAGCAGAAAGGTCGTAAATTATCAGGTGAAACAGGCCAACCAATGATTACATATGAAGAATTGATCAAAAAGCCACGAGTTTTCAAA
>DAOUMU010000078.1:0-3461 GCA_034409055.1 Anaerolineae bacterium
GGGGAGAGAAACCAGGTTTTTTGTCGCCTGAACCAAGCTAATCGTTGCTTTTTGAGCATTCTGGAGCACCAAAAATGCCTTAGCAAGCGAAAAACCTGGTTTCTGATTTCCAATGTCGGGTAATGAAGTTAATTGCTAAGATATTTATATGTATCTACTTTCGAAGTCGGGCCATTATGTGGGTGTCTACATATTGCCCATCTCGGAAAGCAAAATGAACCAGGGTGCCTTCAATGGTAAAGCCGAATTTCTCATAGAGGCGGATGGCCGGCGCGTTGTCAGTGTACACTTCAAGCTCGAGCCGGGTCAGGTTCAGCCATTTATCGGCCAGGTCAATGGCTGCTTGCATGAGGGCTGTGCCGACCCCCTGGCCTTGCCAATCATCTCGCACGGCCATACCAATTTGCCCCACGTGGCGACGACGAGGCCGATTGGGGAATGTGTTCAGGACAAGTTGACCGACCAGTTCATCGTTTTCAATACAGGCGACCAGACTGAATAGACCCTCTGGAGGCTCGGCCAGGCGTTTACGCCACTGCTCGGCTGAAGGGAACGGCAACTGCAAAGTGCCCCAGATTACGTTGGGGCCGGTATAAATACGCTGTATGGCTTCGTAATCACCTGGTTCTGTGCGCCGGATTGTAACGGTCATAAGGCAATTCAGTACCCCATAGAACCAGAATTGACAATGAAAAAGTAACTTCCGGTAAGACAACCCCATAAGCATCCAACCACGTAAAACATAGCGCGGTCAAACCGCAGATATGGAGTCCAAAGTGCACTTTGGACTCCATAATTCTCGCGGACGACGCAAATGTTGCCGGGTAACACTGTAAAGCGTAAAACGTAAAAATGAACTGTAGATAAGTCATTACACTTCACGTTTTACGTTTTACGAGTTGGCTAGCGACATCAAGCGGCCTCGCTGGCAAGCCAAATTCTGGTTTGATGTACCCGACACGAGGAGAAAAATCTAGGTTTCTGATTTTTAAATGCCGGGTAATGAATCGTATCTTAAGATTAATGTTTTGTCAACCAAGCTTGACGCAGAGACTATACATTTATGAGCAGAAGTTTTTACAATTTTTTTACATTTTCCCTAACAGGGCTTAACATGTTGGGTTTATGATGGTATTTGTAAAGAGCACGTGTGAAAGGTTTCATTTCTGATGAAAAATACGATCCGTGACCATTGGCTTGACCTGGGCCTGGCTTTCGTTCTGTTTGCCGGTTCGTTGGCCGTATACCAGGCGACGCTCACTCCCAGCCTGAGTTATAAAAGTCCTGATGGCAACGAGTTAGCGACCGTGCCTTACCTGTTGGGGCTGGCCCACTCGACCGGCTACCCGCTGTACACCTGGTTAGGGAAGTTGTTTACTTTCCTGCCGGTAGGGGACGTGGCCTATCGTATGAATCTGATGAGTGCCACCCTGGGCGCCGGGGGGGTGGGGCTGCTGTATTTGATTGTGATGTTGAGCACGGGGCGGGTATACCTGGCCGGTTCCAGTCAGCCGGAGCCGGTTGGCCGGTTGGGGGCACGACGGCTGGCGGCCATTTTCGCTGCCCTGCTTTTTGCTTTTTCTCTCACCTTTTGGTCTCAAACGGGCATTGCCGAGGTTTACGCGCCCAACGTGTTTATGGTCACCCTGACCCTGCTCATCTTGCTGATCTGGGCACGGGTAGAAGAATGGGAGCAAGGGCACGGTTCCAGGCAGACCGGCTGGCGGGCTTTTTTACCGACCCGGCGCTCACTGGGCTTATTGTTCATCTTTGGTTTGGTTTATGGGCTGTCAACCGGGACCCATATGAGCAACCTGGGCTTTGCTCTGGGCCTGGCCTGTTTCATCTTGCTGGTCAACTGGCGAACCGCTCTCAGTCCGGTGGCCATTGGCGTGGCCGGCATTGGCTTTCTGTTGGGTATTTTGCAGTTTTTGTGGCTGCCCTACAAAGCGACCAGCCTCAACGACCCGCTCATGCTCCGCCATGCGCCTTCGACGCTGGCCGGAATCTATCATTACACCCTGGGCGCTTTTCCTCAATTTAAGTTCGCTTTTGCCTGGTGGCAGTTACCGGAGCGTATCGTTCTGTACGAAACTATGTTGCGGCAACAGTACGGGCTGGGGGGGATTGCCCTAGGCCTGTATGGTATGGCCGAGATGGTCTGGCGACGCCCTAAACGGTTTTTCCTGTTCGTCGGGATGTACCTGGTTCACGTCTGGTTTTTTATCCAATACCGGGTCTTTGACCTGGATGTCTTTTTTATCCCGGCGCACCTGATTTACGCTGTTTTCATCGGCTTTGGGGTGAGTTGCTTGTTGGGTTATGTGGGGACGGCCTGGCAGCGGATGACCGCTGGACAAAACAGGTGGCGGTGGGTCTGGTTAGCTGCCAGTGGGCTCCTGGCCCTGTTGATGGTTCTGGCCGTGGGGCGACAGGTGGAGGCTAATTGGGAGGTTAACGACTATTCTGAGGACACGGC
The DNA here is from genome assembly GCA_034409055.1 of Anaerolineae bacterium. Lineage (GTDB taxonomy): Bacteria > Chloroflexota > Anaerolineae > 4572-78 > J111 > DAOUMU01. Next base: position 2,480 of record DAOUMU010000078.1, read on the forward strand.
CATCAACGATTTTTACACCAACGTCTGGGAGATATTGCCGCCCGACAGCGTGTTGCTGGGACAGGGGGGAGTTTTTGGCTTTGATATGTTCTACTGGCGCCTGGTCTACAACGTACGACCGGATGTGCTCCTGCCGATGCTGGCCGGACCTCGACCTGATCCAGCCGAGCTGGCCGGACGGTCTGTCTATACCAATGCCCCGACCCCAGCCGGTGACCGGCCCGGCCAACCCGGCCGGCAACACCGTCTGCCCTGGTCGCCGCCTGGCGATTTAGTCCAGGCCGAGGCCTGGTACGTACCGGTTTTGCTCGGTGAGGGGAGTAACGTGACAGAGGTACCTCGGGGACGCGGGCATGAACTGACGCTTTATCGGGTGCAGACTGAGCCGCCACCCTTGACGACGAGCAGAGCCAGCCCCCAGGTCGTGGTCAAGCAGTCGTTAGGTCCCCTGACCCTGGTGGGTTTCGACCTGGCTTCAAAGGCGGTGCCGGCCGGGGGACGGTTGGAATTGACTCTCTACTGGCAGGGCCACGATCTACCTGGTGAGTTGCTGGCCACCAGCCTGGGAGACCGGTTATTGGAGAGGCACAGCCTGGGCTTGGGCAACTTACAGCGTTACCTGGCCGAAGTCCGGCCTGCTCCGACCGACCTGATTGTGGAATCGTATGCCGTGGTTGTGCCGGCCACCTTACCGCCGGGGGAATATCCCCTGACCGTCAGTCTGCAACAACCGTGGCTCTTGAGACCTTCCTTTACATCTTCCCCGGAAGGTGAATCCGGCGAACGACTGACCCTGACCTCAATAATGATACTGGAGGAAGCAGAATGACCCTGGAACGTAAATTGTTCATCGCCGCCGGGGCCTTGATTGTGGCCCTAATCATCGCCATTGGTTCTTTTTCGTTGGGACTGTATATCGGACAACGAGGTATTTTGCCCGACGCTCCCCAGGTCGCCGGGGGGGGGGGGGGGGCCCCGCCCC
>DAOUMU010000079.1:0-2823 GCA_034409055.1 Anaerolineae bacterium
ACCTCAAATGCTGAATTGTTAAAGTACGCTCAATTAGTCAGATGACTTATGCAACACTCTGACAGAGGTAAGACTTAATTCTTTCCTATTTCTTTAGAAATTTCGGTGCTTTCGGCCTAAAATCTTGACTTTTTGCCTTGTTGCCCTATTTATTACCCTGTTCTTACCATCTTTTGCGATTTGTGCCCGTATAGCTTGCAAGCCCTGATCATCGAAATCATTGAGCAGTTGGCCAAGATTAGCCCAAAGGCTAATCCATTATTGGGTATGTTTGCTCAGGAACCCGAACTGCTGGACCAGGTGCTTGAAGCGGCTATGCGCTCACGCGAAACAGTGCCGCTGAGGCAAACTAATGGATAAAGTTCTGCTGGATACGGACATCTTCTCTGAGAAATTCTGAAGGGGGTTGACCGGACGATTGCCGCGAGGGCTACGGCTTATTTTGCCATCTTTGTATCCACATCGCCGACGGTAACCTCTGCCGGTGGCTTATCGACCCAGGTGAAAAACAGTCGCAGATCACTGGCATAGTGAATGTGGGTGCTGGTGTAGGGTTTTTTGCAGCGCAGCCAGCGGATGAATTTTGTGATTTCTGTGCGCATAAGTTGCTTCCTGATGGATAGAATTGGTTTATTCTACCACCAGGAGTAACTTTGCCGAACGAGCCAAACCCACGGACGCAAAAAGGTAAACCTGGTCTCTCCGCACTTTTGTGGCTAAATCTTGTTGGATTTCGGGGTCTCAACCCAACCTACTCAACTGAACTGTTTTTCAATATTTGCTCTACGTCAAACACTCGCACTGGACCATATCGCTGCCCCACGGCTAATATCTTTCCATCCGGGGAAAAGGCCACACTCTTGACCGAATTTCCATACCACTTCCCAAGGTTGAGTGTACGCAATAGTGTTCCATCTGTTACTCGCCATAGTTTCATTGCGCCCTCAAATCCGCCCGATGCTAGTATAGTTCCATCTGGCGAGTAAGACACGCTGTTAACGCTATTTGTATGTCCTTCCAATCTATGTAACAATGTTCCATCACTCATGCGCCATACACAAATCATAACCCCTACGCCTGAAGCTAGAGTTGATCCATCTGGAGCAAAAGCCACATCTTCTACAAAACCCGGATGCCCACTCAACGTATGTAATAATGTTCCATCATTAACTTGCCAAACACGGACTGTACTATCAGGTAAGGCAGCTGCAAGAAAAGTCCCGTCTGGTGAAAAGGCTACCCTGTCGACCCAGGATGACCTAGAATCTCTATCCCATTCAAATTGGCGTAGGAGTGTCCCGTCTGGAACCTGCCGTAATCTTACCCCAGCACTACCTTCAGCTAATATATCCTTATTTGGTCCAAAGGCTATCGTAAAGGTACCTTCCTGACCTCTTAACGTATGCAAAAGGCTACCACCGCTCACCTGTCGTATTTCTATAGTTGGCCCTGTAGCCATAGCCAAGGTATTTCCATCGGGAGAAAAAGCTATGCTTTCTACCTCATACCTGTCTGGTGATATCATTTGTAACTGTTTTCCATCACTAGCTCGCCATAAACCTACCGTACCATCAAACGATAAAGTTGCCAGGATAGCCCCATCAGGAGAAAAGGTTACCATATTGATGCTAGTGTGTTTTAATGTATATAGACATCCCTCTTCCTGGAAAATATCGAACCGACTACATGGCTGTAATCCTATTGAAAAGAAAAGAAACACCAAACAACCAATAACTCCCAAGAATAATAGACCTATTAGGTTAACCGTAATTTTCTTCATTGTTATCACAATTTATTGCAAAAAATGCTTTATTCACCACAGTCGCAATTTGTGGAATTGATTGGCACTCTACCAGGCAATCCAATTGAAGATATTCTTTTACCATCACTTAACCAATCCCACCTCATTGTAGGGTCATCAAAAGAGGGGTCGTGGTATGTTGTACCAGGTGAATGGTCACAATTACTTTTAATGCACGGCCGGTCGGGCCAGCCCCCAATCGTCACTTGATCCGATACTATCTCTTACCACCCGTTCGTTGCTGCCATCAACGGCCATAGCCGTGATCTGCCAGTCGCCGAACGCATCGGTGCGCAGGTAAATTTCCAAACCATCCGGGCTGAAGACAGGCGTGGTGTCGGTGCCAGGGCGCTCCGTCAGGCGCACCAAATCGGCGTCGGGGTCAGTCAAGTCGAGCCGGTAAATTTCCCAGTCACCGTCTCGGAAGCGGGAGGAGAAAACCAGGTATTGGCCGGTGGAAGACCAGGTGGGGTAGCTGTCGGTACTGTCCCGGGTCAATAATTTGCCGCTGCTGCCGTCAATACCGACCTGCCACAGTCCACACTCCGGGGCGCAAGATTTGATCACCAGTTCGGCGCTACTGGGAAGCCAGGCTGGCTGCTCGCCGGGGAAACGGCTAATTTCCTGACTGTCTCTGGCATCAATCACCACAATTTCGTGGGTTACCCCTGGTGGGCCAATTTCCAGGGCCAGTTTCGCCCCATCGGGAGACCAGTTCATGCTTCTGATGTGGTCTACCTGGAAAAGTAGACGCGGGGTGTCTGACTGCAAGTCGATAATCCAGATGCCGTTACCCTGGGCATAGATCCCACCCAATTCGCTGATGCCTTGTTCGCCGTAAAAGGCCACTTCTGTGCCGTCAGGCGACCAGGCCGGTGCAGCCGCCCGGTGGTGTAAATTAGCGTTGAGCAGGTTACCGGTCGAGGAAACAATGCCCAGAGCATGGTTGGCGCCATTGCTTTGTACGTAAACCACTGTAGCCGGTTTCGGCGTTGGTGTGGGGGTTGAGGTGGGGGTCGGGG
>DAOUMU010000080.1:0-16065 GCA_034409055.1 Anaerolineae bacterium
GTAACTGCCTACCCTCATGTCATTCCGAGGAGCGGAGTACCCAAAGGGCATAAACGACGAGGAATCTCCGGTAACAAGGGCAAATCCAGCCTGAAACAGGAGATTCTTCGCTCCCTGTGGTCGCTCAGAATGACAGGGCAGGTAGTTACTCGAGATCAGCTTATTGCCTGCCAGCAAGCGCGTAGCCAGATCAGTTCTTCATCCGCCAGTATTAATTCTGCCACTCGCCCGTTCACGACCAGATACGGTGTCCAGCCTGCGTCGCCACACCAGAGGACAGCCTGCCCGGTGTCCCGGTTGTAGACAAAAATCGACTGCTCGCCGTACCTATTTTCAAAATAACTATGGTACAGATGCGGGACATCACCGTTCAGGGCCGGGGGCTGGCCGGCATCCGGGCCGTGGTGATTGGAGACTGTAAACAACGGTTCAGTTTTCAGATCGTTCATGCTTATACTTTCCTTTCTTGGAGCGCCGGCGTCGGCGTGGTTTCCGCTGCTGGGGTTGGTCAATGATCAACTCGTTTTTGGGGCCATACTGGCGGATGACCTCGGTCCGCAGCCGTTCGCGCCCTTCGTCGTCCAGGCCAAAGGCGGCAACCACGTAGTCCCAATCACGGGCACGGATCAGGTCGCGTTGGACCTTGGCGTCACATTCCTCGCAGAGCATCAGGTCGTTCACCGGTCCCCACATATCGCAGGCCTGGCATTGTCCCTCCCAGAGACCGAAAGTTTCTTCGTCTATCATACTTCTTCCCCTCTCTATGGGCTGCGTTTTTCATCTCTTTTCACAAGCGGCTTTGAAACCGGCTTGATCCACCCAAGGCAAACAATATCACAAAATAGTTAATCCCGCCAAATCTATTTGCCCCCAAATTGAAATGCGCCCTGCCTAAATGGAAAAATTGACAGAACGTTTGTTCTGTGATATAATTCTTAGGCGTGATCTCCTAATTATTTCACCTCCTTTCTTGACAACCCCCCGGTTGTACCTGAGCCGGGGGGTTTTTGTTGGTTAGGTGGTTAGTTGGTTGGTGATTATGTTGGAACTCGTAGGAAGGTTGACCGGGCATGCGGACTGGGTGTACGGCTGTGCTTTCAGTCCCGATGGGGGGGATTGTCTCGACGGCTGAGGATCACACCCTCAGGTTGTGGCAGGTCGCAGACGGCTGTCTGCGGCAGGTCTTGATCGGGCATACCGATATCGTGACGGCTTATGCCTTTAGTCCAGATGGGCAGTTAATCGCCTCTGTCTCCACCGATACCAGGCTCAAAGTGTGGGACTTATCCTCCCTGAGTCATAGCCAGACCTCGACCGGGTGCTGTGTGGCCAACTTTCCCCTCGAGACGATTCTCTACGACTGCGCCTGGTCTCCAGATGGGCAGCACTTGGCTGCTGTTGGGCGGGGTGGGGTTTATGTTTTTCGATTTATTGGGTGTTAACGGCCCGATTTCTAGCTCGGCTAGGGAGTCGATGCCGGATACCAACACAACTGATCACTGTCTCTGTTTCCTTCTTAATTACTGTCAGTTATTGACTGGCCTCCTTCTGAGTTCTAACCCCCTTTTGATGAGACCCTGGTGGGGGGAGAAGATGAAGGCCAGGAGAAAGAAGAAGGTGCAGGTCAGCACAATGGCCGGGCCGGAAGCGATGTTGACATAGAAGGACAGGTAAAGCCCGGTCACGGCACTGATAGCGCCGATGGTAGCGGCCAAAATCATCATCGTAGGCAGATGGTGACTGACTAAATAGGCCGTGGCCGCCGGGATCACCAGCATGGCCGACATCAAGGCGATGCCCACCGTTTGCAGCGAGAGGATAATGGTGACGGCGATCAGCAGTAGCAACAAATAGTTCAGGAAATTGGTCGGTAGACGGAGGGTCTTGGCCAATATCGGATCAAAAGAGAGCACCAGAAATTCTTTGTAGAAAGCCAGAATGGCTAGGATAACCAGTCCTCCGAAAATAGCAATGAGCCATAAATCACTGTCCGAGACCCCTAACACATCACCGAAGAGAAAGTGGGTTAGATCTGTGGTATAACTGCGTACAGTTGAAATCAGGGCGATGCCCAGGGCAAACATGCTGACAAAAATGACGCCGATGGCCGTATCTTCTTTGATTCCCCCTTTACTGATCGCCCCAATGCCCAGGGCCGCCAAGACGCCGGCCACCAATCCACCAGCAGAGAGCCACAGATCATTGCTACCGCCCAACAAGTAACCCACAGCCACGCCGGGCAGAATGGCGTGAGCCAAGGCATGGCCAAATAAAGCCATTCCTCGCAGGACAATATAAGCCCCCAACACCGCACAGACAATACCAACGATCAGGGCCGCAATCAACCCCCGGAGCATAAAAGCGTATGCCAGAGGGTCAAAAATTAAACTCAGCCAGTCAAACATCTTGGTTCTCCTTCTACCTGCTATTTTTTATTTCAACGCCTCGACAATGGTCTCCGTATTGTAGCGAATGTAATCCAGGTAGGTTTCCACCCCGCTGCCGGTTGTCCCCAGCGAACCGGTGTACAGGGTCACCAACTGGGTACCCGTATCTTTGGCCACCTGCTCTGATAGGGAGGGGTTGACCGAGGTGCCGACGAAGATGGCCTTAACCTTATATGCCTTGATAGCCTCTTCCAGGGCGACCAATTCCTGGGCCGAGGTCTCGGCGGCGGTGCTAAAGGTCGGAATCACGGCTCCAACCTGTTCCAGACCGTAATGGTCGGCATAGTAGCCAAAAGTGGTGTGGTCGGTGACTAACTTGCGATTTTCTGGGGGGATAGTTTCAATCTGGGCTTTGACCCAGGCGTCCAGTTCTTCCAGTTCAGCTTCATAAGTCTTGGCCCTGGCTTCATAAGTTTTGGTGTTAGCCGGGTCAAGGGTACTTAGAGCACGTTCGATGTTGTGGACGAAGATTATAACGTTAGCCGGGGTTGTCCAGGTGTGGGGGTCAACGCCTTCGTGGGCATGATCAGGCTCATCATGTTCGCGGACATCTCCTGCCCCCAACTGGCGGGTTTCGATACCGGGTGAGAGGTACACCACAGCCGCCTGACCACCGGCATTTTTGATCATCTCATCCAGGAACACTTCCAGGCCCATTCCGTTGGCAAAGACCAGGTGGGCATCGGCCACGCTGGCCAGATCACGCGGGGTTGACTCAAAGGTATGGGGGTCCGTGCCGACCGGTAGCAGGAGGGTCAGGTCGATCAAATCACTGCCCACCTGGCTGACCACATCAGCGATAATACTGGTGGTAGCGATCACCTGTAGCTTTTCACCAGCAGCCAGGGAGATGGGGACCAGGTCGGCGGTGGCTTCCTCTTGCTCGTGTCCTTCCTCGATTGGTTGGGCCGCCGGTTTGGCTGCCGGCTGGGTCCCGCATTGGGCAGCAATCAGGAATAACATTGTCACAACTGTAAAAATCCAGAAATGTTTTGTTTGCGTGTGCATTTCTTCCCTCTTATATGAAACTAATTCTCAATTATGGCCCAAAAAAATTGGGCTGTTTGTGCAAGACAGTACCCAGGTGGAGGTCACTAAATATAAATGAGAATACTTCTCAATTAGAGATAAAAAAATTTATTGCTGATACAAGTGACCAATTCTCTAAATGAGACATAGTCGCTATTAGTTATAGAGGAAATAAAAAAAATGTCAAATTTGATGAGTTTCATTACAATGTATGGTATATCCTCTGTTTTTGAAGAAGGCAGAATATCTCATGACACTAAGTAAGCGTAGTCTCATTTCCAATACTGAATTATTACAACAAGCCAGGACCTTGCACGAACAGATTCGATCCTGGCGGCGCCGGATTCATCGTTATCCAGAATTGGGCTTTACCGAAACGCGCACGGCTGGCCTGATCAATGCCACCTTGTTTGATATGGGCATCGAGACGGAAACGGAGGTGGCCAAGACAGGGGTTGTGGGCACCATCCGGGGGGGCGAAGGGCCGGTGGTCGGCTTGCGGGCTGATATCGATGCCCTGCCTATCACGGAGCAGAACGGGACAGAGTTCGACAGTATCCGGCCGGGCATCATGCACGCCTGTGGCCACGATGCCCATACGGCCATGCTCTTGGGGGCGGCCAAAATTCTAAAGGGGTTGGCCGACCAGGGCCGGTTACCCGGTACCGTTCGTCTCCTGTTTCAACCGAGCGAAGAGGGGCAGGATGAAGAGGGTAAATCAGGGGGCATGCGCATGATCGAGGAAGGGGCACTGGAGGGACTGGAGGCCGTATTTGGCTTGCATGTCGATACCTCGCTTGACGCCGGTACGGTGGCCACCCGGCCCGGTCCGATGATGGCCAGCGCCGATACCTTTACCATCGTGCTGGAGGGCCAGGCCGCCCACGCTGCCCGGCCGCATCAAGGCATCGACACGATTGCCCTGGCTGCCCAGGTGATCCAGGCTGTGCACCAGGTAGTCAGCCGGCGTCTGAATCCGGTTGAGGAGGGGGTTATCACTATCGGTACCATCCAGGGTGGTACCAAAGAGAACATCCTGGCCGAGCGGGTAACGATGACCGGTACCCTCCGCAGCTTCACCCCGGAGAATGACCAACTGCTCCAGGAAGAGCTGCGTCGGGCATGTCGCATCGGGGAAACTCTCGGCGGGCGCTTCGATCTCCAAATTCATACCGGTTATCCGCCGGTTATTAACGACCCGCAGGCCACTCAAGTTTTGGTGTCGGCCCTGAATGACCTGCTGGGGGAGCCGCACGTTCTTGAAGCGCCCAAATTGATGGCCGGGGAAGATTTCAGCTTTATGGCCCGCGAGGTGCCGGCCTGTTTCCTACGGTTTGGGGTACATAACCCTGCCTGGGAACAGCGCTATTTTGTGCACACGCCTACCTTTCGCCTGGACGAAGAGGCGTTACCCATCGGCACGGCTTCCCTGGTGGCAACGGCCATCGCCTGGATGATGCGGCATAGCTGAAAGTGAACTCACTCATACGCCAGCACTTCGCGCACAGTCAATTGCGAGGCATTGCGGGCCGGCAGGAAGCTGGCCAGAGCACTCAGGATGACCACCAGGACAAGCCAGAGCCAGACACCGGTTATCGAGTAAGCAAAGGGCTGAGCTACCCCCATGATGGAGACTCCCACGGCATCGCTGAGTCCCTTGCCCAGGGGAAACGCCAGCACAACGCCAAGTAGCCAACTGAGCAGGCCAATGGCAATCCCTTCTCGGATGAAAACCCAGGCCACGCCCCGGTTTGAGGCGCCAATTGCCCGCAGTACCCCGATTTCCCGTGTTCGTTCCAGCACGTTAATACTCATCGTACCCATCAAACCAAGCCCACCCACCACGGCCAGCAGGAGGGCCATCACCAGCAGCAGGCTGATGATGATGCCAAAAAATGCCTCGCCCTCTTCCCGCTCGGTGGAAATAGAGTAGACATTACTCACCTGCAGCCCCATCCGTTCCAGATAGTCTTCCAACGCCGCATTGGTCTGGTCCACAAAGGCCGGGTCGTGGCGCTCGGTGGCCACGACAGCGGCGCTGGTTTGGCCCACGTCGCTGGTAATCCGGGCGATGTAGGGATAATTGGCGTAAGATATTGGAGCGATAATGCCCAGGCTAAAACCAACCACCCGAAAAGGCCGCTCGCGTCCCTCGATCTTGAGGATAATGTCATCGCCCAGCTTGATGTCAGGCTCATCCTTGAGCAGGATGGCGTCGACGACAATGGCGTTGTCGTCGTCGGGTAATAGCCAGCGACCCTGGGCAATGGCCGGGCTGCCGATGAGGTCGCTGCCCACCTGGAAGGCAATCAAAAAGATGGCCTGACTCTCGCTCCCATCCGGCCGCACGCGCCGGACCGGCAACTGATAATAAACGTCGGTCTGGACGACCCCCGGCACCTGCCGCGCTTGCTGGTCAATCTTATTGATCCGATAGGGGCGTGAAAAGACGATGACGCTGTCGAAATCGTACAACTGCAAGAGAGTGTCCATGGTTTGTCCCAGGGTGGCGTTTACACTGAAAACGCCGATGAAGGTGGCGCCACCCAGGATCAGGGTGATGAGCGTCAGGGCCAGCCGCCCCTTGCTACGGAAGATATTGCGCAGCGACAGCAGTAGCGGGCGCAGCAGCACCCGGCGGGCAAACCACAGGTTTGCGCCGGAGAGCAGCCGGTCGAGGAGGCCGGTGCCAAAGCGGCCTCTACCCAGTCGGTAGGTACTCATAGCTTCCACCGCCGTAACCCGCAGATTGACGAGGAAGGGATAGAGCGAGGCCAACACCGGCACCAGCAGACCAACAACGATTTGCAACAGGATGGCTTGCGGCGGCACGCTCAGGTCCAGCAGGTCAAAATTGAACATCGCGGCCATAAAGCGACTGAGACCGCGCGAGCCAACAACGCTCAGCGGTATGGCAACGATCAGGGCAATCAGGCCGTACACCATCACCATCCCCAGATACATTCCCATGATCTGACCGGTATTGGCGCCGATGGCTTTCATCACGCCGATCTGCCGTTTCTGCTGCGCCAGCAGCGCGGAAACCGTGTTGATGATTAGAAACGCGCTCAAAAAGAGGGATAACACTCCCAGTACGCCCATAAGCAGCAAGACGGCCTGTAGAATATCGTCAAGCGGCAGCATCCCCGGCTCGGCTGTGGTGACCATCGGGATAGTCATGTCATTTCGCTCGGCCCTGTCTTTAACCCGGTTCACCACCTGCTGGGCAAACTCCTTGTCATCGCCGTTTTTGGCCACCACGTACAGCTCATTAAAGCCACGCTCTTCACCCAACCAGTCCAACGTCTCGAATGAGATATAGCCGTAGGGGCTGCCATCGATTTGAGCCGGCAGTTGGGCCGGGTCGTGGGCCAGGCCGGCAATGCGCATTTCACGCTGTTTCTCATCCGGTGTCTCAATCAGGATCATGTCACCCACCTGAGCCTTGAGCAGCGGCAGCGCCACCCGTTCGATGAGAATCTCTTGGTCCGGGGGAGGCCAGGCTCCGCTCTGCGGCATCACTTTGTTGACCCGGATGTCATCGTAGTCTTCGATGGCAAAGACTCTGAGGTTCGTCCATTCACCCGCGCCGGTTTTAACGCGCACGTCGATAGCCCGCCGGGCATCTGCGTCGGCCACGTCTCGCATACCCCGCACTGCCCGAACAAAATCTTCCTGAAAAAGCTCGTCGGTACGAACTGTGCCACTGGACGGGATGATGGCCGCAAAACTTTCGGCCATCCCCGTGGACAGAATCGCCCGCGCGCTAACGATAGTGCCCACGGCAAACAGCCCCACGGCAATGGACAACACGATCAAAATAGTGCGCGTTTTGTTACCCCATAAGTCGTTGAGTACTTTGTACCAGCGTGAACTTAGCATCCATTTTCTCCAAAGGCATAAAATTTACGATTTCAGATTTCAGATTTACGATAGATGGTTCAAAGTCGTCAATCGTCAATCGTCAATCGTAAATCACATGACGATTTCTCCATCGGCCAGGGTGACGACACGGGTGGCCCGGTTGGCGATGTCCCGGTCGTGCGTTACCAGCACCACCGTTTTGCCCTGCTCAAGCAGATCTTCGAACACATCCAGCACCGCTCCAGCCGTGACCGAATCGAGGCTGCCGGTTGGTTCGTCGGCTACCAGGATCGGTGGATCGTTGGCCATCGCCCGGGCGATGGCCACTCGCTGCTGCTGCCCACCCGAAACGGCCGAGGGCAGTTTGTGGGCATGGTCGGCAATTTCCATTTGTTCCAGCAGGTGCAGCGCTCGCTGCCGCTGCTGGCGGATCGAGTACCTGCGGGCAAAATCCATCGGCAAGGTCACGTTTTGCAGCACGGTCAGGGTGGGCAGAAGTTCAAAGGTTTGAAAAACAACCCCCACGGTCTGGCCGCGCCACCTGGCCGCCTTTTCTGCGCCCAGTTTGTGCACCGGGGTTCCAGCCACCCACACCTCACCCGAGGTGGTATGATCGAGACCGGTGACCATATTGACCAGGGTGGTCTTGCCGCTGCCTGACTTGCCCATAACGACCACAAACTCACCCGGTTGGATTTGCAGATCAATGCTCTTGAGGGCCACCACCTCACCGGCTAAACCGTAGTACTTTTTTACAACTTGCCGCAGATCGATGAGGGGTCCGTTATTGGAGTTTTCTGATCTATTTTGCTTAAAACTCAGCATAAACTTCTCCTGCTGAAAAGTTATCAGTTCACTGCCCACTGATACAACTACCACACCCCTGGCAGCAGCCGATAGCGCACATTCGCCGCATACTCTTTGTAGCCCGCTAACTTCTCGCGCAGCATTCTGTCCTCCAGCCTGGTTCGTACAACAAAAAGAGGTACCGACAGCACCATCGGGATGAGTGCCCACCACGAGCCAAGCAGGAACGGGGTGGCCAGTTGGTATAGAATGGCCCCCACGTAACCCGGATGGCGCACGAACTGGTAAGGTCCACCCGTTTGAACGGTATGTTCTTTGTGGATGCGCACGGTCGTTGAGAAGAAAGCATTAGAGGCGGTGGCCCAGATAACCATCACCCATCCCAAAGCAAAACCAACTGTTCCAACTACATGGAGAGCCAGGGGCATCGGCGGCGACCAGCCGAAGCGCAGGTTCAGTCCGGCGATGATCCACGAGATCATCGGCAGCAGCCCAGCGGCCATGCCGGTGATAAATTTGTCCCCCTTTTGTGCCCCCTCTTCGCGCAGGCCCCTGGATCGTTCAGCCAACAGAGCCGGGTTGATCGGGATCATAATCAAAACGTGGGCGACAGAGGCCGCGACGAACAGGCCGATAAAGACCCAGCCCCAGACCCAATTCCAACGGCCGGCGGCCAGGAACAAGATGGCGGCAATGAACGGCAAGCCTACGGCGGCTTTGACCACCCACATGATGATCCCCTGTCTTATTTCTGGAGTAATTTCTGGCTTAACCAAGGTACTGTTGCGCATAGTTATCCTCCAATAGGTGATGCCAAATGATCATATCCCTTCATCAACGATCAGGCCATCGGCCAGCACAACCGTGCGTTGGGTTCGCTCGGCCAATTCGTTGTCGTGGGTAACCATCAGAATCGTCTTGCCGCGCTCCACCAGGTTCTGAAAAAGCCGAATGACCGCCTCGGCTGTCTTGGAGTCCAGGTTGCCCGTTGGCTCATCGGCGGCCAACAGAGGCGGGTCGTTAGCCAGGGCACGGGCAATGGCGATGCTTTGTTGCTGGCCCCCCGAGAGGGCCGAAGGTAGTTGGTGGGCATAGTCAATCATCTCTACCTGTTCCAGCAGATGCATCGCTCGCTCAGGACGCTCGCCAGGAGGATACCGTCCGCAATAGTCCATGGGCAGCATAACGTTCTCGATGGCTGTCAGCGTCGGCAAGAGTTGAAAGAACTGAAAGATGACGCCAATGGCCCGACCACGCCACACGGCGATCTGTCCTTCTTTGAGCTTATGCACCGCCGTGTTGCCGACCAATACTTCACCCGACGTGGGGCGATCAATGCCGGTAATCATATTGATGAGCGTAGACTTACCGCTGCCCGACTTGCCGACAATGGACACAAACTCGCCGGGACCTACTTTTAAGTCTATGCCTTTGAGGGCGGTAAAGACACCGGCTGCGCCTTCGTACGTTTTTACGACTTGCCGCAGGTCGACGAGGTGTCCGTTCCTGCTTCTGTGGTGTCCGTTCGATGTTTTAGATTTATTTCGCTTGAGGTTGATTCTGAACATCGTCACCCGTTCCAGACGCTGATAACGACTAATGAAGATTAAGAAAATAATCCGGTAATAGGCTTTCTTACAGTTATGTCAATATTATTGCTCCAAGCGGACCACAGTCCGCGACTCAGGCGGCTGGCCTGTGGTCCAGCCAGAGCACAACAGAGCACCCTATTACCGAATTAAATTTTTAGCGTTCATAAGTCGTCACTACGAGTCAAAAACACACAGTGCTGTGCATTACCTGAAAAGCGCACTACTTAGCCAGAGTGCGAAGTCTTCTCAGAATTGAGTTCGACACAGTGCAGAGAGACGAGGGCCAGGCCAAAGTCGCGCATCCGGTTCAGTACGCCATAGAGCGCGGCCTGGTCTGGGAGCGGACCGGAGAGTACCGCTTCGCCCTCCGGCAGATTCTCGATCTCTAGCCCGCTAAACCAATCGATCCACTGATCGGACAGATGGCCTTTCACCCGAATTTGACAGAATATTGGATCGGTCACAATGGTCCCTTTCTACATTCTAGTTTACGACAAAACCGGGCGGCGTGTCATCCACCAAAAGGTGGGTTAGGAGGTGGATAGAAGGGGGATAACGGGGTTACATCAACTTCAAGTCTCTGGCCCGGGCCACCGCCTGCGTTCGACTGGAAACGTCGAGCTTGCGGTAGATGTTATTGAGGTGAGTTTTGACTGTACTGACGGCCACAATCAGTTCTTGAGCGATTTCTCGATTGGATAGGCCGGCTGCGGTCAACCGTAGCACTTCGAGTTCGCGCTCGCTGAGAGGTTCGACCAACGGCGAAGGAGGATGAACGATAGGCGAAGGTTCCTGGCCTGGCGTCTCACCTGCCAACGCAGCCAGAAGCTTGCCCACATAATCTACGGCAATGCTGCGGGCTGCTGCCTGCCGTAGTAGGGCGGCCATCGCTGGACCTTTATCAATGAAGAGGCGCACGTAGCCTTCCGGTTCGGCCAGAAACAGGGCCTGCTCCAACGAGATCATCGCCTGAGTCACGTTGCCCTGCGCCTGGAAAGCCAACGCCTGCAGAGCCAAGATTTCGATGAGGAAGCCCGTCCACTGGGCAGTCTCGGCCATCTGGCCCAGCAACTTTAGCACGGCTAAAGCTTCGTCAGGCTGTCCCTGGGCCAGGCGCACCTGGGTCAACGGAATATATTCAAACGCAGTAAGTAAAGGGGCCGCGATCTCCCTTTCCAGCTCATCCGGGCCGATATGTCTATCCAAACCACGTTCCTCAACCCAACCTAAGGCCGCTGCCAGGTCGCCCTGGGCCACCCACAGACGCACCTGGTATGTGGCCACCAGGATATCGTCCATTTCCATCGCGTCAAAGTTTTCTGCCAGTTGCCGAGCCGTTTGGATCGCCTGGCGAGCACCGGCTGTATCTCCCTGCGCCTGCTTGACTTGGGCCAGACTGAAATAACCGTACAAACTTGCGATTTCTGACCATCTGTCGCTCAGTTCGATGCCTTCTATAAGATGATGGGTTGCGGCTTCTAAATCATTCCATTCACGCAGCAAATCTCCTAAGCCCATGAGCGGCATACCGGCAACGGGTCGCAGTAGCTTGCTCTGTCCATCTTGGTTGGAACGAATAGTGGCTAAATCCAGAGCCTGTTCATAAAATTTTTTCGCTTTATGAAGCTGACCCTGGATCAAGGCAATGTGAGCCAGACGACACAGGGAGATCACCACAATAATGAGGTTGCCGGCTTGCTCGCCGACTCGGGCGGCCTCACTAAAAACCCGGGCCGCAGCCACAACATCACCGCTTATCAGGTGGGGCAGCCCCATATATGCGGCAATGTAACTGCGAAAGAATAGACTTTCCGCCGGTAGCAGTTCCAGCGCCTGCTGAGACAGTTCGGCACTCTGGCGTGTATCTGCCTGACAGGTTGCAATAAAGGCCCGTAGGGTCATGATTTCACCGGCAGCAACACCAGCCGTATCGGCGGCAATCGCATCTTGCAAACGGTCTTGAATAACGTCCAGCGGATGACCGTTCAGCAACAGGATTACCGCATGATAAACGCAAAGTCTGGGATGAGCGCGTGTGACCTCAACAGGCAAGCTTTCCACCCAGCCAAGCAGAGTGGTGACCTCACTGCGCATCATCGTTGCTTCTGCGACCTGTTCAATCAGGTTGGCTGCTCGTTCTAAATCACCCGCAGATATGGCGTGATCTATCGCCGGAGGCATCAACCCGTTTTGCGCATACCACTCGCTGGCCCGGCGGTGCAATTCAGCTATCCCCTCTTTTTTCGTCCCAGGTGGGGATGAAGGGGGGATAATCTGGTGCAAGCGACTGCGCAAAAAGTCGGCAAAAAGGTGGTGATAGCGATACCATTGTCGTTGGCCGTCGAGGGAGATCAGGAACAGGTTGGCATGCTCTAACTGATGTAAAATGGTCTCGCTATCCTCACGGCCGGTCACCGCATTGCACAGCGGAGCGGTCAGGTGGTCCAGGATAGAGGTCTGGCACAAGAAGTCGTGAATCTCCTCGGGCTGCCGGGCCATGACTTCCTCGGCCAGATAGTCGATGATGTGGTGGTGGCTGCCACGGAAGGCGGCAATGAAATCGGCGGCGTGCTCTGTGACCTGGCCCCGCATTGACAGCGCTGCCAATTGCAGGCCCGCAATCCAGCCCTCGGTGCGGGCTTCCAGCGCGGCTATATCCTCGGGCGAGAGGTCGAGTCCCATGGCCTGGTTGAGAAACATGACCGCTTCATCCAGAGTAAAGCGCAGGGCTGCGGCCCGGAGTTCAATCAGTTGGTTGTGGGTGCGCAGGCGGGCCAGGGGCAAAGGGGGATCGGCCCGGCTGGCGATGACCAGATGCATCTGTGGCGGCAGGTGATCGAGCAGAAAAGTTAGCCCCTCATGAATCGCCTGCTGCTCGATGATGTGATAGTCGTCCAACAGCAGCACAAAATCGAAGGATACTGCGGTGAGACTGTTGATCAGCATCGTCAGGGCCGTCTTTAGGGGTGGCGGTTGAGGGGATTGAAGCAGAGCCCTGGCATCCGTGCCAACATCTGGCTGGATCGCCTCCAGGGCAGCGATCAAGTAGATAAAAAAGCGCACCGGATCGTTGTCGTCGGCGTCAAGCGAGAGCCAAGCAACTTTGGAAGGATGAAGGATGAAGGATGAAGGATGAAGGTCCGTTTGATTACTTTCATCCTTCATCCCTTCGCCTTCATCCTTTCGGGAAAGCCATTCGACCAGCAGGGTTGTCTTGCCAAAACCGGCCGGAGCGGAGATGAGGGTGAGCTTGTGTTGGAGGCCGGCGTTCAACTGCTCGATCAAGTGTGGGCGTGGCACCAACTCTGACCGGACGGGAGGGATATAAAGTTTAGTGGTCAGTAAGGGTATTTCCATACAGGCAAGTATACCACAACCCGGTGAGGGGAAAAAAGTTCATCGTTTGGTTGAACGGGTAGAGGTAGGGTATAATCTTAACTGGTAACCATCCACATCGATTTACGATTTCAGATTGCCGATTTGCGATTGAAATCACTGCCAGAGCTAATCGTAAATCGTAAATTGGTCCTAGCAAAATTGTTTACAAAGTAAGATCGACAATTTTTTGTTGATGTTAAGACGTAAACGCCTATCAGAGACAGGTGAGATTAGTTGTTTTTCGACGAAGCCAAAATCTTTGTAAAAGCGGGTGACGGGGGCGATGGGGCCGTGGCCTTTCGCCGGGAAAAATTTGTACCTCGGGGTGGCCCAGCCGGTGGGCATGGGGGTAAGGGGGGGGATATCATCCTGGAGGTGGACTCCCAGCTCAACACCCTGATCCATTTTAAAAAGCGCAGCCACTTTAAGGCCGAGCGAGGTGGGCATGGGGGTGGCAAAAATATGACCGGCCCTGGGGGTCGTGATATGATCATTTCGGTGCCTCCCGGCACCGTAGCGCGTCATGCTGAAACGGGCCAGCTTTTGGCCGACCTGACCGAGCCGGGGCAACAGGCCGTGGTCGCTCACGGTGGCAAAGGGGGGCGCGGGAATACGGCCTTCAAAAGCTCGACCAACCAGGCTCCCAAAATCGCCGAACGTGGTCTGCCCGGCGAAGAGCTATGGATCACCCTGGAACTGAAATTGATTGCCGACGCCGGCCTGGTAGGAATGCCTAACGCAGGTAAAAGTACACTGCTGTCGGTGGTCAGCGCGGCCCGGCCCAAGATTGCCGATTACCCTTTCACCACGTTGCAACCCAACCTGGGCGTGGTGGTAATGGACCACCGTGACCTGGTGATGGCCGATATTCCCGGTCTGATTGAAGGTGCAGCCGAGGGGGCAGGGTTGGGCCATCAATTTTTGCGCCACATCGAGCGAAGTCGCTTGCTCGTCCACTTGCTCAATGGCGCTTCCCCTGATCCCCTGGCCGAGTTTGACCAGATTAATGAAGAGTTGGCCCTGTTTAGCCAGAAGCTGGCCGAAAAACCGCAAATTGTGGTATTAAATAAAATCGACTTGCCCGAGGCCCAGGCCCATTGGCCAGCCATCCGGGCTCGGGCGCAGGAATTAGACTTACCGGTGTATAAAATCTCGGCGGTGACGCAGCAGGGGGTGCGGGCGCTGGTGGCTGCCTTGTTCGAGTACCTGGATCAACTGCCCCGGGCGAGTCTTTTTGAGGAGGAGGTGCCTGTCTTTACTTTAGCTCAGGATCAGGACTTTTTTGAAATTGAAGCAGGACCGGATGGCTGGCGAGTTACCGGCCCCAAAATTGCGCAACTGGCCGTCCAAACTTATTGGGAGATGGATGAGGCCGTGATGCACGCTTATCAAATTTTGGAGAAGATGGGCGTTCACGATGCCTTGCGAGAAGCCGGGGTGCAGCCGGGCGACACGGTTTTTCTGCATGATGTTGAATTAGAGTGGGTCTGGTGAGGCCAAGCCAATTAGCAATTAGCAATTTCTAAATGAAGGTGACTATTCACCTACCCTCCCGCAGGTTGCGATTGGCAATACACCGGCACTCAAATATCCAATTGAAGGCATACTTTCGTGCTAAAAAATGCTAAAACCTGCGGGAGGGTGAACAGTTACAAATGAAGCTAGGCATTCTGGGCGGCACGTTTGATCCTATTCACCTGGGACACCTGTTGGTAGCGGAGATTACGCGGGAAGTGTTGGATTTGCAGCGGGTTTTATTTATCCCGGCCGGTGATCCACCCCATAAACAGGACCGTCCCAAAACGCCTGCCCATCACCGGCGGGCCATGGTAGCGTTGGCGATTGCTACCAATCCACATTTTGAATTAAGTCCGGTTGATTTAGAACGGCCCGGTCCCCACTATTCAACCGATACGGTACGTCTGATCCGGTCACAATATAATCTCTCTGCCGAGGCATGCTTCTTCATCATTGGTAGTGACTCGTTGCTGGACTTACCCTCCTGGTATCAACCTCAGGCGTTGATAACACAGTGTCGCCTGGCTGTGGCCCATCGACCCGGTTATCAGCCTGATCTCACTACCCTGACGGAAATGCTACCGGGGATACGGGATCGATTAAATTGGGTCGAAATACCGGTGATGGGCATTGCCGCTTCGAATATTCGGGCCAGGCTACAAGCGGGGCAGAGTGTGCGTTATCAGGTGGTAGATAGTGTCAGGGAGTATATTCATCGGTATGGGCTGTATCGGTAGGAGTGTTACTATGTTTGTCGTTATGAATCGTATTCCGGTAAACCCGGAATACAAAGCACAGTTTGAAGAGCGATTTGCTAACCGCGCTCGCGAAGTTGATAAAATGCCGGGCTTTGTGCGTAACCAAGTTTTACGCCCGGCTAGCCCAGAAGACCCTTACATTGTGCTGACTGTTTGGGAATCCAGGGAGGATTTTGAAAACTGGGTCAATTCTGACGCGTTGACAACGGTCAAACATTGTCCCTATTGGAATTTGCCGAATTGATAGGAGTATGAGCCAGTCTTTAACCAGGCTGGCTTTGTTGTGCGCTACCCCTTGAATATGGGCCTGTGTTGAGATATGACCTTATTGACGACGAAGCAAAAAATTAAGCTATAATCGGCTTAATCCGCTGGGTGGTACCATCACCTGGCCGGTCCTCAAGGGCCGTGAACCCTGAGAGGACACACAAAGCAAAGCTCTCATCAATCACGATGAGAGTTTTTGCTTTTATTGGGTTGTCAAATAGAAATTAGAATAACCGTAGCACAACTGCTGTAAAAAGCAAGACCCAAAAATGGTCGAAAAGCCCGCTATCGTGGTTAAAACGCCTACCAGAAAAAGTAACACCAAGCTACTCCAGGAGGGCAATGGCCTGAGCTAGAGCTTCGAGGCGAGCGAGGTAGTTACAGGGTTGACGACGGAAGCTACGG
>DAOUMU010000081.1:0-52649 GCA_034409055.1 Anaerolineae bacterium
TATCTACCATGTCATTCTGAGCGACCACAGGGAGCGAAGAATCTCCTGTTTCAGGCTGGATTTGCCCTTGTTACCGGAGATTCCTCGTCGCTTCGCTCCTCGGAATGACATGAGGGTAGGCAGTTACAAATTACCAATCTCTAAAGTCACCAAACGTCTGATAGGGTATGGCTGAATAGTCACATTAAAGTAGTAATTCAAGTTCTATTTCATCACGAATCGGAATGCCGTTGCTGGCCACGAACGGAATCTCCGGTTTGAGCCGGCGGGACGCCTCCACGGCATTGCGGTGCACCTGAACGAGAATAAATCCTCGTCTCTGATAGAACCGGAGCGCTTCGACATTGTCGTTTGTGGTAATTAACCAGAGCCGGGTACATCCAGCTTCACGAGCAACCCGGCGGACAGCCTCGATGAGGGCACTACCGACCCCGTGCTTTTCAACCAGGCTGTTCAGGGTGACAATTTCACAGGCATCGGCTTCAATTCGGTAGGTAATCAAACCTGTATTCTGTCCCCGCTGCACCGCCAAAAATCCGGGAAGCGTGTCTGCCTGGTGGAGTCGGCCACGGCTTACGACCTGACTTGACCCCCAATGTTCTCGCAGTAAGGACTCCAGCCAGGGACGGTCAACCTCGGTCACCGGTTTGATCTCAAATTGCACACTCATCTCATCAACCACACAGAGACGATCCTAATATTAAACACTATACTATACCATATTCTAACAATCAAAAATAATGGCATCCGGCAATACGTGGGCGTCCCAGGGTTTGGCCTTTGCTTTCAGCGACGAAAAAATCGGCGGTAGAATGGCCATAAAAGGGATGCTTTTCCCGGTTCAAGACAAACTTCATATCCGAGATGAGCGGCGGTGTCCACTGTGGGTTTCCCTGATACAACTCGAAAGGAAATTGGATAAACCGCCGGACCTCTGCGGTCCGTTTGGTGTCCAGTTTCCGGATACGCATCAGTGCTTCTCAATCCCGGACCAGGCTGGGCCGTCCCACGGCGGTGAAGGTCAATTCCGTGCCCAGATAAATCTCACCGCCCCATTCTGGCCTGATTGGCACGATGTTATCCTCACGGACCACCTTAAGCTCAACCTGATCGGCGCCCGCCTGGCGGGCCAGCGCCTCTAATCGACCCGGTATGACCTTTTGAGCATAAGCCACTCCGGCCTCCACGGTGGCAAAATCCCGTACCCCATCGGGCAAATGAACCCGAAAAGTGGATTCGGCGGCATCCACCGGATGGATCATGACCCGCATCTGCTGGACCACACCGCCGGCCACCGCCCCTATGGCATTCGCCACCCCGGCGTGGTCAGGGATAATCAACTCGGTATGTAGTTGCCGGGAGGTACGGGGTAAGTAGGCAGTCACGGGCGCGCCGATGGCGACGACCGGCTGCTTGAGGGTTAACTGACAATCCAGAGCCGAGCTCTGAGAACCGTTCAACGCCCGGGTCAACAAGGCCGCTGCCGCCGGCTCTCGCTTCCAGTCAGGCAGGGTGGCCTCGTCGCTCAACACCTTACTAACCAGTTCCGTGGCTACCCGGTCGGATACGCCAGAGACTACCTGCTGGCAAAAATCTTCCACCGAGAGGCCGGCCTGCGCGGCCAGCAATTCAGCCCCCAATTGTGAGGCCGTAGCATCCCAACGCTCAAAATGACCCAAGACGTGCAAGGCATCAGTCGGGGTAAAACCGGCCTGCAGCACCAACCGCCGCGCTGTCAGGTTTTCAATTCGGCGCGAGATCAAAAAGCGGTGCTGCATTTCTGCAGCCAGCGAGAGCAATGATCGTGGTCCATTGGCCAGCAGAGCCAACAACTCTTGCTCACCCGCCGAGAGCGCATGCGTCGTCCGACGCTGGCCGGCCAAGGCAAATTGCCCCACCAAACTACCCCGGCGCTGCCCGACCAGTTGACGTTGCAATTGGCTTACCACCTGAGGATATTGGCTGGCCAACAAGCATAACGGTACCACTCGACGGGGGCCGATCACCAACCAGGCCTGGTCCGAGGTGTGATGGCCGTTCAGGGTCACCTGACTGTCACCGCCCAGGCCCACGGTATGGACATCCACGGCCTCGACCATGGTCCGCCACTGAGCGACCTGAGCCCCTTCGGGATTGACCCGAGGGCGGCCATCGACCAGTCCGGCAATATCGGTCGTCGTACCCCCCACGTCTACCACCCATACGTCGCGACGACCGGCCAGGTGCCAGGCGCCAACCACGCTGGCCGCCGGTCCCGATAGAATCGTCTCGATGGGGCGTTGCATGGCCCATTCAGCCCGCACCAACGAGCCATCTCCTTTGACTACCATCAACGGGGCCGTAACCCCCTGTTCGTCTAACGTGTGGCGCACGGTGGCAATCAATTCTCGTAACAAGGGGATCAGCCGGGCATTAAGGGCAGCCGTCGTCGCCCGCCGCACGGCATTGAGGCGGGTGGTCAACTCGTGGCCGCAGGTGACCGGCATCGGCAGCTCATCCACCTGACCTTTTCGGACTGGAGAGGGCTGGGTCAACTCTTCCACCAACGCTCGCACGCGCAGTTCGTGAACCGGGTTGCGCACCCCAAAGTGACCGGAGATGGCAAAAGCCTCCACCTGGTCGCGCCGAGCCAAAATCGCCTCTCGAGCCGCAGCCTCGTCCAGAGGCTCGAGTTCGTCTCCCAGGACATTGTGACCACCACGCAGATAAACGACGTCTTGCGTGACCAGGTCACGCTCAAAACCATACCGCCGAATTAACTCGGGGTCGTAGCCGATGAGCAACAAGCAAACCAGCCCCCCTTGCCCTTCGACGATGGCATTGGTAGCCAAGGTGGTCGACAGGGCGACCAGTTCTACTTCAGCCGGAGACACGGCCCGGCCATTTTCGGCAAAGACCCTGGTCACCGCCTCTCCGATACCTCTAGTCAGATTGTGATGAGTGGTTAGGGCCTTGGCGTCAGCCAACACCACTCCCCGGTTGTGATCCATTAACACCGCGTCGGTATACGTACCGCCGGTATCAATGCCCAAAGCAATGGTCATATTACCTCCTGTGGAGAACTAATTCGTTGTCAGACAATATTTTCTTTCATACAGTGATTCATCGTACGGCGCTCTTCTACCGGGACAGTTTTCCATGGGGCATAGTTGACAACTTTCAAAGCTTTCTTCGGTCGGAAAGCGTACGCCAGAAACAGACTTGGTGGGAATCATCAATAAACTGTCCGAAAGCTGAACACCAATGGCCTCTTTTGGATTGCCGAGAAGTGCAAACAACGGCCGTTGTTGTTGGATCGGCCAGTCTGCCAGCGAGCCGGGGCTCATCGTTGAAATGTGTCCGGGGCGATAGCGTTCCACCAGGTGGTCGTGCAGAGCCCGGATGGCCGAACGTAAAGCCATCTCCGCGATGGCATCGGCCCAGTAATAATAAAGCATATCCTCTATTGAGCGTAACCACTCTTCTAATTCCATCCCGCACGTAGCCACAAAAGGGAACACACGGTGTGCCTGTTCCAAATTGACCCGAAGCACCCGGCTGGTTAAGCGTGTCCCCTCAACCACCACGTAATCATCCCCTCTGGTTTCGATTAAGGCAATCCTGTAGAGGGCCTTGGGTTTGGCAATGGCCTGGGCGTCACGCACAAGACTTTCGAGTTCATTGGCATAACTGCTGCCTGCCCGCAAACGAAGTTTTTTCATCAGCAGGGAAAGATTCGGTTGGAACGAGATGTGGTTTAATATAACTTCTTCCATATTTTTTTACTCCATGAAACCTCGTTTTCTTTAATTTATTGTTTATCATCTCGTATCTATTCCAACAACTATCGTCATTCATCGGTATCCACCGCCGCTCTTCTTCGCGGTAGTACCACCAGTCTTTATCCACTTAAAAAAACGTTTTCCATAAATATCTCCTCGACGCATTCTTACTTCAGCCCGGCGTTCAAACTCGTTCGTGCCGCCTCAATGGGTTTATAATATGGTACTGATTACAGTTCCGAGTAAAATAATGGGACAGATTATACCACTTCATCAGAGGCTGTAAAAAGTTGGGCCTGTGAGGATGAGGAAAGAACGCTATTGGAAGTTCCAAGGGGTAATGATGGAATATATTTGTACAACCTGTTGCAAAGAAAAAAGGGTGGATGAAAATCCTCTGCCGGCCATTGACAGGTATTTAAGTCCAAGAATTCAGTTTGTCTTCGCTGAGAGTCGGCGTCTCAACAAACCGTTCATTATTCTATCTGGCAAATATGGTCTTCTGGAAGCTGATGACAAAATCCCCTGGTATGACAAAAAACTAATGGCTGAGGAGGTCGATCAGTTAGTACCCACACTTGTGGCGCAACTGACACAGAAGGGGATAACCAAAATAATTTTTTGCGCCAGGCCCAGGACCACACCTGGCTGGGAACCCTATTATGAAGCGATTGAAAGGGCTTGTGCCCAACTTGGCATACCCTTAGCATACCAACAAGTTAGGTAGGGTAAGTTGCCAACTTGCCCGTGAACTTGGACACCGGAGCGTCCGGGCGTCGTTCCCACGCCGGAGCGTGGGAACGAGTTAAATCAAAAGGGTTTACGCTATTGAGATCCAGGCTGTAATTAAAGTGGCCACGCTGTTCATGGCCACGGCCAAGTTGGTCTCAAAGTCCGCTGGGGCGTTGTGATCGGCTGTGTCAGTCACACCCCGAATCTCGACAAAGGGCACCTGGCTAAAAGCACAGGCCCGTGCCCCGCCTGCCCCTTCCCAGGCGACCACAAGCGCGTCCGTTAATTGATGGAGCGTCTTTCTTCGTTCATCTTCGATCACATCTTCGTCGCCACTGGCGACCGGTCCGAAGTGAACTTTGAACGAGGGAGATGATAATGATGCACGTTTGAGGCCGGCGATGGCAGTTTGTGCGCCGTTAAATTTGGGCAGGGGACGCTGGTTAAACTTGTTGTTATAGTCGTGTTCCACGGTGGTGGTGGCCACCACCACATCTCCGATGGACAGGTCATCGACTAAGGCCCCAGCCGCCCCCGCGCAAATGACCAGATCCCAATCCGGGCCGGTATCCAGCAAGTGCTGCGTTTGCACCGCAAACTGGGCCTTACCGGTACCGCCCCGGGCCAGGGTCATCCTCAGCTCAGGCAGGTGTACAATGGGCAACCTGCCAGCCACAGAAGTTTCAGTTCGATGCCCAGCCCTGGTGCAACTTTGCCGAAAGAAGTCCAGCTCTTCCTGCATTGGGGTAATGATAAGTATTTCCATATCTCAATCAACCCCTTTAAGGATGACAGGGAGGTAGGAGCCCTGCATGCCGGCTTGAATTATAAAGTTTTGCGGTGTGATAACCTTACTCTTATTACCGGCTGCGTCCTGGGCCTGCAAGGTCCAGGTGTAGACGCCGATAGGTAAGTCAATAGTGGGGGTGAAGCTAGTTTGGGTGGTGGCGATGCTGTCGGTGGTTGCTTGCAGGCTTAAACTCTCGGCCGTGCTGCTCAAGGTGAGGATGTAGGTCAAGACCTGACCATTATCCCAAGCTGCGTACCACTCAAAAATGGGGCGAGCGGTGTCGAGGAGGACCCCCAGGGTCGGGGTGATAAGGGGCGAGCCGGTGAGCAAATCGGTAATGGGGAAGGTGGGCGATATGGTGTCGAGGAGGATGATAAGTTCTGGGTCCGATTGGGGCGTAGTGACTTCGGCACTGGTGACAGCAGCGGTGTTAATGATAATTGTACCGTTGTCCTGACCGGTGTTGACTGTTACCGGAAATGTCAGGGTAATGCCGGTGCCGGCCGTGATGGTCAGATTGCTGGCCAGGATCGGCGGCGTGCCGGTTGTGCCGCTGGTGCCTTCTAGTGTAACCGGCCCGGCAAAGGTGAGTCCGTCGGGCAGGGTGTCGGAGATGACGGCCTCG
This sequence comes from Anaerolineae bacterium, assembly GCA_034409055.1. Classification (GTDB taxonomy): domain Bacteria; phylum Chloroflexota; class Anaerolineae; order 4572-78; family J111; genus DAOUMU01. The sequence goes on from DAOUMU010000081.1 coordinate 5,909, forward strand.
GTGGCCTTGTTGAGACCGCTGTTGTTAACGGTAATGGTGTAAGTAATCCGCTGGCCGGGGTTGGGCAAATTGGTATTGACAGCCTTGATCAGAGTCAGGTTGACCGGATTTATGGTAATCACTTTTGAGCCCGTTTGGGGCGTGACGACTTCGGTGCTGGTCACGGTGGCGGTGTTAGTGATGATCGTATTTGGGGCCAGACCCGTGTTGACCGTCACCGGAAAAGTCACGGTGATACGCTGACCAACGCTGATGGTCAGGCCACTGGCCAGGATCGGCGGCGAGTCTGTAATGCCGCTACTGCCCTCCAGCTTGACCGATCCGGCCCAGGTGAGCCCATCGGGCAAGGTATCGGAGATGACGGCGTTGGTGGCCGTCACGGTGCCGTCGTTGTCAACGGTAATGGTGTAGGTAATCCGCTGGCCAGAGTGGGGGGTGTCATTATTTACGATTTTGGTCAGCATCAGCGGACGTTGTCCGAACTTTTGGACGCGGTGGTTGCTCTCCTCGACCACGTAGACGCTATTCTCATGATCAATGGCCAGGTTAGCTGGGGTGGTAAACATACCGGCGCCACTACCCGGTGAGCCCCACGTCGTCAGAAAGTTGCCATTACTGTCAAATTTCTGGATGCGGGGGTTGATGATTCTCTCGGTCACATAAACGTTTCCCATACCATCGACGGCTATGCCGGCCGGGGAGACAAACTGGCCGTTACCGACCCCTAACGAACCCCACTTGATCAGACCGCCGCCGCTGTCAAACTTCTGGATGCGGTAGTTTCCACTATCGACCACGTAAACGTTACCCGCACTATCGACAGCTACATCGGTCGGTCGGTTGAACTGGCCGTCACCAGCACCAAGCGAACCCCACTCGCTTAAATAGTTCCCGTCGCCGTCGAACTTCTGGAAGCGATGGTTTAATTGATCGGCCACGTAGACGTTGCCGGCACTATCGACAGCTACACCCGTCGGTTGGTTAAATTGGCCGATCCCAGTACCAGGCGAACCCCACTCTTTGTCAAAGGTACCGTTGCTATCGAACTTTTGAACACGATTGTTTAAGGTATCGACCACATAGACATTACCTGTGCTATCAACCGCTACGTCCACAGGAGAACCGGATGAATCCCACTTGGCAAGAAAGGTACCGTTACTGTCGAACTTCTGGATGCGGTTGTTACCGCTATCGGCCACGTAGACGTTACCATGACTATCGACAGCAACGCCGGCTGGAAAACTGAATTGGCCGTCACCGCTACCAGAGCTTCCGGCCTGGCAAACCGTAGCAACCGAGCAAATTTCAAACGTTTCTGCACCGGTATTAACACCACGCCCCCACATAAAAAGGAACGTCGGCGGGCTATCAGCCCGGCTGGGTGTAGCCGTGAGTGTTAAGGTCAAGGCCAGCCCGGCCAATAAAACAGCAAATAAGAGATGTTTGACTTTTCGAGTCATAATACGTGCTCCTCTACCAACCACATAACGCCACATTTTCAGGCGGTGCACGAACACAACCAACAACTACAATCAGTTTACTATACCGGATGCCACTTGTAAAGCGACGATAGCTGAATTTGAAACCAACTTGGCTGACACAACCCACCTCACAAGAAATCAAGACGGGACACTCGCCTACAAAATGATTATTAGGCTGGGTTGGGTATGGCGAATATCTTCGAGACTATTCTCCAACCCTCTTCAAATCTGTACAGCAACATATAATCCGTAGAAAAATGTATGACCCCTTTGTACACATCGAGTTTCGCCACGGCTGCATATCTGGCCACATCTATCAACTCGACAGTGTACCGTGTTTCCACTACCCATAAATCGGGATTGTCCGCTTTCATTGTTTCGACTCTGGCCAACCATTCATCAACTGCCACTTTTTCAAGTGTGTCATCTCGCAGAACCAACATAGCAAAATCTTGATGGAATCCGCTCCTAACCAATGTCTCGTCTTGATTGCCATGGATTCCTTGAATGTAGGCTTTCTCAATCACCTGCTTGATAGCTTCTTCATTAACATTTCCCATATCAGAATTCCTCCTGCTAATTGTAATATTTTCAAGATATCCATATAATAGCATCAGATTGGTCTGGATAAAAGAGCCATTTTCGTCAAATAAGGAGTACCAATATGCCAAAATTACCCTCTTTTATCACCTTGGGGGGGATCTCCCTGGAGCGGCGCTCGGCCATACCGCTTTATCGTCAGCTTTATGGGAGCTTACGTGAGGCAATCCTGAGTGGGCAACTGACGGCTAGCACACGCTTGCCCCCGACGCGTGCTTTGGCCGAAGCATTGGGGGTTTCTCGCAATACCGTTGTTATTGCCTTTGAGCAACTTAGCGCCGAGGGATATATTGAAGGCAAGATCGGGGCAGGCAGTTATGTTTCTTCAACCCTACCCGATGATATACTCCAACTGCGGGCCAAGCAGGGCGAACAAACTCAATTTAAACGTCCGGCCTTCGCCAGGGTTCTATCGCAACGCGGCGCAATGATTACAGATATTGCTGTATCGACCGGGATCAGCAGCCCCTGTCCGTTTAGGTCTGGGGTGCCGGCCCTTGATGCTTTCCCTTTTAAGGTGTGGGAACGACTGGTTGTCCGGCACTGGCGCAAACCTGCACCTGAGCTGCTATGTTATGGCCATGCAGCCGGCTACCTGCCCTTGCGCCAGGCAATTGCGGCTTATCTGGGAGCAGCGCGCGGGGTTCGTTGTGAACCTGAGCAAGTGGTTATTGTAACCGGGGCCCAGAAAGGTATCGACCTGGCGGCGCGCCTGCTGCTTGACCCCGGTGATGGTGTGTGGGTAGAAGATCCGGGTTACCCCAATGCCCGGCGGGCTTTGTTAGCAGCAGGGGCGCGACTGATACCTATACCGGTGGATGAAGAAGGGTTAAATATTGAAACCGGCATCGCCCGCAGCGACTCAAGGGTACGAATGGCCTACATTACCCCTTCGTACCAGTATCCGCTTGGCATAAGTATGAGCTTGGCACGTCGGCTAAGACTGTTGGCCTGGGCTAACCAGACAGAGACCTGGATATTGGAAGATGACTACGATAGTGAGTATCGCTACGCAGGTCGTCCCCTGGCGGCATTACAGGGGCTTGACCAGGTCGGTCGAGTCATTTACACCGGGACGTTCAGCAAAGTTTTGTTTCCATCCTTACGTTTGGGTTATGTCGTCGTGCCCCCTGATTTGATTGATCCTTTCGTGACGGCCCTGGCTGTGACCAATCGCCACATTTCAACCATCGAGCAAGCGGTCCTGACCGATTTCATCACTGAGGGTCATTTTGCCCGCCATATTCGCCGGATGCGCATGCTGTACGCCGAACGGCAATCCGTCCTGGTTGAGTTGGTCAAGCAAAAACTGGCCGGGTTGGTTGAAATCAATCCGGCAGAGGCAGGCTTGCATCTCATCGGCTGGTTAGTCAATGGTGATGATCGCTCGATCTCAGAACAATTGGCGAGTCAAGGGGTACACGCTGCGCCTCTCTCAGCCTATGCCTCTATGCCTTTGTCCCGTAAGGGGCTGCTCTTGGGCTACGCCGGCATAAATAAACAACAAATCCAAGCGGGGGTTGAGCGGATGGCCAGAGTACTCAAGGTTTAGGGCCTATTAGGCAAGATACCTTGCTCAGCCTGCCATAGCATACGGGCGCACTTCTCGCTCTAGCCGTTCGGCTAATTCGTCTGCTGTTACATCAAGATCGTAATCCATCTGCAAACCGAGCCAAAATTGGGGCAACATCCCGAAATATCGCCCTAACCGCAGGGCTGTATCTGCCGTTATTCGTCGTTTGCCCAACACTATTTCATTGATCCGCCGAGAAGGTACACCAATATCTAAGGCCAACCGGTTTTGGCTCAGTTTCATTGGCTTTAAGAACTCTTCTAATAACACTTCGCCAGGATGTATCGGCACTAATTTCTCTTCCGTCATACCCCAATCCTTCAATGATAATCTACTATTTCCACGTTGTCAGCGTCATCATTTCGCCATTCAAAACAGATCCGCCACTGTTGATTGATAAGGTAAGTACTTGCCCTAACAAATCCCAATATTGACCCTGGTGGAACGTGAGGTATAATGATGCATAGAAAAAGGAAGTAGGGAGTAAGGGGTAGGGAGTAAGGGTGATATTGCTTACTCCCCACTTCATACTCCCTACTCCCTGATCAGAGATTTTCTTGCTCAACGGGCAAAAATTTCATAGTCAATTAACTATTATGCCATCACGAGAATCAAACATTCGTCACCCGGACCGCTTCGAGCGTATCGGCATGGTGGCCCGGTGGCGGCCCGTGCACCGGGGTCAGGCCTCTGTTCTGCGTGCGCTGTGTGATCGGGCGGCCACGGCGCTGATCGGCATCGGCAGCTCGAACAGATATAACTTGCGTAACCCCTTCACCCTGGAAGAAACGATCGACATGATCCGGTTGGTCCTAACCGGCCGGCAGAACTACAGCCTGATTCCCGTGCCTGATCTCGACGACGGCCCACGTTGGCGGAAAATGGTCATCGATCTGTTTGGCCCGCTCGATCTGTTCGTTACCGACAATCCGTACGTCTCCAGTCTGCTCGCGGCCGATTATAGGCTCATTAAACCGGTCGAGCTCATTCCAGAAGACGAAAAGATTGCCATTGACGGTACGAGGGTCCGCAGAGAGATGGCCCGTGGTGACGGTTGGCAGGACCTGGTACCAAAAGAGATAGCGGCTTATATCGCGGCCAGGCAGCTTGATGAACGCTTCCGCCGTGAGTTTGGACTACAAACCCTGGCCCTGGAGGCCATAGTAAGGAGGACCGATGTATTCATGGGATGATGACACCAGTGCCTGGTATGGCAAGGGCACGTATAGCTACAGCGCCAAGAGCGCAACGAAACGAAAGGCGGCGGCTGAAAGAGCCAGAGCGCATGGGCCGCGCACTTACGAGCAGAAGAGGGGACCCAATGAAAAGATAATCGACCCCCGCAAGCACGTCCACAGCGAGTCAACTAATCCGCTCATTATCGCCGTCGACGTAACCGGCTCCATGGCCAGTTGGCCGTTCGAGATTTTCGACCGCCTGCCCCTGCTCTACAACACCCTTTCCCAGTATCGGGAGAATCTGGAAATCTGCTTCGTCGCTATTGGCGACGCCGCCTGTGATCAGTGGCCGCTGCAGGTGACCACCTTCGCTGGCGGCTTCGATCTGGAGCAGCTTCTGGGGTCCCTGTACGGCGAGGGCGGCGGCGGTGACGCCCCTGAGAGCTACGGGCTCTTCGCCCATTGGGTCAATACCCACGTCGAGATTCCAAACCTAACCGAGACGCCGTTTCTGATTGTGTTTGGCGATGCTCCCATGCATCCAAAAGTGCCCAAGAACCAGATAGCCCACTACCTCGGTGATCAGGTGGGCCGCGATGTGAATGCCCTCGAAGCATGGCAACAGGTCTGCCAGACCTGGAACGTGTGGTTCCTGCGGCGGCCAACCGGCAGGCCGGGGGATAGAGTTGACACCCAATGGGGCCAGGCCATCACCGAACAGAAAATCTTCCACATCGAGGACGAGCAGCGGGCGGTTGACTACGCCATGGGTCTCATTGCCCGGGCCTGGGGACATTTCGGAGATTTCCAGGATAACATGCGCGCCCGGCAGAGTGAGGAGAAGGTGGCCAGCGTGAGCGAGCCAATCGAAATGAAGTGTCCCCGCTGTGGTGGTCCGATCCCGGTTGACGCGACCGGCATGTTCAGTTGCGCCTACTGCGGCACCACCCTAAAGCTCTGAAACGGTAACTACCTACCATGTCATTCTGAACGAGCGCAGCGAGTGAAGAATCCCCAAGGTGTTGGTAAAGTAGGCCTCTTTTGGGCCAAAGTTTCGGAGATTCCTCGTTGCTCCGCTCCTCGGAATGACATGAGGGTAGGCAGTTACCTGAAACGAAGTAGCTTGACCAGGTTTGGAGTACCCCGGTGATCGTTCGGGCCATCATTACTGCTCCCCCTTACGCCACCTTCCTCGACGAGGTGGCCAGACACCCCCTGGTAGGCGGATTCCGGCTTAATACGGTCATGCCGTTGCGGGGTGGGCCGGCTGAAGCCCTGAAGCGGCTCCGGGCTTTCAACCAGCCGCTGTGGGTCGATCTCAAGGGACGGCAACTGCGGGTGGTCGGCGCAGCCATTCCGCCCTATACCGAGGTTCGTTTGAGCCATCCTGTTCGGGTCACTACGCCGGTTGACGCCTTTTTCGCCGACGGTAACGAACGGGTTCGGGTGGTGGCGGTCGACGGCGACCGGCTCATCCTCGAGGATGGACCGCGCCGGCTGATCGGTCCCGGCGAGTCGGTCAACATCGTGCATCCCTCCCTGGAGATCGAGGGCACGCTGACCGAGACAGACCGGGCTTACCTGGCGGCTATGCAGGAGTTGGAGCTCAAGCGGGTCATGGTCTCGTACGTCGAGAGTCCCGCCGACGTCGAGGAGGTACGGCGTCTGCTGCTGGACGCCGAAGTTATGTTGAAGATCGAGACCCAACGGGGGCTTGACTACGCCCGAAAGCACGGAGCTTCGCAAGGTCGGCTGGTAGCCGGACGCGGCGATCTGTACGTGGAAGTTCTCCGCCCCCATAGCATCATTGGCGCCCTGCGCGACATCATTACGGCCGATCCAGAGGCAGTGATCGCCAGCCGCATTTTTGACTCCCTGGCCTATCATCCTGTCCCGGCCAGCGCCGATATCGGCGACGTGGCCTTCCTGCTCTCCCTGGGATATCGAACTTTTATGCTGGGCGATGCCGTTTGCCTGCGGCGCGACTCGGTGCTGGAGGCCCTCAACCTACTCGAGGCAGTGGTGGGGGAATTCGGATGAGAGTGGCCCTGGCCCAAATTAACACCTGCGTGGGCGATCTGGCAGGCAATGTCGAACGCTGTTTGGCCGCCATAGAGACTGCCCGCCGCCAAGATGCGGCCATGGTCGTCCTGCCGGAGATGGCGGTGCCCGGCTACTCCCCCCGGGATATCCTCTTTGATCCCAGCTTCATCGAGGCTGTGTCCGAGGCGACGATCGACTTGGCCCGACGGGCCAGCGACGGGCCGCCGACCGTGGTCGGCACTCTCATGCCAGCCAACCGCCGGCCGGCCGGTCATCCCGGCCTCTACAACACCGTGGTGCTTCTGAACGGCGGCGAACTGCAACGGGTGGCGATCAAGCGGCTGCTGCCGGGTTATGATGTCTTCTTCGAGCCCCGTTGGTTTTTGCCGGGCCCCGCCTTGCCGCCAACAACCATTGCCGGCAAGCGGGTGGGATTTCTGGTGTGCGAGGACCTCTGGGACGAGGGCTACGACATCCACCCGCCGGCCGAACTGCTGGCGGCCGGGGCGGAACTGCTGGTCTGTCTGAATGCCTCCGTGTATCACCCCCAGATCATGGCCCAACGGCTTTTTCAGGCCCGTCGCCATCGCTGCCCGCTGGTGTATGTCAACCTGTGCGGCGGGAACGACGAGTTGATTTTTGACGGTCGGAGCTTTGCCCTCAACAAACGGGGCGACCTCATCGCCCGGCTGGCCGGGTTCGAGGAGGAGGTCCGCGTGGTCGACCCCGAAAACGATGGTCCCATCAAGCTGGCGGAGGCGCAGCCGGAAGAGGATCTCTACCGGGCGTTGGTCCTGGGCGTGCGCGACTTTGCCCAAAAGAATCGACTGGAGCGGGCCTTTCTCGGGCTGTCCGGTGGGGTCGACTCGGCGGTCGTGGCCACGATAGCGGCTGAGGCCCTCGGGCCGGAGCGGGTCACGGCGGTGACCATCCCCTCCCGCTACACCGACCCGCGCTCCACTGCATGCGCGAGGGAGCTGGCCCAGGCGCTGGGTATCCATTTCAAGGTGGTCGAGTTGGAGCGTTTGCACGTGGCCGCAGAAGCGACCCTCGGCGACCTGCTTGAGGGGGGGACGACGGCCGAGAATGTCCAGGCCAGGCTACGGGCCATGATCTTGATGAGCTTCGTCAATCGCCATGGGGGAATGCTCCTGAATAGCAGCAACAAGACGGAGTTGGCCCTTGGTTACGCCACTCTTTACGGCGACATGGCCGGCACGCTGTGTCCGATTGCGGACGTCACCAAACCCCAGGTTGTCGCCCTTGCCCGCTGGCTTGACTCCGTCCGCGGCGTGATGCCCCGGTTCACCCTGGAGCGACCACCGTCGGCTGAACTACGACCGGATCAAGTCGACCCGTTTGATTACGCCCAAGTTGCACCGGCAATGGAGCAACTGGTGCAGGCCAATCGCAGCGACCACACTCTGCGGCGCTCCGAGCACAAGCGGTGGCAGATGGGGGTCATCCTGAAAGTCAGCCAGAAGGCTTTCGGCACCGGGCGTATGATCCCGATCACTCGACGGTAAGGAGGGCCTTTAGAACGTTGATGTTTCTGCATCCTCCACCGATTGCCAAAATCGCTCTATCCCCACGCCTGCGGATGGTCGTCGCGAACCAAGTCTAAATCGGCTGTGCTGGCGTTCGAATCCACCTGTTCCACCGTCTTGCAACCGGGGATGACGCAGGTGAGGGCAGGATGCTGTAAGCACCAGGCCAGGGCCCAGGGAGCCATAGCCACTCCTTCAGGCAGTTCGGCCTGCTGGATCTCCTGGACCAGCTTGAGCCGTTTCTGAACCTCGGCTTTGTCGTGCAGCGAGCGCACGTCGTTCGCCTGGGTGAAGGTGGTGCCGGGCCTGTACTTGCCGCTCAAGAAACCGCTGGCCAACGGTACCCGGGCCAGCACACCCAGGTCCTGATCCTGGCACGAGGGCAGCACGTTCTGTTCGGGGTTCCTGTCCAGGCGATTATAGACCACCTGAATCACGCTGGCTCCGACCTGGCTGGCTCGTTCCACCTGGTGGCGCGGATCAATGTTGTTGCTGACCGAAATGCCCAGGTGACGGATCTTACCGGCCTGGACCTGGTCGTTGAGCATCTGCCACAGCTCGTCTTGATCGAAAGCCTCGTCCTTACCGGAGTGAAACTGGTACAGATCGACGTAGTCGGTGCGCAGGGCCTTGAGCGAGGCTTCCAGTTGCTGCCTGACCTCCTGGGGTGACCAGTGGTCGGTCCGCTCGAAGTTGCTGTGGAACTGGTGGCCAAACTTGGTGGCGATGAGCCAGGACTCCCGGTCGTGCTGCACCGTTTGACCGATCAGCGATTCGGATAAATGATCCCCGTAACACTCGGCTGTATCGATCAGGTTGATCCCTACCTCCCTGGCCCGGCCCAGCAGCCGATCAACCTCGGCCTGGGTAAAGGTTTTGCCCCATTCTCCCCCAAACTGCCAGGCCCCAAAACCAACGACCGAAACCTTAAGCTCTGTTTTGCCCAAACAACGATATTTCATGAGAAAACCTCCATGTTAAATTAGCAACATATATCGCTTATATTTGATCACCCCAACGCCGGTAACTGATCCATCCCGGCCTTGCGGGCGATACGGGTCACCAACTGGCGCAGTTCGGCCTCTTGTTCAGGGGGCAGAGCCGGGCGTTGATAGGCCGCCAGCAACTCGGCTACGCGAGCCTTGGCCCGGGCAAAAGTGTCTAGGCCGCCGCCTGCCTGCCAGGCCCGGACCGAGCCGCGATCGATCACGGCCGACGGCAGATACTGCTCCTTGGCAAACAACTGGCGGGTAATCTTCTGCTTCAGAAAGTCGCCCTTAAAATTGATTCCTTCAAACATAGCCGTGGCCAGGGTGTCGGTCCGTACCTGGATGCCGTTTACCAACTGCTTGGCCATAGCGATGGCCTCGGCATCGACGACCAACTTCTCAGCACTCTGGCAGATCAAAAAGTCCAGCATACCCGCCCCGGAGATCATGTTGATCCCGGTCAAGGCTCCGACCAGGGCAGTCATGCCGCTCTCCAGTCCGGCCTGGGCGTCGACCACCTTGGCGTCACTGGCCCCCAGGTAGGCGTGGGTGGGCAAGCCCAGTAATTTACCCACCTGGGCGTAGGCGGAGTCGATCATGGCCGTCTCGATGGCCCCCATCGGGGTGGTGCCGTGGCGCATATCGAAGATAGCCGGCGCGCCGCCCCAGACAATCGGCGCACCGGGCTGGGCTAACTGGTGGATGGTAATCCCGCTCAGAGACTCGGCGGCGTGCTGGACGACCGAACCGAGGAGGGTGACCGGCGCTGCTGCTCCGGCCAGGGGCATAGAGACGATTTGGGTGGGCACGTTAGCTCGGGCCAGGTCGATCAGGCTTTGGGCAGCAAACTCGCTCCAGATCAGCGGCGGCGAGGGGGCCACGTCGAAGACGGCGGTGGGCTTCTCGGCCAGGGCCTCAGCTCCACCGGCACATATAGCCAGCATATCGAACATGATTTGGGTCGTGCGAGTGGAGAAAGCGCCGGTCACCACCGGCTTGGCCGAGTAGAGCAGCACCAGGTACAGCCGGTACAGGTCCCCCATCCCTTTAGGGACTTCATTGCACACCACCGCCGTGGACTGCGCATCATATTGGGGCAGCATCTCGGCCACTTTGATCAGGCGAACCAGGTCGGAGGTGTGGGCCGACTTGTGCTCCAGTGTATCCGGATCCAGGACGTTCACCCCGGATGAGCCGGGGTCAAACTGAACCGCGTCGCCGCCGTATTGCACCACCGGCTCACCGGCCCGGTTGTACAAAAAGAACTGGCGAGGCACCGTCTCCAATGCCTGGTGAACGAGGCTCTCGGGGATACGGGCCACCTCCTTTTCTTCGTCCACCGCTACCCCGGCCTCGGCCAGGAGTTGTCTGACTGCCGGCGCTTGCACCTTGATCCCCGGTGACATCAACAGTTGATAAGCTTCATCCAAAATGCGCTCGATGAGTTCCTGAGATAGTAGTTCAAGTTTTGGTTGCATATGACCTACCTGCTTTCAACCGTAGCAACAATTCGTTGCAATTCTTCAGCCAACTGGGGTCCAAGAGGTTCAGGTTGGTGCGTAGCCAGGATGCGCTGCGCCTCGGCGCGAGCCCAATCCCGGGCGCCATCCCGTTTCTCTGCCCAGACTTCGTAGGGACGGCGGTCCATAAACTTGGGCAGCCACAACTGACGCATGTGCTTCTTGGTGTGTTTTTGGGCCAGGAAGTTGCCGCCCGGTCCCACGGCCCGGATCACGTCCAGGGCCAACGACTCGTCGTCCACGACGATCCCGCCCATCATCTTATGAACGATATCAAAGATCTCACAGTCCATCAGCATTTGCTCGTACGACCAGATGCGGCTGCCGTGCAGCAGCCCCACCCCCAGCAGCATGTCCGACATCACCACAGAGGCCATAAAGGTGGACAGGCTGTTGTCGATGCCCGCCTGCCAGTTCGGCTCTTTAGCCCCGGTGGCAAATGAGCCCATCGACAGGGGGACGTTGTAAAAATCGGCCAACACGTTAGTAGCCGCGCCGAACAGGAAATCCTCCGGCCCACCGCCGGTATAAGCGCCTGTGCGCAAGTCCATAGTGGTCTGGGCGGCGGCGTAGAAGACCGGCGCACCCGGGTAGGCCAGTTCGATCAAGGCCAGGGCGCTGATGACCTCGGCGTTACCCACGACCAGGTTCCCGGCCAGTGTGGCCGGGGCGGTCGAGACGCAGGAGGTCATAGTCATAAAGCCGACCGGCAGACCGGCCTCGGCCCCGATCAAGGCGGCGTCCAAGCTACCCCCATCCTGTCCCAGGGGCGGGGCGGTGCATTGCATGATAGAAAGCACCGGACGCTGACGCAGAGCCTCCCGGCCACCAGCGATGGCGCTGGCCATTTCCACGGCGGCCGTTGCTTCCCATTCAGAGTAGATGCTCTCCGTCTGTACGTGCTTGGTAGAGTTCTCCCAGATTACGCGCAGTTCGTGCAGACCGCGCGTTTCGGGCGGATAATCCTGGGCCGAAACTGCCACCCAGTGAAAGGCAACCTGTTCCAGGTAATCGGCCACCTTGGCAATCTCGGCCACGTCCTGCAGCCGGGAACGGCGGCGCTCGTTGGTCTCCAGGTCAATCACCTCCACCCCGCAGCCGTCTGTACCGACGTAGACGTGGTTGCCGTCCATGGGCAGGTCCTGAGCCGGGTCACGGGCCGCCAGCGTGTAGATGGGGGGGGCTTGTTTTAGAGCGTCTTCGATGATCTGGCCGGGGACCTTGACCACCATACTGTCCCGATCGACCGTGGCCCCATGCGCCTCCCAGATATCGAGCGCCCTGGTGGAGGGGAAGCGGACCCCAACCGTCTCGATGACCTCCAGGGTGGCGATATGAATACGCTGCACCTCATCGGGGTTGAGAATATTCAAACTCAAGTGAGGGTTGGCAATCGATTTAATCTGACCACTCATTTTCGTTTCGCCTCCCCTATGCTCCCACCAGTTCCTTGGCTACCGCCACCGCGCCAATAGCGTCCTCACTGTAACCGTCGGCACCGATCTCATCGGCCCAACTGCGGGTCACCGGCGCGCCGCCCACCATCACCTTAATCTGGGTCCGTAGCCCCATCTCCTCCAGGGCCTCAATAACATTTCTTTGCTTGGCCATGGTGGTCGTCAAGAGGGCACTCAACCCCACAATGTCGGCCTGGACAGCCTGGGCCTTTTCCACAAAGGTCTGGATCGGTACATCGACGCCCAGGTCGTGCACCTCAAACCCGCTCGCCGAGAGCATCGTCGCCACCAGGGTTTTGCCGATGTCGTGGATATCCCCCTCGATGGTGCCAATGACCACTTTACCCAACACCTGTCGGGCGGTGCCGCGCCGGGCCAGTTCCGGCTCCAGGATGGCTACGGCCGCTTTCATCGCCTCCGCCGCCAGCACCAGGTCGGGCAGAAACATCTCGCCGCAGCCAAACTGCTCGCCAACATCGTTCAGGCCAACGACAAAGCCCTGGTTGATGGCCTCCAGGGGATCAACCCCTACCCCGATCGATTGCTGGGCCAGCCGCTCTGCGTCTTCGGCCTCACCCTCAATGATACTCTGGGCCATTGCTTGAAATAGTTCTTTGCTCATGATTTCCTCCTTTGGTTGATTGGTTAGTTGGTTGGTTGGTTTTTTAGTTCGTATCTATTCAGGAAATAGGATGCCTGCCGAGTCGAGGTTTCATTTGGGAGTTGGTTGTGACGACCGGAACGTGCTTAAGAGTTCAATATTCACGAGTTCGTAGTAACGACTTATGGAACTTAAGAAAATAATCGGGGAATAGATGGCCGGGCATGGGGATGCCCGGCCTACCCCCATTAATTTTTTAATCTTCATCAGTCGTTTTATCGAGTGGTAGCAAACCGGCCCGGGCATCGGCCTCGGCGATGATTGCTTTTAGCTCGTCCAGGGTGGCTACCGGTAACGGGTTGGAGGGGGGTGTGGCGATGATCTGGCGAGCAATTTCGCGGGCTGTCTTGATTGCGGTTGGCCGGCCCGCATCGCTCCAGGCCTGATAGAGTTGCCGGTTCAGGACACGCGGATACCACACCGACCGGAAATGGTCGGCTGTGTGTTCGGCACTGAGATACTCGCCATCCGGCCCCACTTCGTGAATGACCTCCAGGGCCAGCGTGTCGGGGGTGATCTTTATCCCCCCCAAGAGCCGGCGTACAAACTCGATGATCTCATCACAGACGACAATCATTTCGTAAGAGCAGGTCAGGCCTGACTCGACGTACCCGATGTCGTGCACCAGGTTGGCCCCACTGAGCGCCGTCCACAGAATCCACAAGGCGCTCTCAATACCGGCCTGAATATCGGCCTGTTTGGCATCTGAACAACCGGCAAAACTCCAAGCCGGGAGGTGGTAATAATAATGGGCCAGTTCGGCCATACCCATGCAGTGCAGCATAAACTCCGGGGAGCCATAGGTGGGGGCCATAGTCCGCATATCCAGCGGTCCACTGCCCGAGCCCCAGACAAACGGTGTACCCTGGCGCCTGAGTTGGGCGATGGTCAAGCCGCTTAAGGCCTCGGCATTGGCCATGGCCAGACTGCCGGCCGAGGTCACCGGCGCCGAGGCGCCCTCAACCGGTCCGGGGGCGTATACGAACGGCAGCCCCAGGTCGGCCATCATTAACAACTTGCGCAAAGCCGCCTCGGAATGTTGCAGGGGTGAGGTTGGCTCAAGGTAGGCCAGCAGGAAGGGCTTGAGCACTAATTCCTCTAACCCGCCGGCAACGGCGGCGGCCATGGCAATGATATCGGCCAGCCCGGCTTCGTCCCAGGCGGTAAAGACCAACGGTTTGACCGTATTTTCAAGCATAGCCAGGAACGAGCGCCGATCCGAAGTCTCGGCCGGTACATCGGAGGGCAGGGCCATAGACATGACAAAGTCAAGGTTGGGCAACGAGTCGGCCAGGCGAGCCGTCTGCTTCACATCCGAGAGCAACGAGAGCCGTCGCTCGCCGCTCTCCAGGTCAAGGGTATGGGGCAGGTCGGAACCGGTGCCGAAATAAGTGCGGTGACCTTCCAGATAAACCCGGGGCTCGCCGGTCCGGTGGCAAAGGACGATCCGCGAGGGGGCGTAAAGCAAGGCATTTTCCACCACGGCGGCCGGAAAACGGACCAGGGTTTCATCGGTGACAATGCAACCGGCCTCCTTGAGCAAGGTCAGAGCCTCGGTCTCGTAAACCCGCACCCCGGTACGGCGCAGAATCTCTAGCGAGGCCAGGTGAATCTCTTCCAGTTGAGCACCGGTGAACATGCGATAGCCGGTTGGCATGAGACCAGGTACGGCGATCGATCCCGTTATGTCCGGTTTTGCTGATGATTTGTCTGTTTGCATGATTGAAACTCTCGTTCGTCGTTGGTCGTTGGTCATTGGTCCTCTCATTCCAGGGTAACAGCCAGTTTCTCATTCCCGAGTTGGACTGGATAAAACCTGGCCGTTGTAATCGTAAGTGGCCATATTCACACTTCATGGAGAAAACACTTAGAAGTCGTACAACCCGCTCGCGCTGGATTTGGCAATCCAGCGGGTATTGGCCTGGATTTGGCAATCCAGACCGAGCATAAAAGTACGATGTTTAAATGTTTCCCCGATCAGAACTGACTGGCCCATCCTGGTATCATATTGTATTTTACATAGGGGCAATAGTGACATTTGTCACCGTTGGCCAGTGATAAATGTCACCACCGAATCGGTGACAGTGAGAGGCATTATAAACTAATTCTGATTGATTGTCACAATCTTTCAATCTGTACAAAGGCCCCGCATCCCCATGCGGGGCCAGGCATACACTATTGGGTGCGTTTCAGTTTGGGAGCAAGATTGAACCGCTGAATACGCAACACGATGTGCGGTGGTGTGTCCAAATCGAGGATGTGGACACTGACGCCTATTACCGGGCTGGTTCTTCGGTCAACGTAACCATGACAGGTATCTTCTGATTGCCACGAACGATGGTGACGGTCACCCTGTCTCCAACTTGATACTTTGTTTCCAGCAATATCTGCAGATCCTCGATGCTGGTTACTTTTTCCCCGTCGATTTCGGTCAAGATGTCACCGCCAATAAAGATACGTTGATTACCCAAAATTGCCTCTTGTTGAGCACCTCTGACGCCGTTGGCGGTCAGGGGGCCAGGGCGATAGAGTTCGACCAGGAGGATGCCCTGATCTACCGGTAGCTCTAAAATATCGGCCAGACCAGGAGTGATGTGGTAGCCAAAGCGAACGCCCAGCCAGGGATGCCGGTAGCGACCCAGCGTCAATAGATCGGGCAAGACGCGGCGAATCGTGTCAACCGGCACGGCAAAGCCTACTCCCACATTTGTTCCACTAGGACTGAAAATAGCGGTGTTAATACCAATAAGCCGGCCAGCGCTATCGAGCAAAGGGCCACCTGAGTTACCCCTATTGATGGCGGCATCGGTTTGAATAATACCGGTCATTTGACGTTCATCTGGCCCCTCCAGGGTACGATTTAGGGCGCTGATCACCCCGGTGGTCAAGGTGCCGCCAAATTGACCGAAGGGATTACCGATGGCAATGGCGCGCTGGCCAACCTGCAGGTTGGCTGATGTGCCAAATTCAACCGGAACCAACAGTTCTGGCGGCGCATCGACCTTGAGCACGGCCAGATCATTGCGGGGATCCGCACCGATTAGCCGGGCCGGCAGCGTAGTCTCGTCGATGAAGGTCACTTCAATACGCCGGGCGTGCTCGATGACGTGATAGTTGGTCAAAATATGACCTGCTGGGTCTATGACAAAGCCGGAACCGGCGCCTTCTTCGGGAATGACTTCAAAAAAGAAACTGCGTCGTAGCACTTGGGTGGTGATATTGACCACCGAGGGCGATACTCGCGTGTGTACATCGATCACGCGCCTTTCGGCAAAGTCCAAACCAAGTGCATCAATCAGGACAACATCGTTGAAGATCGGGCCGGAAGTTGGCGGCAGCGAAGGTATCGGTGTCGGAGAGGGGGTGGGTGCCACAGCAGCCATCGAGTTGGCAGAATGAACTGAGGATGATGCTAAAAACAAATTCGAATCGCAATTTTGGAGTAGTAGAGCCAGCAACACGATAAAGATGAACTTGCCGTGCCGGCGAGTGAAGCTTAGATTGCGAACATGAGGTGTCATTTTTACCCTCCTTGAAGCTGTTTCCACGGATGAAGCGGCAAGGCAACTCGGAAAGTATTCGCTTTACTCTGAAACCTGGATAATTTGTAATAGTTGTCGCCGAGACCATAACTTTGGTTTGGGAACGAGGGCGGAAACTTTAGCCAACTTTAACGGTAATTTTTTTGCTTTGGGTCTGGGCCGTTTTGGGCAGGGTTACGGTTAAAACACCCTTTTTGAATTTGGCGTCTACCTTGTCCGCTTCAACTTCGGCAGACAGCGGGATGCTGCGCCGGAAGGAGCCGTAGGAACGTTCCATGCGGTAGTAGTTTTTGCCTTTGTCCTCTTTCTCTTCTTTCTTCTTACCGCTGATGGTTAGCACATTGTGTGCCAGAGACACTTCAATATCATTTTCGTCCAGTCCGGGTAGTTCAGCGGATACGTTTATCTCTTTGTCGCTTTCACTCACGTCAACCCGCGGGCTAAACGCCCCAAACGACTCGCCAAAGGCCTCAAACGGGGCCAGGCCAAAGTTCCCAAAACTGTTGAAAAACTCATCAAACAAGCTGTTGATGTTGCGCTGTAATTGGTATACCGGTTCTTGCTCTTCCCGTTTAACCGGCACTTTTTTCTCGCCCCAGCGCCAGGGAATTAAATCGGTGATTGCCATGATGTTTACCTCCTCTGTAAATAGACCTTGTAAGACAAACTTAAGTTTGCCCTACGGTACGGATATTTTCACATTGGTGGTGTGTCAACACTCGTGTGAACTTCTTTCTGATAAGAGTTTTATCGAAAAGTCAATGATAACGCTCCAACGGGACGGAATACGCAATACGAAATACGGGGCGTGGTGTGTATTGCGTATTCCGTAAAGTTCTTATCAGGCCGCTTTCACGACGATTTTCCTGGTTTTGGCCGGACCGGCTTTAGGCAGGCGCAGGCGCAATACGCCGTTGCTAACCGTTGCCTCAATTTTATCCCGGTCAATCTCATCCGACAGGCTAAAGCTGCGTTGGTAATCGCCCTCGGCATATTCGGCATAGGCCAAATCGTAGTTCTCAGGCCGAGCCGGTTCAACGCTGCCGGCAATGGTTAAGACGTTCTTTTCCAGGGTAATATCAACCGAGTTTTCATCTATACCGGGCATATCGGCTACCAGCATCAGGTCGTCGCCGGTTTCATAGATGTCAACGCGCGGCATAAACACTCTGCGGTCCCGGGTGCGTTCGGCCCCGCTTTCAATCACTTCTTGCTTTTCAGCTTCTTGAACTTGCATTTCAGTGTTAGTAGCCATAGGTATCACCTCCATCATCTTAAAAGTTTGCCTGAGGACGGGGACAATAGCCCACCCGCCCTCTTTGGGTATTAAATTTGATTAAGCCGCTTTTACCGTAATCTTTTTGGGTTTTTGCTCCTCAACACGCGGCAGCGAGATGTGCAGCACGCCTTTGCTAAAAGAGGCGTCCACTTTGCCGGCGTTAACATCAAACGGCAATTGCAAAGAGCGGGTAAATTTGCCGTATCCACGCTCGCGCCGGTGATATTTTTCGCCTTCTTTCAACTCATCGGGTTGCCGCCCACCGCTTAAGGTGAGGGTGTTGCCCACCACCGAGATGTCAATATCATCAGGGTTTACACCGGGCAACTCGGCGGTTACTACGGCCCCTTTCTCGTTGGTCCATACGTTCATGGCCGGATAGCCGGGCGCGACGCTACTGCCGCTCCCCGCCACCTCTGAGAAGAGACGGTTCATCTCGCGTTGCAAGCGAGTCATTTCTCGCCAGGGGTTGGTATATCCAAAAAATGGTTGGGTTAACATAGTTTAGCACCTCCTTTACACAAAGGTTATATAATCGGTTGAATTCGATTCTCAACTAAAATACTAGATCACAAATGTTAGAATTGTGCTAGAGCAATGTTAGACGAATATTAGAGTTTACGCCTAACCCGTTACGCATATTTTAAGGCGGCCTGATTTGGACGATACCAATATTCTGTGTATGCTATTGGCTTCATAAACCATTACCTGATAGAGCCCCCAGGGAGGTGACCCATCGACCCCGAAACAATGCAACAATTCACGGCAGCCTTTGCCACGGTATTTTTCCTGTTCGCCCTGGGCTTTGGGGTGCAGCGGTGGCGGCCCCTGGACGAACAGACCCTGACCCAGTTGTCCGTCCTGGTAGTTGAAATTCTGCTGCCTTTCTACCTCTTTTTTACCACGGCCATCACCCCGCCCGAATCGTTACGGGTGGCCCCGCTGTTGATCGTGGTCGGGGCGCTGGTGTCGCTTTTTAGCTACGGCCTGGCCAGCCTGGCCCTCAAACCGGCGGCCGTGGCAGACCGGCAGCGGTCGGTCTTTCGGTTTGCCAACATGATCGCCAATACCGCCTTTTTGGGCATTCCCATCTGCGCCGCTCTGTTTGGCCCGATTGGGGCCGTGTATGCCGTGCTGTACGATTTTGGCACCACCCTGGTGGTGCTGACCGTGGGCATTTGGGCCTTAAAGGGCGGTCGCTTCGACGACTGGCGGCCACTCGTCGTTAACCCCTTGATTTGGGGTGTTTTAGCCGGTCTGCTGTGGGCTTTTATGGGCTGGCCTTTCCCGGACTGGCTGGCCGCCCCGTTTGAAACGCTGGGCAATGCCGCTTTGCCCCTGGCCTTGCTCATGGGCGGCACGCAAATCGGTAATCTCCACTCGCCGGGCTTCACCTGGTGGCGGCAATTGACCGGCCTGACCCTGACCCGCTTGGTGGTGGCCCCGCTTGTGGTCGGGCTTGTCTTGATCCTGATTGGCTGGCGTGATCTTTTTGCCAGCATCATCATTATCCAGGCGGCCATGCCGGTCGGCCTGACCACGGCCATTTTTGCCAAGAGCTACGGGGCCGATGCCGAGTTTGCCGCCTCGGCCACCCTGTGGTCAACCCTGGCGGCGATGGTTAGCCTGCCGGTGGTGGCTTTCCTGGTATCATCTCAATAATTTGGGGTTGGGTAGGGGCGCGGCAACGCGGAGAGCAGGTGGTTGGCGCCGAGGCTCTCAATCCGAGTGGCCGCGCCCTTACTTGCTCCTCAATAGCGCCTCCGGCCCCACCGCCCTAACCGTCTGGGCGGCCAGGGCCACCGCTCGCTGGGCGGCGGTCAGGGGGGATTGGCCCAGGACCAGGCCAGCCAGGGTGGCTCCGCAAAAGGTATCGCCTGCGCCGGTGGGGTCCAGTTCGGTGGTGGGCTGGCCGGGGATGTGAGTGACTCGATCCGCTTCGATGACCAGCGCTCCGGCCTGACCCAGGGTGACGAACAGCAACGCCCCCGCTCGCGTGCGGGCTTTTTCCACCCCGCCAAATAGCCCCCTGGCCTCATTCTCGTTCATAAAAAAGCAATCGGCCACCTCGAACAGACGACGCACCCCCTCCCTATCCCCATAAACCAGCCGGGCATAAGTACCCACCGAAACCCAGGGGTGGCTCTGTCCCAAAGCTAACCCCTGCCCCCCGATCCCTGCCCTCTGCTTTTTCAGAGCGTGCAAGAACTTCAACTGCCGCCGGGCCGTGCTCAGGGCAGCGATGTGGACGATGCTCGCCCGGGTGACCTCGAGGGGCAGCCTGTCCGGGGTTAGTTGGGGTTCCGCGCCCCAGGCGGCCTGGCGCAGGGTGGCCCGGCCACCGCCGTGATGCTCAATTTCCAGGCGGGGTAACGCTTCAGGGGGGATGACCGGTCCCAGCCAATGCAGCCGCCCGGCAATGGGCCGGAGGGGGGCAGGTAGCGGGTCAGGCCGGGGGGCAAACAGGCCGACCCTGGCGCCTAACCGGGCAGCGGCCAGGGCGGTATACATCCCGGCCCCACCGGCCGTGCGGGCCGTTTGTCCGGCAAAATGGAGGACATCCAGCGAGGCCGTGCCGATGACGAAGATGTCGCATAGAGGGCGTTGTTCGGGTTGGTTTGGGGGCATTTGGTCTTGACCTGGGCTCATTATACCATAGTCCGGGTAAACCATACTATAAGCCTAATTGACAACGGCCTATGAACTTTGATAAACTGATAAGAGTAGTATGTGGTGCAGTCAAGCCGTTCGGCCTCCTTGTTCCCAATCTGGAGATTGGGAACATATTAGCTCTCAGAATCAAGAAAGATGAGTAAGCAACAGATGACCCTATCCTGGTCGACATTACAGCCTCGTTTGGCCCGCTATCTCCCGGCCGAGTTATTCAACCGTTTACGGGCCTTACCTCAAAATTTGGCTGAAGTTGGCCCTGAGGCTTCGGCCGATATAGCCCGTGAATTGCGAGCCGCTATTCGCGCTCTGGAGCCGCTTGAACGTGTCCTGGTCAATTATATGCCCCGCTACCTACTGGAGCTTGACCCCGTGCCGGGTGAGCCCCACGGCGAAATCCTCGAGGGTAGCTTTATTTTTGCCGACGTGACCGGTTTTACCGCCCTGACCGAACTGCTGGCCCGCCAGGGGCAGGCCCGGGGGCACGAGACCATGAACCAGATTATGAATGATCTTTTTTCCACCTTGCTAGACCCCTTGATTACGTCGGGTGGTGATCTGTTGTTTTTTATCGGCGATGCGGTGCTGGCCTATTTTCCCGGGCAAGCCCATGACGAAGATGTCTTGCAGGCCATTCGGGCTGCTTTGCGTATGCAGCGGGCCATTTTACCCTTTGCCGAACTTGAAACTGAGTTCGGTCCGAGCAGTCTGACCATGAGTACGGGCGTGGCCCGTGGCCTGACTTACGCTGGTGTGGTCGGTACCAAACAGCGCATGGAATTGCTGATCAGCGGGCCGGCCACGGCTGAAGCAGCCCAGGCCGAAGGCCAGGCAGAACCAAGGCAGGTGCGATTGAACCCGCAGGCCCGGGCCATTGCTGAGGGCCATTTTACCCTGGCCGGACCGGTGGTCATCGACGATCTGGGGCCGGTCCTGGACGATTACGAAATCTCCCTGCCCGCGCGTAAGGCGGGGCGGACCGTTATTTTAAGTATGGAGATTTCCGAGATATTGCAGGCTTTGGAGGCCACGTTGCAGCGGGTTGAGCGACTGGCCCCATTTCTACCCGAGGATATGCTGGCCCACCTGGTCAACAGTACGGACCGCCGGCGGCGACTTCGGTCGGAGTTCCGGCCGGTGGCCTCGCAGTTTATCTATATTATCGGCCTGGAAGATTTGGCCGTCACCCGGAGCGCGGAACTGGCCACGGCCGTCTTTCAACGCTATTTTGTGCGGGCCCAGGAGATTGTGAACCGGCACGAGGGGGTCATCAACCAGGTTGATGCCTTTGGCAAAAACTTTATCTTGCTCAACACCTTTGGTGTCCCCAAGGCGCACGAAGGGACAAGGCGATATGCCATTTCGGCCGCGCTGGAATTGTCCCGGTTATTAGATCAGGTTAATCGAGAGTTTAAACTTGATCCACCCCTGCAGCAACGCAGCGGTATTACCCATGGCCTGACCTTTAACGGTGAAATCGGGGCCAAATACCGCCGCGAGTCGGTCATTGCTGGTCCGGCGGTGAACCGGGCCGCCCGGCTGATGGGCAAGGCCCAACCCGGTCAGGTCATCTTAGATGCCGACATCTGGGCCGATACGCGGGCCGCTTTTGTCGGCGAACGGTTGGCCGCGGTCACGCTCAAGGGGATTGAGAGACCGGTGGTCATCGTTAATGTGCGCCAGTTGCGCCAGGGAACGCGCCTGCAGCCCCTGGACCGCCCTCTGGTCGGATGCGAGTCGGAACAGGCTCGTCTGGCTGCGGCCCTGGAGGCCCTCCGGGACCCCCACAGGCCGGAGGGCAGCGCCTGGCTGGTCAGTGGGGAAACCGGCCTGGGCAAAACCTCCTTGATGTCTTACCTGGCCCAAATCGCCAGGCAGCGGGAGTTGATGGTTTTGGTGGGCCGCTGCCAGCCCCATGGCAAACATATCCCCTTGTTCCCCTGGTTAGATCTGTTGATGGGCTGGCTGGATGTTGACCAGTCTATCGAGCCAGGCCAGCAGCGGGCGCGTCTGGCCACCGAGTTGGCTTCATTGGGGCTGTCGGCCTCAGAAAATGCTCTGGCCGATTTGTTGGCCCTGCCAGCAGGGGAAAAGCCCGCCAGCCAAACCCCGGCCCAACCGGCGACCAGCCGTGGCCCTTCTATGTTGAACATGTTAAACAGTAAGTTGAAGCAGGCAGAGTCGTCCGCCTCTCCGCCTCAGGCAACGCCAGGGGGCTTGAATGACTTACTGAATCGCCGTCTGACTAAGGCTAAGGATGCTGGCCAGACGATGTGGCAACGGCTGGAAGAGCGGGTCAGCGGGCCCCGTATTATTGGCAAGTTGTTAGAAAAGCTGGCTGAACGTCAGCCGTTGCTGGTCATTCTGGAAGATATCCACTGGTTAGATAAGGACTCGCTGGCTTTGCTGCACGATTTGTCGGCCCAGGTTTCTGACCTGGCCTTGATGTTGGTG
Organism: Anaerolineae bacterium; assembly: GCA_034409055.1. Lineage (GTDB taxonomy): Bacteria > Chloroflexota > Anaerolineae > 4572-78 > J111 > DAOUMU01. The sequence continues at coordinate 28,903 of DAOUMU010000081.1, forward strand.
GTAACCGGCAGAGAGCCGGTCGGCGAGGACAGCGCCTTGAGGCCACTCCGGCTGTCGCCATTGGCCGATGTAGCTATAGAGCAGGTAGCCCAGCGGGCCCTGGGGGCGCGTACGTTGGATGACAGCCTGGCCCAATGGATCTGTCAGCAAGCCGAGGGCACCCCATTATATGCCCACGAGCTATGCCAGGCCCTGCTGGACTCGGAGGCCGTATGGCTGGATCGGGACACAGGAGAGGCTCGCTGGACCGGGCAAGTGCCAACCCTGCCCTTGTCGTTACACGAATTGTTACTGGCCCGGTTCGACCAATTACCCTTGACTCAACAAGATGTCCTGACCCGAGGGGCAGTGATGGGTTTGTCATTTGAGCGGGATGGCTTGTTAACCCTGTTTCAGGATCGACTGAAAGAAGTAGAGTTAGAGGCGGCTTTAGCAGGCACGGTGCAAAATTCGTTTCTGACCGCCATCCAGGATATCCTCTATTGTTTCAATCATTCCTTGATGCAGGAAACAATTTACTCGACCCTCTCTTTTGCCCAGCGCCAGGTCTGGCATACCCGAATTGGCGACTGGTTGGTTGAACGTCAACCAGAATTGGACCAATTTCCGGAACTGGTCGCCTATCATTATTTGCGGGGCGCAGATGCCAACAAGGCGGCCCGATTTGGCCGGCGAGCCGGCGACCGGGCTCGCCAGTGGAGCTCATATGCGGGCGCACTGGAATACTATCAGCAGGTTCTGGCCCTGGCGGACGCCCCCTCTGATGAACGCATGCGGGCCGCCGAAGGTCAGGCTGATGTGTTGGCCCTGCAAGGAGATTATGCGGCTGCATGTGAGGCTTATACCACGGCCAGTCGGTTAGGCAGCACCAATGCCTTGGGCAAGCAAGCCATTTTGTCCGGCCGGGTTGAGTTGTTAGCTCAAACTGAATTTACGCCGGGGCTACGTCCCTGGGCCGAAGGGGCCCGAACCTGGTTGCTGGACCAGACTGGTCAAAGCGAGCTCGCCCTGGATGTGGCCCGGGCAGGGCTGAAAGTAGCCGAGGGGGCCAGCCGAGTAGCCCTGGAAACTTTGATCAAAATTTTAGAGTCTGGTGAGCCATTGGGCGAATATGAAACGTGGTTACATCAGTTTGTGCATGCTGTCCTGGGTGAGTCGTCGTAGGGGACAAATTGGTTACTACTCAGCCCAGCATCCTGAGTAGGCCAGAGCTATCGAAGGGTGCTGCGGGCAAGTTAGCAATTTGCCCTACATAACAGAGAATCATTTGCACAAACAGGCATCTTGCGGTATGGTAAATATGAACCATCTGGCGCCCAAAATTGTAGGTCTGGCTCTGTCGGAACCTGCATATCTAATCCTCAAAATTTGGCTCTACTGTGGCTCACGATACATTCGGTTGTCAATATAATAACGAACAAGGGAGCAAAAATGGTTTGTCATAAATGTGGCCAACCGGCTATGGGCGTATGCAAATTCTGTGGTAGGGCAGTTTGTAAAGATCATTTCAGTAATATGCCTGTTATCCTGTCTGTCTACGTAGGAGAAGCAGATACGCCAAAGGCAATCGTGGTCGCCGATGCATTGTGGTGCGGTACGTGTAAGCCACAACCAGAGCCTATTCCAATGCCGGAGATATACTGATGGCTGGACTCTTTGATCGTTTGCAGGATGAGATTAACTCACGAGAGCAGCAGGGGGGGCTCTCGCCGGTTGATCTGCTGGACTTACCCCCGGCCCTGGCTACCATTATTAAAAAGATCGTCCGTAGGAATGGGATGAAGCTGGCTGAGATCGCAACGGCATTGAATCAGAGTCCAGAGGATACCCAAAAAGCGTTGGACGAGCTGGTTGATAAAGGCTATATCCGCCGGGTTGAAGTCAAGCAGGAAGTTTGGTACAAAGCGCACTTCAGACGCAAGACCGACAAACCCCTTGACCATAGTTTCTGGTCTGCCCTGGATAGTTTAATAGAATAAAAAGCAAAAAAATGTTATAATGTGGGGTAATGCTATCATTAGTTAAAGATTACCCCACGTTTTCCGGTCATTCGTCACCTGGGCCCATATGGGTGATACTTGATTGGGTTGCCTACATTTAAAAGTTTAACAGGGAGGAGTATATGTCTAAGATTATTTCTGTCCACTCATTCCGCGGTGGAACGGGTAAATCCAATACCACTGCCAACGTCTCTACGTTACTGGCAATCGGTGGGTTGCGTGTTGGCGTGATTGATACCGACATTCAATCACCGGGCATCCACGTCCTGTTCGGCCTGGATGAAGATGATATGGTCCACTCACTCAACGATTACCTGTGGGGCAAGTGCGACATCGAAGAGACGGCTCACGACGTGACCTCAAGTCTGGATGTAAACATCAAAGGACAGGTCTACTTAATCCCCTCCAGCCTCAAAGCCGGTGAGATTGCCCGCGTCCTACGGGAGGGCTACGACGTGGGTTTACTCAACGACGGCTTTCATGAATTGATCGAGAGTCTGGACCTGGACGTGTTGATGATTGATACCCATCCCGGTTTGAATGAAGAAACGTTACTCTCAATCGCCATCTCTGATGCGTTGGCCATTATTTTGCGTCCAGACCAACAAGATTATCAGGGCACCGGGGTGACGGTTGAGGTGGCTCGCAAACTCAATGTGCCGAACATGGTGCTGGTTGTCAACAAAGTGCCAACCGTCTTCGACTTCGCCGAAGTCAAAGCCCGGGTGGAACAAACCTATAGTTGCCAGGTAGCGGCCGTGCTGCCCCATTCCGATGAGATGATGACGCTGGCCAGTGCCGGTGTCTTCGTTTTACATTACCCCGACCATCCGGTGACAACTGAGTTCAAAAAAGTGGCGGCTAACTTGATGGCATGAGAATTTTCTTTTACAACTTCATCCAAAGGTCGCCAACGATCCAGGAGCCTGACCATTCATTACCAGGTGAATGGATTGTTTTTGTCTATTCTATCTTGAATTTTGAGGTTATCCAAAGACCTCAACGCCAAAGGTTATGCACATCTTACGAAAAGGTGTACGGCTACTTAACAAATCATTTAACATTCGGACCAACGAATGGCCTCGCTTCCTGTTAATTTATTTGATATACTTTGTGGCCCTGACCGGCATGAAGTGGGGCGAACCGGTGGTGGAGGCCGCCTTCCTGGAGCAAGTCGGGGTCGATTTTCTCCCCTGGGCTTTCATTATCAATGCCACTTTCTCTATTATTGCTTCGGCCATTTATACCGGTTTCGCCGACCGGGTCGATAACACCAAGCTGTTGATTGCCCTTTTTATGTTCAGTGGACTGGGGATTATCGCCGGTCTGGTTTTATTGGGGTGGAACCTGGTCATCATTACCTACCCCTTGTTGTTCTTGATCTTAAATGTGCCGTTACTGGACATTTTTAACGTGCACTGGCCCATCTACGTTAATGGCTTCTACGACACCCAATCCGCCAAGCGCATCATTCCCCTCCTGGCTTCCGGGGCCCGTGTGGCCGGTATCGTGGCCGGTTTGACCTTACCATTTCTGAACCGTTTTTTCTCACCGGCCGGTATCATTTTTATCTGGCTTATCATGTTGGTGATCGCAGCCTTGACCGCCTGGCTGATGCCTTATTTGTTGAAAGAACAGACAACCGAGGGCGACAAAGCTGGCTATGCCGGCCTCAGCCCGGTGGCCCCATCGACTTCATACCTCAACAACATCCGCGCCGGTTTCCGCTATGTTTACCAATCTTCTTTTTTGCGTTGGCTGGCTTTGGCGGCCCTGTTAACTTTCATCCTCCTCCAGCTCATTAATTACCAGGCCCTGCAAATCCTGAGAAATGAACTGCAGACCACCGAGGATATTTCCAACTTTATCGGCCGGCTGAATGCTATCGGTAACCTGATTGCCTTGCCCCTTCAACTTTTCTTGCTCAATCGCTTGATTGGCCGGATTGGCCTGGGCAGTACCAGTTTAATTTTTCCCACGGGTACCCTGGCTGTCAGCGGGGCATTGGCCCTGGTGCAAAACATCCCTACGGCAGCCCTGGGTTACGTCAATCGAACCACTTTCCGTACGACCTTCCGTAATCCAATCGACAACCTATTGTACAATGCCGTTCCTTTACGCGTTAAAGGTCGGGCGCGGGCTTTTATCGTCGGCCTGATTGTGCCTGTTGGTTCTCTGATCGGTGGGTTACTGCTTTTGGTGCCCATCGTGCCGGCGACCTGGCTTTTATCAGCCTTAATCGGGATTTTGGCTATCGCCTACCTGGCCAGTGCCGCGATGGTTCGTAAACAGTACAGCCAGGCCCTGATCACAATGCTGGAGCAGGAAGATTTTTCATTCCTGTTTTCGCAAGGAGATCCGAGTCTGGTGGCCGCCGACCCGGCCACCCTCAACTTTTTGCAGAAAAAACTTGAGGAAAGCTCCAGCTACGAATTTACCGTTTTTATGGCTCAATTGATCAGTCAGGTCGGTGGTAGTCAAGCCGTACCAATTTTAGAACAGGCGGTAAAAACTGCGCCAGAGGCGGAGACTCGTACGGCTATGATTGATGCCCTGGTTGCCGCCGACGTGCGGGGCAAGGCTGTTCGCCAACTCTACCAGGATTTTCTGGCTGATAGTGATGGCCGGGTTCGACAATCGGCTCTGGTCGGCTTGGAACGGTTGGCTGAGACCGACGACGAGCAGTTTCTATCCGTGGCCCTGGACAGGCTGTCAGATCCAGATATTGAGGTGCGAGTCCAGGTTCTGGCGGCGCTGGCCCGTTCGGCCAGTAACTTTTACGATTTGACCTCAGCCGTGGCAGGATTATACCAGCTTCTGCATGATGAGGAGCCGCATCGACGGGCCCAGGGGGTGCGTATTCTGGGCCAGATTGACGACCGGCGCGCTATCCGTACGCTGGTAGACTATCTGGCGAATCCTGAGGATGAGGTCCGTCTAGAAGCGGCGGTGGCTGTTGAAAAGCGAGCAAAAGATAAGATGCCCGATCAGGTGATCGGGCCGCTGGTCGAACAGATAATTCCCTTACTGCAAGACCCCGTAGAACGGGTACGCCAGGTTACCCTGAACGTTTTAGGGAATCTGGGCAGCCACCAGTCACACCAGGCCGTTGTCAATGCCCTCACAGACGCCAGTCCTCAGGTCAGAGCGACGGCCGTGGAAGCACTGGTTCAGCTCGGCAAGTCAGTCATCCCCATCGTTCACCACCAGCTCGATTCACCTGATTTACAATTGCGCAAAATGGCGGCCATTGTCTTGAGCCGCATCAGCCAGCGACAGTTTGGGGGCCTGGTCGAGTCGCAAATTATCGGCAACCTGCTGACCATTTATAGTAACTATAGTCGGATAGAGGCCCTGGCCTCCTGCGCCAGGTATCCCACCGTTTCGATCTTGCAAGGTGCGCTTCGCGAGCAGAATCAAGAACTGATTGACGAGATTTTTTATATCCTGGCCACCGTCCACGACCCCGATGCGATAGAAATTATCACCGAATCGCTGCAAAGTGAGAGTAGTCGAGTTCGGGCTAATGCGGCCGAAGCGTTGGAGTCGCTGACCAGTCCGCAAACAGCTCAACTGATTGCACCCCTGTTTGAGCCTGACCTGGCCCCGGTTCAGTTGCTGTCCCTCAGTAAAGAAGCCTGGGATATGCCGGATTTGGATACGGTCCAGGCCATCGAACAGATCATAACCACGCCCGGTGCTCCGTGGTTGCGAGCCATTATGACCTTTGCTCTGGGGGAAATGGGCGTTTCCCTTTCGCCGGATGGGGCGGATACTACCGCTAAGGTTGATCGACAAAAAAGGGGCAAAGCACGCCGTTCCCAACCGGCGGACTTGCTGGGGATGTTCGCAGATGCTGCTGAGGATACGTCGTCCCGACTGGCCAAAAAGAGAAAGACCCCTGACCAACCTGCCCCTGCTTCCCAGCCAGTACCGTTGACCTTACCAGAAATTGAGGCCCTACTGAAAAATTCGGCGGCTGACCCGGACACTGATGTGCGTCTGGCCACGCAGGCCGCCAGAAGGCTGCTGTCCGGTTTCCGTATCACCGAAGCCGCCACAGAGGAGGTAATCTTGCTCTCGACGATTGAAAAAATCATCTTTTTAAAACAGGTTCCCTTTTTCAAGGGCATGACCATTAATCAGCTCGAGGTGCTGGCCAAGATTTGTGAACAGGAGCTACTTGAAGAGGATCAGTGGATATTTCATCAGGGTGATCCCGGCGGGGCCATGTACATTATCGTCAGCGGCCGGGTGGGTATTGAGCTGGAAAAACGCAAAGGTTCCTACGCCCGTTTGGCCACGTTGGGGGCCTATTCTTACTTTGGTGAAATGAGTTTGTTTGACAATAGCACTCGTTCTGCTGGCGCTCTGACCATCCAAGACACGCTGCTGCTACGCTTACGCCGTGAACCGCTCATCGCCTTGGCCCGCCAATACCCCGATGTGTCGCTGGAGCTGATTAAAGTCCTCAGCGAACGGCTGCGCAAAGCCAATCTGCGCATTACTGAACTGACTCGGAGCAGACCGCGCGAACTGCAAAAGTTATTCGACCAGTTTGATTGATCTCTTTACTTGCCTCAAAAGTGGTGACGGCATGGAGCCCCTGGTTTTTTCGGTTGTAGAAACTCCGGACAGACAATATGTAGAGTTGTGTCAGTCTCCAATCCAATCTGTTCCCCAGGCCGCCTGGCAAAAGATGGCTGCCAATATCGCTTATGAAGAAAGTCTAACCTCCTATCCGGCTGATGCTTTAAGCAATCGGTGGCAAGAAGGTCGGGCCGCCGTAGCGATCAAAGACAACGAGATTGTCAGTTACATCAGTCTCATCCTCGTTTTTTCCCAGGCGACACGCTTGGAGCTAAGCAAACAAATTGGTGTTGCGCCTGATTGCATGCCCAATACCGACCTGTATGAATCGGCCACGGGCTGGACTCACCCGGCCTGGCGGCGCAAAGGCATCAGTTTACAGTTGCGCCGCCAACTCCTGAAACGTTTCAACGACCCAAACTGCCTGTATATCACCATTGCCGTTGGCCTGGCCGCCTCGCCCGTTGTGGCCAGACTGGGCTGGCGACTGGTATCTTGGGGGGAAATTGCCTGCGTAAGCAGCCTGGTCGGCCTGCCAAGAACCAGTGCGGCTGGTAAGATCAGCAGAACCGGGCGACAGTTACCCCCAGGGATGAAACTATATGCAGGTAAGCACATTACACCTGACCGGCAGACGACCCATCCCTGGCAGCATTTCTGCCACTTCTGGGTGTCAAATCTGCCGCTGGCTGTGGACCTGAATCGGCAGTTATCAGGCCTGGTGAACCAGGATCTCAACCGATGGCGACAGGCCGTGGTGGCCGTGGTGGCCAATCCACCGGAGCCTACCTGGAAACCTTTTCTTTTCAATGATGATTTTGGGTAAGCGAGATGAGAATTAGCCCATTCATACCCTATTCGATCCGGATTAATTATGGTATAATATTTCGAGACCTTATGAACACCTTATGGAGGAAAATGCCCAGGAAAGTTACGAAAAAATACCGTTATTCTTACCTTCTGGCCCTGTTGTTGGCCGTTGGCCTGTTATCCACGGCCTGTATCGGTTTGGTAGCCGAGCGGCCTGTTCAACCAGAAGTTACCCCCACTGTGGTAGAAACTCCAACCGGCGAACCGGGTGTTGGCGATACGCTCAGCATTCTTTACTGGCAAGCGCCGACGATTCTTAACCCCCATCTGGCCGTTGCCCAAAAAGACTGGGGGGCCAGCCGGGTGACCTACGAACCGCTGGCCAGTTTTGACCAAGATGGGGAGTTAGTGCCCTTCCTGGCCGCAGAAATTCCTAGCCAGGAAAACGGGGGGGTCGCGCCCGACGGCCGGTCGGTTACCTGGAAACTCAGGCAAGATGTTAAATGGTCCGACGGTGAACCCTTTACCGCCGATGATGTTCTCTTTACCTACGAGTTCATCTCTAACCCAGAGACCGGGGCCACGACGACGGCCGTCTATAGTGCCGTCGAAAGCGTGGCAGTAATTGACGACTATACGGTCAAAGTCAATTTCAAAGATGTCACGCCGGGCTGGTTTCTGCCTTTTGTCGGCGTGCAGGGGATGATTATTCCCCGGCACCTCTTTGAGCCCTACAATGGCCCCAATGCTTTACAGGCGCCTGGTAACCTTATGCCTGTGGGCACCGGTCCCTACCGGGTGGTCTCATTCAAACCCCAAGAAGTTTTATTCCTGGGTAGCCAACTGGTTGAAACCAACAAGATTGTGTATGAACCCAATCCCTTCTTTCCAGAAGCGGACCAACTTTACTTTAGCCGGGTGGAGCTAAGAGGAGGGGGGACTCCGAAAGAAGCTGCCCGGTCTGTGTTACAGGTAGGTGATGTGCATTTTGCCCTTAACCTGCAGCTCGATGTGACCACCCTGGCCGAAATGGAAGCCGGGGGTAAGGGCAAACTGGTCGTGCCGGCTGGCTCTTTTTTCGTCGAACGCATTTTGCTCAATCGCACCGATCCCAACCAGGCCACCGAGGATGGCGAACGCTCCAGTTCGCAATTTCCCCATCCCATCTTGAGCGATAAGAAAGTACGCCAGGCCCTGACCTATGCCATTGACCGGGAGACCATCGCCGAGTTGTACGGCCCGGCCGGTCGTCTGACCAGTAATATTCTGGTGTCACCACCCTATTACCAATCGCCCAACACCAGTTACGAGTTCAACCTGGATAAAGCCGCCGCTCTACTGGATGAAGCCGGCTGGGTAGACACCGATGGCGATGGCATTCGAGACAAGGATGGTATCAAGTTAAGCCTCGTTTTCCAAACCTCGGAGAACACCGTGCGCCAGCAAACCCAGCGTATTATCCAAAACGCCCTGGCCTCTATTGGGGTTGAGATAGAGGTAAAGATCATTCCGGCCAGTGTCTTCTTCAGTAACGATCCTTCCAACCCGGATACCCGCTTCCACTTCTATGCCGACCTGGAAGAGTTCAACACCGGCAATAGAAGCCCTGACCCCGGCGCTTATATGAGGAGCTGGACCTGTGACGAAATAGCCCAGAAGTCGAACGATTGGTCAGGGGCAAATATCGAACGTTGGTGCAACCCTGATTATGATGCCTTATATGAGCAATCTAATAGAGAATTGGACCCCGAGAAACGCCGGCAGCTCTTTATCCAGATGAATGATATGCTGGTTGAAGATGTTGTCGTTATTCCGCTGGTCCATCGGGATGATGTTTCCGGGGTCAGCAACGCCATCGAAGGCATCGAGATGACACCCTGGGATGCTTCCACGTGGAACATCAAAAATTGGAGGCGTAAACAGCTATGACCAGTTCTAATCTGGTTTCATCTACTACCCAGGCCAATCCCCAAACGTCTAGAGGGCGCTGGGTGTTCGTCGATAAATTACCGGGCGCCAAACTTTTGAGGAATCTGAGCATTGGAGGCAAACTGAACATTGGGTTTGGCATCCTGGTTGCCTTGACGTTAGTCGGCGCCAGTGTCAGCTATTGGGCCAGTGTCGAAGCCACGACCAACATCAACCGGACGGAAGATTTGCGTGTGCCAACCGCCCTGGCCTCGTCCAAGGCCCAGACGGACTTACTCAAGATGCTAGGTGACGTCCGAGGCTATCTCGCTCTGGGGGAGGGGGAATTCCGCAATAGCTACAAGCAGGCCCGGCAGGCTTTTGAGGCCGACCTGGCCGAATTGGAGAGGCTGTCGTCAAACTTTAACCCGGACAGTAAACGCCGTTTAGAGGAACTCAAAATTACCTTTGCCGAGTGGTCGCAATTGCCGGAGCAGTTGTTTGAGTTGCGGGACGATCAACTGGAGCGGGAGCCTGCCTATCGTATTTTGGCCACGGAAGGTATCCGCAATGGGGGACGGGTTCTGATTGATCTGCAAAGTATGATCGAAGCCCAAGCCCAACGCGAGCCATCGGCCCAAAACGTTGAATTGTTGGAAGACATGGCCAAGTTCCAGGGCTCATTTACTGCTATGTTGTCCGGTCTGCGGGGTTACGTGACCACTCGCAATCGCATTTACCGGCAGGAGTACGAAGTCAACCTGGAGGCCAATCAGTTTGCCTGGGAGGCCCTGAATAAGAAGCGGAATTTCCTGACCTCCAATCAGCAAACCAAGCTGGACAGCATCGCCCAGAATCGGGAGACCTTCCTGACTCTTCCCGACCAGATGTTCGAGGTATTAGAGGGTGAACGCTGGCGGGAGGACCTCTTCCTCTTCACGACCGAGGCGGTGCCCCTGGCTGGAGAGATGCAGCAGTTGCTGGCCGAAATGACGGCGGACCAGCAGGCGTTGCTGAAAGCAGACCTGAACAGGGGCCGGCAGGGGCTGGCCATCGCCAATCAGCGAACACTGGTGGCGGGTATCGTAGCCCTTATTCTGGGGCTGACAATGGCCATTGTTTTCCGGGAAAACATTGCCGGCCCGGTTGGCCGGCTAACCGATGTAGCCGAGCGGATCAGAACCGGTGACCTGGTAGCACAGGCCCGCGTCGAGTCCGGTGACGAGATCGGCATCCTGGCCGAAACGTTTAACAATATGACCAGCCAACTGCGACAGACCCTGCTCCAGGTCAGAAAAGAGAAAAAACGGGCCGACGATCTTTTGAACGTGGTCATACCAATTGGGGTAGAACTCTCTTCCGAAAAAGATTTCAACCGGCTACTGGAAAACATGCTGCTGGAGGCCAAGGCATTTTGTCACGCGGACGCGGGTATCCTGTATCTGAAGGAAGCCAATCGCTTGAAGTTTGTCATTGTGCGCAATGACACCCTCAATATTGCTATGGGTGGCACCGTTGGTAAAGATGTAACCTTCTCACGGCTACCGATGATGCTGCCTGTATATGACGATGAGGCCACCCAGCAGGACAATCGACAGAGTATCGCCGCCCACGTTGCCCAAATCGGGACTGCCATCAACATTCCCGATGCCTATCAAGAAGATGTACTCGACACTTATGGCCCTGGTATCTTCGATGAAAAGAGTGACTATCGCTCCGTCTCCTATTTAACCATCCCCCTTAAAAATAGCCAGGACGAAGTACTGGGCGTGCTGCAACTGATCAATGCCGAAGACCCCGAAACCAGCCAGATCATCCCCTTCGACCAAAATCTGCAACAGATGATGGAGTCTTTTTCCTCACTGGCGGTGGCTGCGCTTGAAGCCTACATTCGCGAACAGAGCTTGCGGCAGGAGATCCAACAGCTTCGTATTGAGGTCGATGAGGCCAAGCGCCAACAGCAAGTTAGCGAGATTGTAGAAACCGACTTCTTCCAGGACTTGCAATCTAAAGCTCGCAACATACGCCGGCGCAAGCGCCGCTGGTCGTCGGCCAAAGAATCTGACGAGACGCCATCTGCTCCCGACGACAAAGAAACATAGACGGTAACGATTACGTAGGGGCAATCCCCTCGTTGAGCGTCGGAAAATTTCATCGCCGACGTCTGTTCGGGGAGGGAGGGGGTAACTAATGGTTGACAATTTAACCCGGCCTGAGTTAGGGTTCTTACTGATTGTGGGCCTGGGTTATGGTTTGTTCGTGGTCATCGTCGCCATGCGACGGGGACTGCGGGGACGCGAACCGGGGCTCTTTGTGCTTTACCTGACTATCGCCGTGGCCTGGTTCCTGAGCATCAGTCAAGCAGGACTGCATCACCTCTGGCCAGCCGCTCCCTGGGCGTACCTGGCTACCTATCTCCTCCTTGGACTGGGTCTTGTCTTCTGGGATTTGACGCGGGCCTTCTTGCAAAAGCCGCCCTTATCGATCGGTGGCTGGTTGTCGGCCCTTGGCGTGGCCATCGTCCTGATCGTATTAGACACCGGCCTCATCCCTGTGTCTCCCCTATCGCCAGCCCTGACTGAAAAGATCGGTGGTGTGGCCGGTCTCATTGAGGAGAAACCAGCGCTGTTTCTCAGCCTGAGCGGGGTGGTAATTTATACCGGCATCGCCATTGTCCTGGCCTTGATCGAATATGCTCACCGGCCGAGCCCGCTGCATCGCAATCGAATCAAATACTGGCTGCTCAGCACAGCCGGACTGGTGGCCGGTCCTGGGTTGGTTGTTTTGACCCGTCAGGCCGAGCTTGAGTACCTCGGGACGGGCCTCCATTGGCTGGGAGCGGCGATAGGCACCTACGCCGTGACCCAACCTCAGTTGCCGGATATCGCCACCGGGGTGCGGCATACTCTCAGCTACCTCTTTGCCACCCTGATTCCCGTGGCCACTGCCATTGGCTTGAGTCTGGGCGCGGTCTATCTCTTGAGCCTGTCACCGTTCTTTCGTCTGCGGGTTAGCGATGAACTTTTCTTCGGGGCAGTCATGGCGGGGACCATTATGTTCGTCCTTTACCAGCCGCTGAGTAGTTTGACCCGGCGGGTGGTGGACCGGTTGCTTTTCGGCCGAGGTTACCGGATGCAACAAGTCATCCGCAAATATAGCCAGGCCATCAGCCGCATTATGGATCTGGAGGCCCTGGCAGCGACGGCGATGGAAATCATCGACGGTGCATTAGGCATCCAACGGGGGACCTTGTTGGTGGTTGAGGAGGCGCATGAGACCCGGTGGCAGTTACAAGTTGTCGAAGGCTTGAACGTCCCAGGCAGCCAGCCACCCCTGATATTGGAGATCGGTACGCCTCTGGCCAAGTGGTTGGTTGAACGGGGGGACCCACTCTACCAATACACCATCGACGTCAATCCCCAGTTTGAGACGCTCAACACGGCAGAACGCGAGGCCTGGGGGCGACTGGGTATGGAGGTCTTTTTCCCGATCAAGCGTTCAGGTACCCTGATTGGCTTGATGGCTCTTGGCCTGCGCCGTTCCGGCCGGCCCTATGCGGGCCCGGATCTCAAGCTTCTGGCTACGCTGGCCGATCAGACGGCGGTAGCCCTGGAAAATGCCTTTCTCTTCGACCGCGTTGAGCGCCGGGCTGAACAGTTGGCCCTCTTGAATGAGATTGGTCGAGCCATCAGTTCCGCCTTGGACCTGAAGCCGGTTGTGAATCTGATTGCCGAGCGGATCGAGAACATCTTCGAGATGACGGCCGGATTCATTTTTTTGCTGGACGAGACTGAGGAGGCGTTGAATTTACAACGCACCTTTGGCCAGCAGGCCCCGACGTTGGACTCATTTCGAATTCAACTCGGTCAAGGCCGGATCGGCTGGGTTGCTGCCCAGGGCACGCCGATGCTCATCCCCGACCTGCCGGGCGATAGCCGTTATGACCCGGCCATTGAAGGGGTCCTTGCGCCTGGGGCAAAGTCAGCTTTGTCTGTCCCGATTATAAGCCGGGGGCAGACAATCGGCCTGATTCTGGTGGTGGCCTCAGTCCAAACCAGTTTTGGATCGACCGAACTCAACCTGCTCAACTCAATTGGTTCGCTGGCGTCAATTGCTATCGAGAATGCCCGACAGGTGGCCGCCCGGGAAGCGCGACTACGTCGCCGGGTCAAAGAGTTGCAGATCAAGATTGATGAGTTGAAGCGAGCCCGAGAGGTGGAACTCATCACCAGTACCGATTACTTTCAACAATTGCGAGCCAAGGCTGACCAGATTCGGCGTGAACGTACCCTGAGAGAAGAGGAAAACGATGTTTGACCGTCTTCAGCAAGCAGTGGACCAGCTTGATCAGTGTGAAGGGATCACGCCCATCGATATCTTGGCTTTGCCTCCTCCCCTGAACAAAGTTGTGAACAAGATGATGCGCCGGGGTGCATTGACCTTAAATGAACTGGCCGCCGACCTGAAGCTGAAGCCGGCCGAGGCTCATCAGTTGGGAGCGATGCTTGTCGAAAGGGGTTTTTTGCGTGTCACCGAACCAGCGGGAGGTGGTGAGATTATCTATAAAGTGCGCTTGGCCCGCAAGAGCCGTAAGCGGAGGCAAGGTAAGTCCCTTGATATCTGGCAAAAGCTCGATAAGTGAGCAGGATGCGTTTCAAATGAATATACCCAAAATTATCTCAGTCCACTCCTTTCGTCGTGGTACCGGCAAATCTAATATCATCGCTAACATCGCTGCTTTGCTGACGGTCGGTGGCTGGCGAGTCGGAGTGATTGACACCAACATCCACTCGCCCAGCCTGCACATCCTCTTTGGTTTGAAGGAGGAAAAGATAACCTATACGCTTAACGATTATTTGTGGGGCCGGTGTGACATCACCCAGGCCGCTTATGAGGTCACGCTGCCTTCAGGAGGAAACAGTACCAGGCCGGTCTGTCTCATCCCGGCCAGCACCAAAACTGAGGAAATCTCGCAGGTGCTGCGTAAGGGCTACGATATAAATTTGCTCAACGCTGGCATCCAACACTTAGTTGAGGTATTGGGATTAGACGTGCTGATGGTTGACACCCACGCTGGCTTGAATGAAGAAACGTTACAGTCAATCGCCATCTCTGATACGTTGGTCGTTCTCCTGCGAACCGACCAGCAGGACTATCAGGGCACGGGCATTACAGTGCAGGTGGCTCAAGAACTCAAGGTACCACGCCTTATGTTGATCGTCAATGAAGTGCCGTCCGTTTTCGACTTTGCGGCCGTTCAAGCAAAAATAGCCCAAACCTATGATTGTGAAGTGGTCGCCGTACTGCCCCATCTCGATGAGCTGATGGCCCTGGCCAGTAGAGATATCTTTGTGTTGCGTTACCCGGACCATCCTATGACGGCGACTCTGCAACAGGTCGCCAACAAATTAGTCGCCTAATGCGCTAGCGGCCAGGCATGGGGATGCCCGGTCTACGTTTTGCTCCGGAAACTAACCTGACACTCAAGGCAAAACTGTAGTTGGCGCATCCCTATGCGCCAGCGGCCGGGTATGGGGATGCCTGGTCTACGTTTTGCCCTGGAAATTGGCCTAACCTACCCGGAAGGAATAGTTATGACAACCGATCTCGTCACCTTTGCCGCCAAGATCGTCAACAACGTAGAAAAAGTCATTATTGGCAAACGTGAGCAGATTGAACTCCTTTTGGTAGCTATGTTGTGCCAGGGGCATGTCCTCCTGGAAGACGTTCCCGGCACCGGCAAGACTATGTTGGCCCGCAGTATGGCCATTAGCCTGGGATTTGAGTTCAAACGCCTGCAATGCACCCCGGATTTGCTCCCCAACGATATCACCGGTGTCTCCATCTTTCTCCAGCACGAAAGTCGCTTTGAGTTTCGCCCCGGCCCACTCTTTGTCAATATTTTACTGGCCGATGAAATTAATCGGGCCACGCCGCGTACCCAATCGGCCTTGCTGGAGGCGATGCAAGAGCGCCAGGTGACGATGGACGGCCTTAGCCGCCCTTTACCCCATCCTTTCCTGGTTTTAGCCACCCAAAACCCGATCGAATTTGAGGGCACGTTTCCCCTGCCCGAGGCTCAGCTTGACCGTTTTCTAATGCGCCTGGAACTGGGCTACCCCAGCCAACTGGACGAGCGCCAAATCATCCGCAGTCAACGCCAGGTTCATCCAATCGAGAATTTGCAGGCGGTGATGACCGGACAGGATTTGCTCACCTTCAGCCAGCAAGTAACCACCGTCCACGTCGACGAGTCGTTGGAAGATTACATTCTGAGGTTGATCCAGGCCACTCGTTCCCACCCCGATCTGGCCCTGGGAGCCAGCCCCCGGGGCAGCCTGGCCCTGTATAAAACCAGCCAGGCCCTGGCCGCCTTACAAGGTCGTGATTACGTTATTCCTGATGATATCAAAAAGTTGACTCATCTGACTCTGGCCCATCGCCTGATTTTGAGGCCGGAAAGCCAACTACGGGGCCGTACCACTCACTCTGTCCTGGCCGAAATTCTAGAGCGGACGGCTTTGTCTCTAGATGCGGAGGTAGTTTAGCCTGCCGGCAAGCCAAATTCTGATTTGATGGAGTAAGGAGATCATCTGATGGACTCTGCCGTCAAGAAACAAGTATTACGTTTGTTCACCTACGGTTTGTATGTGTTGACCGCCACGAACGGCCAGGAAGTGGCCGCCGGGACCGTCACCTGGTTATCGCAAGCCTCATTTACGCCCCCGCTGGTTATGGTGGGGGTCAAGGTTGATAGCCGGGTGTATGCCGTCATCGAGCAGAGTGGCGCTTTCGCCGTTAACATTTTAGCCGCCGATCAAAAGGAGGTAGCCGCCGCTTTCTTCCGCCCCTCCCAGGTGGAAGGGAACCGGATCAACGGTCTTGCCTTTGAGCCGGGCCCGGAAACCGGCGCTCCCTTGTTGACCGACCTGCCGGCCTGGTTTGAGGCCCGCGTCACCGATACGGTCAGACGGGGCGACCATACCGTGTTTGTAGCCGAACTGGTCAACGTGGGCCTGCGCCAAGCCGAAGCCAAGCCGCTAGTGATTTGGGACACGGGCTGGTCTTATGGGGGGTGACTGTTGGTTATTTGTTCTCTAAAGTGATACGATCGCCGCACAAGCGCGGGTGTTGGGCGGCTTGTGGTTATAGCAACTTAAAAGCGAAAAATATCGGCAAATGGTCAAACATATGTCCGACATGTGTGGACTGGGCGTGGCATAATAAAATGCAGTAGGATTATTCAATGGAGCCAACCGGAGGAACCTGACATGTTAAAACGGACAACAATTGCGATCTTATTGCCGGGCCTGCTTGTTTTCGTTATCGTTGGAACGCTAGCCTATATTCCATCCTTTGTCACCAACGCCCAGGACGCAGAAATTACCATGCCCACCTCTGTCTGGCCCGCCCGAAGTTGCGCTGCTATCCCCCCCTATCTTCTGCTTTCGATGTATGCAAACACCTCGGATATGGACCAACTCTTCATTCAGTGCGGCGATAAAACTGTGCGGCGCCATCAGTTAGAGCGGGCGGGGGGCTACGACAGGGTCCTTACAATTTTCTCCGAGTTCACGCCGCCCGCGGATGAAGTTTGCACGGCCAGTTTTTATAATCAAGCCGGGATGTTTGTACAAAGTCGACTTTCCCAAACAGTGTTAAGAACTCCCACCGGTTGCGATCATCCCGGTGATGAAAACGTGGCGGGCGATATGCCCTATCCGCCACCCGATACCCGCATTATTCTACCCGATGGTGGCCGATCGGGCGCGCAGGTTGCGCTACTCAATACCGGTTTTGTTTACGCCGCGATTCGGTTGTTGCTAACAAATTTGGGCGAACCGGCGCGACTTATATCTTCTCAATTTGACCCCTTCAACCTGGTCCAACAGCTACCGGTACTGCTCATCCCATCTGGCGGGCTGGATATGCTGCAAGACTCTGCCGCCTTCCGCGCCCGTTTGGAAACATACACCCGTCAGGGCGGAACCGTGATTGTGCTGGCCCAGCCACATAGCCATGGGTATAGTCTGCTGCCTGGTGGGCAGGTCTCCGGCTCCGGCTGGCAGGAGGATGAAGGTTATCTGAGCGTACCGGTGACAATCGGCAGCAATCATCCCACTTTAATAGGTCTTGAACAAACTGAGTTTTCTACTCACAGCCGGGGCTATTTGTCCGACCCACCGCCCGACGGTCAGGTATTGTTGGAACGCACCGATAACAATGCGGTGGCCTTGATCTACCCTTACCACCAAGGGCATATCATTGCCACCACCCTATACGAAGACTGGAGTTGTGCTACCGGGCAGTGCAGTCCCCAAACCCATATCTTTCTACGTGATCTGCTGAGTTGGGCCATTGCCGCAGGCAGCGTACCTGTGGCTGTCCTTGGTGAAGATGTTGAGTTGACCATGCCGGTCACTAACATTGGCGGAAACCACGCTGATGGAGTTGAACTGAGCTTTATTACGCCTGAGCGGACTATTGTCCAACAGCAAGTGTTGTCTGCCAGTCTGGAACCCGGCGCATCAACTGTATTGACTTTCAATACCACCGCCGCTGCCCCACCGGGCATCTGGCGGGTTGACGCCACTATGGTTTGGAAGAGAGGCGACCACTATTTACCCCTGGCGCCCCGTGTACCCATCACTTATTTTTTGGTCACCGGCCCGGCGAAAGTTCTTCCCGTTGCTGACTCGGCGCGTGAACTTCCTGCCAAGATAGACCTGAATGTCACCCCCTCCCTGGACAAACCGGTTTATACGCCGGGAGACACCGCTCGTTTCACGCTGGCTGTCACAACAGACGATGTAGCAAAAGCTAATCTGTCGGCCAAAGTGCGTTACGGTGACTTTGAAGTTGCCCAGCCTCTGTCCCTAACCGGTCAAATACTGCAAACTGTCACATTTTCTATTCCCGTTACTACGGAGCAGGGCGACACCCTTAGCTACGGCCTTTATGATGCTGCCGGAAATGGCCTCTATCTTAACACCTCTCGTATTTATTTTAAGAACCCGTCGGAAAAGCTGTCCATTTACCCTGATAAGCCGGTGTACGCATCCGGCGAAACCATACGGGTCACCCTGGCTACCACCCAAACTGGCGTTTTGCAGCTAAAAGCGCCGGGCTATTCCCAAACCTTAACGATGACCGGGCAAATTACCACTGTCACATTCACCGCGCCGTCATCACGGGGTGAGTATCCCCTGACAGCGGTGCTGGATAACGGCCCCTATCGTGCCCCTACCCGCGTGCAAACCTATTTTACCGTGGCTGCTCCCTGGATTCGTATGACCAATATGCAGTTAACCGGCTTGCCGTATGCGCCCGGCGATATGGTTGAGGCGATCTTGACGATGGACGCAACTGAGCCGTTAGAGGCTGTGCTACAAACCTGTTTGGATTATCCCGATGGAACTTGCCGCAGCCTCTCTGAGCAGCCGGTTTCGCTGAAGACCGGAACCAATGTTTTGACCCTGGCGCTGCCGTTGTCCACTACCCAGGCCGGCTCTCATCTGCTGACCTACCAGTTGGTTGATTCCTCTCAACCGGACTACGTCTACAGTACGGGCGCGCGCGCCTTTGATGTGGGAACGGCCATGCTGTTAGGGATAACCACCCCGCCTTTCCAATCATTTAGAGGTGCGCCGGTTCAACCTGTACCGGTCAGCGCTGCTATCTTTGCCGAAGCCGAAACCCTGGCGGATTTGGTATGGTATCTGGATGATCAGCTAATCACGTCGCAAAATCTCAGCCTGATCAGCGGCACTCAGACCATCAACGTGACGCTGCCGCCACCCGATTCACCCGGCTGGCATACCGTGCGGGCCGATTTAACGGCAAACGGTTTGCCCAGCCGCGCCACCACAGATTTTGCCTATCAAACCTTTGGGCCGGATATTGTGGTCAGAGCACCCCAACTTTACAAACCTTCCGGTTATACCGCCACCGTATACACCTATTTATACAACATGGGCGACCGGCAAACGCCAACCACTACTGTTAAGCTGTATGACGGTAATCCGGTTGAAGGCGGCGAACTTATCGGCGAAACGCCGGTACCGCCTCTGCCTCCCAGAAAACCTTTTTACAATCACACCGAGGAAGCCTATCTATCGTGGGATGTGCGGGGCAAGGCCGGGCCGCACACCCTGTATGCCATTGCCGATGCCAATGACGAAGTGCAGGAAATAGACGAGGACAATAATATCGTATCGGCTGAGGGTGAGGTTCCCCCGTTTACCATCAATCCGGGTACAAATAAGGAGACTTACACGCGCGGCGAACCTGTCATTGCTTCAGTTGGTGTTGCCAATTTACAAACCCGTGACATAACCCTGACTATTACCCTTGTGGCCGATTTGTTAGGCTTCAAACCTTTCCGCACAACCGACACGCTCACCATTCCGGCTCAAACTATGATAATGCCGCAGTACGTGTGGCAAGATACAGACACACGCGGCGGGGTGTACGCTCTGGTGGCCGATGCCGGAGAGGAGCATACATACAGCCAGTTTAGCTTACCCTATACCGCTCAGTTTCTGGCCCAACCGCTTACCGGTACTGCGCCTTTATCGGTAACTTTTACCGATTTATCCACACCGTGGGGTTGGATTGAAACCTGGCAGTGGGATTTTGGCGACGGGAGTACATCAGACGAATCTGACCCCGTTCATGTTTATAAAAAGGCGGGATTTTATACTGTAACATTAACCACCACCGTGCCCATCACCGGTTTATTTCCAGAAGGTCACCAAAAAATTATTGAACAAGGCTATTTTGCCAAACAGATCCCCGATGAAGCCTTTATTTTTACGATCACTCATCCGATTACCGTTACTGCATCAAGATAGTTCAGGGCTAACAACGCTGGTACTTATGTTCAGTAGGTCTATACAAACAATGGGCCGCCCTACAAAATCGTCAACCCGACTCCAACAGCCGAGGTTTTTAACGAGAAATGCTTGCGTGGGTTAGTCGGTTTTAACTGTAGGGCGTCTTGCGAGTGGGTTACGGTTAGGCGTTAGATACTATGGGGAGGGTTGAAAAACGAAGTCGCTTTTGGTAAGCTCTGGAATAAGTATCAATAACTTAGAAAGGGGAAAATTACCATGAGCGACACAAGCAATAGTCCAAATTATGGACCCTTGCGACCAACGTTGTACCTGGCTTTCGAGTTGGGGAACACAGATTGGAAGTTGGGTTTCACCATCGGCCTGGGACAGTCCCCCCGGCAGCGTAAGATCAAGGCAGGCGATCTGATCGGGCTAGAGCGGGAGATAGAGCGAGCCAAGAAACGGTTTAGCTTGCCCCAAGAGACGAGGGTGTTGAGTTGCTACGAAGCCGGACGAGATGGGTTCTGGCTGCATCGTCATCTGGACAGCCAGGGGGTGGAGAACTTGGTGGTGGACTCGGCCAGTATTGAGGTCAACCGGCGAGCCAAGCGGGCCAAGACAGACAAGTTGGACGTGAAGAAACTGGTGACGATGCTGATCCGCTATGATAGCGGGGAACAAAAGGTGTGGAGTGTGGTTCACGTGCCCAGCCTAGAAGCGGAAGACAGTCGGCACCTGCATCGGCAATTGAAAACCTTCAAGTCGGACCGCACCCGCCATGTCAATCGGATCAAAGGGCTGCTGGTGGGACAGGGCGTGCGTTTGCCGGTCAAGGCAGATTTTCTAGAAAGGTTGGAGAAGGTCCGCCTGTGGGATGGGCGACCTGTGCCGTCGGGATTACGGTCGCGCCTGGAACGGGAATATGCCTGTTATCAGTTTGTGGCAGAGCAGGTGCAGGAGCTAGAGGCGGAGCGGCGAGAGTTGCTGCGCACCTCCACAGCGCCGAATGTGGAGCAAGTCCGCCAACTGCTGCAACTGCGGGGCATTGGCGAGAACAGTTCTTGGCTGTTCGTGATGGAGTTTTTTAGTTGGCGGCAGTTTCGTACCCGCCGGCAGGTGGGTGGACTGGCTGGCTTGACCCCGACGCCCTATCAAAGCAGCGAGCAAAGCCGGGAACAAGGTATCGACAAATCAGGCAACAGTCCGATCCGCAGTATGGCCATCGAGATTGCCTGGGGCTGGCTGCGGCACCAGCCGGAAAGTGAATTGACCTTGTGGTTCCAGAAACGCTTTGGCCAGGGCAGCAAACGGCTGCGCAAAATCGGCATTGTGGCTTTGGCCCGCAAGTTGTTGATTGCCTTGTGGCGCTATCTGGAATATGGTGAACTCCCGGCTGGCGCTCAACTGAAAACGGCCTAGATTTAGTCATCGTCGAGGACCTGTCCAGCCATCTTACGCAAAACCTCCTTCTGGTGTGAGCCTGCCCGTTCAGCCGCCGGGTTGCCTGTGGGAACCGCGCGTTAGATGGGGCCGCTCACCAGGGGGCTGATTAGCACTTGCCCTGGGCGGATGCAGCATTTGGTGTCTGGCCACTATGGTGAGCCAGCACGGATAGAAGGTAGTTGAGGGCATAGTTACCCAACGCCTCAACCGCCGCCAGTATATTGGAGGGTACAAGATTGGTTTGGAGTTGTCACAGAGTTCTCGCCTATTGCCAATCTCATCCTGTTAGGCAACGACCCACAAGGGCCGATCCTACCTGTGCGCCTATACACCAAGAACTTGACAAAAGCGACAACATAGAAGGCGGCTTGACCGTCATGACTATGAAGATGTGAGGCTCTCTTTAATTGCGTCAATGTTAATGGGTAATACACAGTTCAACGAGCAAGAAAAGGGATATAGGATATATGTCGCTGGCGTTAGAGGAGGCGAGACTGGCGTTAGCTGTTGGCGATTATCCGGTTGGCGCAGCCTTGACCGTCAATGGCGAACTCTGGGGACAGGCTCGGAATTCCATACTCACAGAAGCGCAGTCGACGGCTCACGCGGAACACAAACTTCTGCACACATATTCAGCGCGGTTGCACAGTCTACTGCGGAGTCGACAGAACTACGATGTTTGTCTTTACACCACACTGGAACCCTGTCTGATGTGTTTGGGAGTTGCAGTACTGCATCGAGTTTCAAGAATCGTCGTTGCGTGTCCTGATCCACATGGGGGTGCGACAAACCTAAATCCAATCCACCTTGGCAGTTTCTACGCCAAGTGGTGGCCAGTCATACGTACAGGCTTGTTCAAAGAAGTGTCATATGAGCTGATAATGGGGTTCTTGAAAACCGAAAGGCTCCTATCTTGGGAAACGATGCTCGAAGAGTTTTCTGAGATGAAGAGAGATTGGGAAAAGTAGCCCATATTCTTAAGCTCTGGAGCCGCCCACCAAGCGCATCAGCCGACCGCCTGATCAAGAATTTCGTTGTAGCCAGTGTTGGTTTTGTAGCGTTTCAGTTCTTGTTGGGCACATCGGTAAACCCGGCGGTGGCTGATGCGCGGACCGTTAGCGGGCTGATGAAACTCATCATCAAATCTAACCCTAAACCAAATCAAAATTTGAAAGAATGAAAACGAGACGTATATTTACCCTCGTACGCCTCGTTTGGTTTATGGACTTATCAATTCAACCCAGGATCATCCTGTAACGGCTGAAATGGCAGTCAGGCGATGTGCGGAATCTGTACTGGACTGGCAAGACACGTTCAACTCAAGAAAATAGTAATGACATCCCAATTGGCCCACAAATCATACAAACCGACGCCGATCAGCAGAAGACCGCCGACAGCGTTGATCCAGCGGGCATGGATAGCAAACTGGCGGGTAATCCAGCGTTGGACCGCCCCCGATAGAAAGGACAAGACCAGCAGCGGCAGACCAAAGCCCACCCCAAACCACAGAAAAATTGCCAATTGACTAAAAGCTTCGTTGACCGTCAACGAGAAAGCGAAGATACCGACCACCAGGGGGCCGGAGCAAGGCAGGGCAATCGGCCCATAGAGCAGACCATAGGTAAAAGCATTCAGATATGGGTTCGACAGGCCGGGCACCTGCAATTGAGGTAGCTGCTTGAAGGGATTGTAGTTCAACAGCAGCATTACTCCCAGGCCGATAAGCAGAGTATCGGCCAGCGGAATAAGCACCGACAAAGCCCTACCGACCGACAGCGATAACAGGGCAATCACTAACCCCAGGGTCAACATCATCGTTAGCACCCCGGCCAGGACAAAAAAGCCCAAAAAGTAGCGCCCGTATTGGCGATTGGCCAGGGCCGCCTGCCCCCCGCTGAGGTAGGCCAGGTAGCCAGGGTAAAGCGGCAACACACAGGGACTGGTGGTGGCTAGCAGTCCTAGCGAAATTGAGGTAAAGATAGTATTAAATCCCATAGATATTGCTCCTTAACAATAGAGATTGGTAACTACCTGCCATGTCATTCTGAGCGACCACAGGGAGCGAAGAATCTCCTGTTTCAGGCTGGATTTGCCCTTGTTACCGGAGATTCCTCGTCGTTTATGCCCTTTGGGTACTGCGCTCCTCGGAATGACATGAGGG
>DAOUMU010000082.1:0-85593 GCA_034409055.1 Anaerolineae bacterium
TAACGACCTCAAGGCTCATTTCCGAGGTCTGAAATATGTCACCGAAACATTAAAATTGCTTCCGCAAATGCCTGATCCTATTTTTATTCGACAAATTACCGCCAATATTGCCCAAATTGGCAGTATCTATACCTCTTAAATGGCGAAGGTATTGTTTCATAGATGCTAATTTTGTAGAAATTGATTGGTGTTTTAAAGAAAATTATAGCTGCGATTGATGGGCAGTAGCAAACCAGAATGGTTGCAGCGTTGGGCCGGTCCAAATTGGCGTTCGCCGGCCAATCATCAATCTGGCTTATCATAACAACACTTGGCGTATTCGTCCTTACAATTAGCTAAAGCCAACCTAAAGAAAAACTTAAAAGGAGATTCTATGAATCGCACTCAAATTTGGCACAAACGATTCAAGAAAAATTGGAAAATCTGGCTGGTGTCGTTGTTGCTGGCGTTAGTCCTTATTGGGCGGTTGGCCGCCTCAAGCAACCGGCTTCGGCAGCCGACGCCTGCGCCTAAACCGCCCATCACCGTCGAAGCAACGCGAATCCCGTGAAACCGCTCTGGCCTGGCTTTAGTCAGGCTTAAGGAAATTGAAAGATTTTTTTAAAGACAAATAGGGGCTAATTGGATTAGGATTAAGGATAGTTGGTATCTTCTCAAAATTGAAGAGGATAGGACTGACGATCCTTATCAAAATCAAGTTCATTCTTATAGATATATTTTAAGGAGGATCCGAACAATGAAACGTATTTGGCTGATGACCCTAATGTTGAGTTTACTGCTGGTGACAACGCTTTCTGTTGGTACCGCACTGGCCCAGGGCGAAGACCCGCCACAAAAAGTTGCGGCGCTGCGTGATTTGACGTTTTTTACCCGCTATCCGGCCCAGGAGATGGCAATTGGCGAGAATGTGACCTTTGATTTTACCCTGCGGACGCAAGCATTGCCCCAGACCGTGCGCCTTGAGGTTCAGAATTTGCCCGACCAATGGGTGGCCACCTTTAAAGGTGGCGGCCGGATTATTGAGTCGGCTTACGTTGAGCCGGAAAACGACACCAAAATTGATCTCAGGGTGGACCCGCCCAAAGATGTTGCGCCGGGCGCTTACACCTTTACCGTTATTGCCCGGGGCGAAAATGGGCAAGATGCCAAAATGCCCATTGAATTGACCGTAAAAGAGAAACTCCCCCCCAGCATGGAGTTTACCGTGGAATTACCCACCCTCAGAGGCGCGCCGGACACAACCTTCCGCTATAACGCCACCCTCAAAAACGAAGGGGATGAAGATTTAGCGGTGAATTTGCTGGCCGAAGCGCCGCCCGGCTTTCGGGTTGATTTCAAGCTCAGCGGGCAAGATGTGACCAGTATTCCCCTGGCCGCCAATGAGTCAAAACGGTTGAGTGTGGAAGTCAAAATGTTCCCCGAAATACCGGCCGGTTCCTATCCGGTAAAGATACTGGCTCAGGGTGGGGAGGTACAGGCCGGCACGTCGCTCACGGCTGAAGTGACCGGCGAGGTGGTTCTCAGTGTAACCGCGCCCGATGGGCGTCTCTCCGGCCAGGCTTACGTGGGCCAAACGACGCCACAAAAACTGGTTATTCAAAATACCGGCAGCGCGCCGGCCCATAATGTTGAATTGAGCGCCAGTTCACCCGCGGGTTGGGAGGTTAAATTTGACCCACCCGCACTGACCGAAATTGGGGCAGGCCAGGCGGCTGAAGTGACCGCTCAACTCACACCCGCCGACCAGGCTATCGCCGGGGATTACATGGTCACCGTTCGGGCCAAACCCGAAGATGGCGCTACTGAGTCCGCCGATTTCCGCATCACGGTGCTGACCTCAACCCTCTGGGGCATTGCCGGGGTGGGATTAATTGCGGTCGCAGTGCTGGTAGTTGGCCTGGCGGTGGTTCGGTTTGGTCGGCGTTAAGTGTTTGGATGGATGTTTGGGCGTGGCAAAAAAGTAACGTAGGGACGGTTTATCACCGTTCCTACGCAGCCTATCTACAAACCAGGGAGATGAATTATGAGTGATATTGTGGTAAAAACCCAAGATTTGACCAAACATTACGGCAAATTTGTAGCGGTTGATAACCTGAACTTGACCATCCGGCAGGGTGAAGTTTTTGGCCTGCTCGGTCCCAACGGGGCCGGGAAAACGACCACCATTTTGATGCTGCTGGGCCTGACCGAACCGACGTCCGGCACGGTGCAAGTGTTAAATCTTGACCCAGCCCGCCGGCCGTTGAGCATCAAAGCGCGTGTGGGCTACTTGCCCGACCAGGTGGGATTTTACGAGGGGCTGACCGCTCGTGAAAACCTCAATTATATTGCCAAACTGAATGGCCTTCGCCGTGACGAGGCCAACCGGCGGATTGATGCGGTGTTGGCCCAAGTGGGCCTGGCTGAGGTGGCAAAGCAGCGGGTGGGCACTTTTTCACGGGGGATGCGCCAACGGTTGGGCGTCGCCGAAGTACTGCTCAAACAACCCCAACTCATCATTACCGATGAGCCAACGCTGGGGCTTGACCCCGAGGCAGCGCGGGAGTTTTTGGGCCTTATCCGCCAACTCAAAGCCAATGGTATCACCATCTTGCTGTCCTCGCACCTGCTCTACCAGGTGCAGGCCGTATGTGACCGGGTAGGGCTTTTCCATCACGGCCAGATGGTGTTAGAGGGTACGGTCCCGGAACTGGCCCGGCAGGTGTTAGGGGGCGCATATCGCATTCATCTGGAAGCAAGCAATGGCGCCCACAAATTTGAAGACACCTTCCGCCATCTCAACGGAGTCATCCATGTCAATCGCGTCAGGGCCAATCAATACGAATTGGAGGCCCAACGGGATTTACGGGCCGAAGCCGCCCGCGCCGTGGTTGAAGCCGGCGGGCAGTTGCTTTCGCTCAATGTTGAACTGCCCGGCCTTGACGAAATTTACGCGCGTTATTTTCAGCAGGAGGTCAATCATGTCGGTACAACAGCTTAAACAAGAGGGCCAGGCGACCATGCAGTTGGCCCAACCACAAACTCAGCAAGTGCAGGTAAAAGAAGGCTCGCCCTGGGTTGGCCTGTGGGCGGTGGTGGCCAAAGAAATGGCCGACTCCCTGACCAGCGTGCGGATGCTTATTTTGGAATTGCTGATTGTGTTCACCGCCGTGGGCACGGTGTATGCGGCCACACAAACGCTGCGGGATAGCGCCGGTCAGAACCGGTTTCTTTTTCTAAGACTGTTTACCACCGGCCACGACCCCATTCCGGCGTTTGTTGGGTTTTTGGGGTTTCTGGTACCGCTATTGGCCATTGCCCTGGCTTTTGATTCCATCAACGGCGAGTTCAACCAACGCACTATGTCTAAGATGCTGGCGCAGCCTATCTACCGCGATGCTTTGTTGCTGGGCAAGTTCCTGGCCGGGTTGTTCACGCTGGCCTTGGCTCTAATGGCTATATGGCTGCTGATTATGGGGCTGGGCATTATCCGCCTGGGGATTCCGCCCAGCGGCGAAGAGGTGGCCCGCAGCCTGTGGTTCTTGGTGATGACCATCTTTTACGGCGGTATCTGGCTGGCGCTGGCAATGTTTTTCTCAATCATCTTCCGCCAACCGGCCACCGCTGCGCTGGCCTCCATTGCGGTCTGGCTCTTCTTCACCGTTTTTTGGAGTATTACGGCCCAATTGCTAGCCCAAACCCTGCGCCCGGTTCAGCCCGGCTTTCCGCAGTCGGTGCTGGCCCAGGCCCAATTGGAACTGGCCTTAACCCGGTTATCACCCAACACCCTCTATGTAGAAACCACGGTGGCCCTGCTTAATCCGGCCGTTCGTTCCCTGGGCTTGGTGTTACCCATGCAACTGCAAGGCGCTCTCATGGGTGCGCCACTGCCGTTGAGCCAGAGTTTGCTACTGATCTGGCCCAATCTGACCGGCCTGGTCGCGGCCACTATTCTGCTGTTTGCGGCAAGTTACGTTATTTTCCAGCGGCGCGAAATTCGGGCTTGATGACAACAAACATAATAGCAGGGCAAGGACGAATCTTCTTGCCCTGCTATTTTTGTCTTGAAAACAACCCTCATCAACCACCAGCGTTTCCGCGCCTCCTACCCGTAGCTGAATAGTAACTACCTGCGTTGGCAAAATCCATTGTAATTCTAACAAAAATCTAGCACAAAACTGTAGGGGGCAAGATGATGTTAAACACTAAGTGCTCCCGCCAGATTGCCAAATCCGGCGATTGTGCCCCATTATGGCCCGGATTTGTCAATCCGGGCCGAGCGAAGGTGTTCACTATGTTGTTGACTACTACATTTTCAGGCAGATTTGCTAACAAATCCCCTGGGCATTGAAAGAGGGCTTACCATCAACGACCGTCAACCGTCGACCGTTGACCGCCGAAACATATCTTTATCACCCGCATTAATCGTTCGTCGTCGCGGACTCTGGCCGAGGCCAATGGTGAGGCTCAACTTCCACTCCTTATTGCCCAGCTCAAAAGCCATATACAATTTGGCTCCAGTTGTGCTATAATGTGTATTGTGATCGTTGGGTAGATTGATTCACCCCACATTCTTGCAGAAAATCCCTTCCAAGTTTAAAATTAAATTATGTCCACAATATCACCAGAACAAGCAAAAGCAAAGCTCCAAAAGCTAATTGAAAACTACCGTAGTTTGAGCCAGCCAGAGACACAGAGTGAAGCTAATGTCCGGGCAAATTTTGTTGATCCGTTATTTGAGATATTAGGCTGGCCAGTTCACAACCCCATTTTCTACAATAGAGAGGAGTTTGTGCGGGGCGCGGGATTTGCCGACATTGCGTTGAAAGTTGATCCTAACGCTGATCCCCCCTTGATTTTTGTTGAGGCGAAGCGGTTCGGAGCCATTGAGTCCCTCGACCGAGTTCAAAATAGGCGTAATCGTTCTATCGCACAGCTTCGGTTGCAATTGCCGGGAATGTCGGTAGACCGAACGCGTGAAGAACAACAAGCAATTAACTACGCTTATCAAAATGGAATGCGCTGGGCCGTTTTGACCAATTTTGAGCATTTTCGGCTATTCAACGCCCGGCGGGACACACTTGTACTGAGTTTTGATAGTCCCGAAGAATTACTGGAACGGTTTGAGGAGCTTTGGCAACTGGCGTTTTCTGAGGTTCAGCAGGGGAGTCTGGAAGCCTTACGGGGCCATCGTGAACGGCTTGACATTGATGAAGAATACTTACGATTAATCAATGAATGGCGGTTGCGGTTAGGGCAAGACATTGTTTCACACCGCGAGAATCGTATCCTTCTTGAAGACCACGAGACTGGCGAAATTGATGTTTACAAATTGCGGGATGTTGTACAACGTATTCTGGATAGGTTAGTTGTCATTCGTTACGCGGAAGACCGGTTGGTTATAAAAGCAGACCAATTACGCACAATTCTGGAAATTCGGGAGAGAATGGATTATGGCCTTCCTCTACTTGACCAAATCCGCCATTTTTTCCAACAGTTCAATGTGCGTCACAATGGTGCTCTATTTACCGAACATTTATGTGACCGAATGACGGTCAGTGAAGATGTTCTTCACGCTATCATTTTGAATCTATATGATGCCCGTTTCCGTGCTATGTCGGCGGACATTATGGGCAACACTTACGAGCAATATTTGGGTCAAACGTTGGCTATTGAACAAAATACTGTTCAAGCGGTTGACAACCTGGAGACACGCAAGGCGCAGGGAAGCTATTACACGCCAGAATATATTGTGAGGTATATTGTTGACCAAACGTTGGGTCGTTATCTTTATGCAACAGAGAACGGTCGTCCTGATGGTGTACCTATTTCTGATCAATCGCGCAAAGGGTTAGAGGATATTGACGGGTCAAATGGCCAGCCTCCGCTTACGATTTTAGACCCCGCTTGCGGGTCCGGTAGTTTCTTAATGAATGCCTATCACGTTCTGGAAGAATTTTATTCATCAGAAATCAACCGGATAACAGCCGAACGTGACGCACGCTTCCAAGAACTTGCCACTGAAGGCTTATCACCCATTGATATACAAATAGAGCTGGTGGGCTATAAACAACGTTTGGAGGGATTGCAGGATTACAAAAACCAGATTCTTGAACGCCATTTATATGGACTGGACCTTGATCCTCAGGCGGCTGAGTTGGCGGCTGTGAATTTAATGTTGCGGGCGATGACCAGAGATATGCGTCTGCCCCTGATTTTAAATCAAAACGTCAAAGTAGGGCACGCGCTATTAAGTGGAACAGCATTGCGCGGCGAACAAGCTCAAGCGGCTTACGCACCTTATGCCACCCAACTGGCCGAACTGCGAAGATTACGTCTGGCCCAGCAGGGTGTTGCTCAAGATACTCGACATCCGATTGAGTTGCAGGGTGAATTTGAAAGATTGGCTAATGAAATTAATGATAGACTGAATCAAAATTTGTCAACTTATTTTGATGACGAGGTTTTCGCAAAGCGTCCTTTCAACTGGATTGTAGAATTTCCCGAAATTTTTGTAGATGAAACGGGTAATCTCAAAGAAGATGGTGGATTCACCTTTGTTATCGGTAATCCGCCTTACCTGAGCGTCGATGATACTTACGGGCAGAACTCACCGGATGCCGCCTATCTTAAAGTCGCATTTTCTGATATTTGGGCCGGCAAGAGCGATGTTTACTACTATTTCATTCGTCGGGCGCTATCTCTGCTTGTGCCTCGCGGACAGCTTGGATTTATTACAGCCCGTTATTACCTTGAAGCCTATTATGCCAGTAAACTGCGTCAAGTGATATTGGATGAAGCGGTGATCCGGCAAGTGGTAGACTTTGGCAATTACACTGTATTTGTTCGAGTAGGGACAAAAACGTGCATTACCTTGCTTCAACGTGAAGCCGATGCAGTGGTACGAACGGATAATCACTTGCTGTTTGACCGCGCACTACACAAGAATATAGATGTGTTAGCCTTCCTCAATACATTTCGCGAAACAACCCATACTTTCCAGCAGGCAGATCTTGATGCCGATAGCTGGAATTTATATGGTCAAACAGTGGCCCAAGTCATTCAGAAGACAGATGACGGCGCAATACCATTAGGCGAACTGACTTTCATTGGGCAAGGAATGCAAACCGGACGAAATCCTGTATTTGTTGTGAACAAGGCTACGTTAGACCGCTACCAAATAGAGCCGGAACTCATACGAAAAACCATCAAAAACCAGGATATTACGTCCTATAATCTTGGTTTTCGTGGTTTGTACCTGATTTATCCCGAAGAGGTTGAAAGCCTGGATGATTACCCACAGGCAAAAGCCTATTTGGAGCAACACCGTGAAACTCTCGAAGACCGGGCAGCTTTTAAACGTGGCGATTGTGAGTGGTGGCGGTTTGCCTGGCCGTTGCATAAGGAAAGATATAATTCTGCCAAAATTGTTACACCATTTATTGCGCCTAAAAATCGATTTGCGCTTGACACTACGACAGACTATGTTGGCTTAACCGACACTTATGCTATTTTTGGAACGGATGATTCGCCGGATTTGCGTTACCTTCTGGCGCTACTCAATTCTAAGTTGCTTAATTTTCGTTTCCGTTATATTGGTAAAGCTAAAGACTACCGTTACGAGTATTTTGAGAACGGATTGATCAAAATTCCCATCCGCCTTGCCGATGAAGCAGCTACTCAAGAAATTATCAATTTAACTCAAAGAATGCTCGATCTCCACTTCATCCGGCAAACAATAATAAATGAATTTGCTGAGGCATTGAAAGCCACCGTTTACACAAATCGAGATTTTTATAGAGCATACTATAACCATAGTGAATATAGAGGTCATTCAATTCATCGGGTTGGTTCTGCTGATGCAAACGCAAGAGGTACGGTGACCGGTATGACTGCGGTTGAGCAATCCACACACCTTGTAATACGCATCACAGAGGATATAGTAGGCGAAATACCACTAATCACTTTTCATATTCCTGACAACGATTTTCGCCGGTTTCTACTGTTGGCAATTCGTGTCGAATTATTTGTCAATCAGCGTAAACAAATATGGGCACGAGGGCGGCTTTTGCCAGGGGTGTTAGGAGCTTTAAAAATTCCAGTACTGGTGGACGCTTCTGCATCAGGCAATATTGCAAAAATTCAGGAACTAATAGAGGAAGTACGGCATCGTGTCACCTTGCGTGTAGATGAGGAATTGGGAGAACACGTAACACAGTTAGATGATGTTTTAGCTCTCGGTGATATTGAGTCAGAAATAGCCGATATTGACCAACGAATAGACGAAATAGTCTATGGCATCTATGGTATTCATTCACAAGAGGAAATTCAGTTGATTGACAGTATTTTATCCAGTTGAAGTTGCACTAAATAAATCGGGGGGGTTTCATTTATTTTAGAGAGAGGAGCACCCAAGGGGCATAAATCAGCACGCCCACGCGCAGCTCCGTTTGGCACGTGGGCGTGCCAAACTCCTCATAGCCCAAACCATTTGAAACACACCCAAATAAATCGTTACAAATCTGCCCGTTAGGCCAAATCTATTCAGCTTTAGCTTACTATTGGGATCACCAAGAAGAACTTGATCAAGATATTGAACGTCGGCTTCAACGTGTTGACCAAATTCAACAAAGGCTGAAACCTACACCTCTTAAGGACCGTTTAAAAGCCAAAGGGGTAATTTGATAGCCATAGCCTTGTATATGGATCATCAGGTTCCACGTGCGATTACTGTTGGGCTTCGTATTTGACAAAGTTAAAGCCTTTAGCTATCATTTTTCGGGTTTAAAAAATGTTAATGCCTCGGTAGTCAATGGCGAAAACAGAGGGCACGAGTAAAATTCAGGAGGTAAAAGTGTTAAAGAAAAAGTTTTTCAAAAATAAGCCAACGTGTCAGGTCACCTTTCAATTGCCGGAGGAAATTAAAGCCGAAAAGGCCAGCCTGGTGGGTGAGTTTAACAGTTGGGACGAGCAGGCGACCCCGCTCAAGAAAGTCAAGAGCGTCTGGAAAACCACGCTCGAATTGGAACAGGGTCGGGAGTACCAGTTCCGTTATCTGGTGAACGGTAACGAATGGCACAATGATGAAGCCGCCGACAAATATGTTCCTAACAATGTCGAGGGCGATAATTCAGTAGTAGTGACATCTAAAAATTAACAGCGAGGGTAACTACCACTGAGCGAGGAAGAAAGCATCTCATCGTGGCTTGACATCAAGATAACGATGAGATGCTTTTTTATTTGGCATGGTTCGAAAGGAGCGAACCAATTATGCGCATTGGTATTGACATTGGCGGGACCTTCACTGATTTTGTGCTATTTGACGAAGCCGGTGGTAATTTCCAGACCTACAAAATCCTCTCTACTCCTCAGGACCCGGCCGAAGCCGTGCTCAATGGGCTAGCCACGTACAAGTTAAAACTCACAATTCGAAACTCAAAACTGTCTATTGTCCACGGTTCCACAGTGGCCACTAATGCCCTGCTGGAGCGGAAAGGGGCCGTGACCGCCCTGATTACCACAGAAGGTTTTCGAGATTTGTTGGAGATTGGTCGCCAAAACCGATCCGATATTTATGATCTATTCAGCCGCCGCCCCCCGTCATTGGTACCCCCTGAACTGCGCTTTGAAGTAGCCGAGCGAGTGGACCACCAGGGGCAGCCCATCCAACCCCTTGATCTAACCACCCTGGAACCACTCATCGAGCAACTGGGCGCGGCGAACGTCACCTCAGTCGCCGTCAGTCTCCTTTTCTCCTTTCTTTATCCCGAGCACGAAAACTGGATTGCGGCCCGATTGCGTCAGGCCAGTTTTTTTGTTTCTTCCTCTAACGAAGTCCTGCCGGAGTTCCGCGAGTATGAGCGCACCAGCACCACGGTGGTCAACGCCTATGTCTCGCCGGTTATGGATCGCTACCTGGCCCGGCTGGAACAAGAAAGTGGGGCGACCGATTTCCGGGTGATGCAATCTAACGGGGGCAGCATCAGCACGGAGCGGGCTCGTCGCGAGGCTGTACGTTGTGTTCTCTCCGGTCCGGCTGGGGGGGTGGTCGGGGCAAGCCACGTAGCGGCTACGGCCGGCTTCAAGCAAATCCTCACCTTTGATATGGGCGGTACATCCACTGACGTGGCCATGTGCGATGGGGAGATTCAAATTACGACCGAAGCGGAGATAGGTGGCCTGCCCATCCGCACCCCTATGATTGACATCCATACGGTTGGTTCCGGGGGCGGCTCTATCGCCTACGTTGACGCCGGCGGTGCCCTACGAGTCGGTCCACAAAGCGCTGGGGCCGATCCCGGTCCGGTCTGTTACGGCCGTGGTGGCCGGCAACCAACCGTGACCGACGCCAATCTGATTTTAGGGCGGCTGACCGCCGACCGTTTCCTGGGAGGACAGATGAGGTTGGATGTGGCAGCCGCAGAGGCGGCCCTGCGCCAACTGGCTGAGGTGGCTAACCTGACGCCACGGTCCGACCTAACCCTGGTCCAGACAGCAGCCCTGGGCGTCATTGAAGTGGTCAATGCCCACATGGAGCGGGCCTTACGGGTCATTTCAGTCGAACGCGGTTATGATCCTCGTGAGTTTACGCTGGTTTCGTTTGGCGGGGCGGGTGGCTTGCATGCCGTTGATCTGGCTCGTAGCCTGAGCATTCCCCGCGTATTGATCCCACCCAACGCCGCTACCCTATCTGCTTTTGGTATGCTGGCTGCCGACGTGATTAAAGATTACGCTCGTACCATTATGTGTAGTGGTGATATATCTTACGCCGAGATAGAGGCGCGCATGACCCCCATGGTCGAGCAAGGTCTGGCCGACGTTGTGACTGAGGGTGTGCCTTCCTCAGCGGTAACGATTGAGCGTCTCCTGGATATGCGGTATCAAGGACAATCTTACGAGTTGATGGTCCCTCTGACACCCGACTTTGTCAATGATTTCCACGTGGCTCACGCTTACGCCTACGGTTATAGCGAACCAAATGTGCCGGTCGAAGTTGTTAACTTGCGGTTACGGGTCAGGGGGCAATTACCCCACCCGCCACTGCTCCAGGCGGCGTTTAAGCAGTCCGGCCCAACAGCGGCTTTGTTCGACCGGCGCCCGGTTGTGCTCGCCCAGGGACCGATGGATGTTCCGTTCTACAATGGCCCTGACTTGCATCCCGGTCATCAGATCGTTGGTCCGGCTGTGGTCGTCCATCCAGATACGACCGTGTTCCTGGGGCCAGGTGATCAGTTGACGATGGACGAGTACAAAAATTTGATCATAGAGGTGAGGCGTGAACCCACAGGGCCGGTGACGTGAAGCGTGATTAAAACTCAAAATTCAAAACTTAAAACTCTTATGTACGATCCGATCCTACTGGAAGTCTTCAAAAATCGATTTGCTTCCATCGCCGAGGAGATGGGCATGGTGCTACGGCGCACAGCCTATTCACCCAATATCAAAGAGCGGCTCGACTTCTCTTGTGCCATCTTTGATGCAACCGGCCAAATGATTGCCCAGGCGGCCCACATTCCGGTTCACCTGGGGGCGATGCCCATTTCGGTGGCCAAGGCCATCGAGTCTATAGACTTTGCCCCTGGCGATGTGGTTATTTTAAACGACCCCTTTCATGGCGGCAGCCATCTACCTGACATCACCATGATTACCCCTATTTTTTATTCTGATCCTGACCGGGCAGGGAAGAAAAGACCACCTGCTCCCGATATACTCTTTGGTTTTGTGGCTAACCGGGCTCACCACGCCGATGTAGGAGGGATGACTCCCGGTTCCATGCCGCTGGCCCAGGAGATTTTTCAAGAAGGGATCATCATTCCCCCCTTGAAGTTGGTCGAAAAGGGACAATTGAATGAAGGGGTGATGAACCTGCTGCTGGCCAATGTCCGTACGCCCGCTGAGCGAGCGGGTGATATACGCGCCCAAATGGCCGCCAATCGCAAGGGAGTGGCCCGAGTGGCCGAGGTCATTGATCGCTACGGTCAGGCTGAGGTCAGCCACTATATGACCGGTTTACTGGAATACGCCGAGCGCATGACCCGCCGTCTTATCGCCCAGTTGCCGGATGGTCAGTACCACTTTCGGGATTTTATGGATAGTGATGGTATTGAACCGGAACCGGTTGAGATCGCCGTGACCGTTACCATCAAAGAGGATGAGGCGGTGATCGATTTTAGTGGCAGCGCGCCGCAGGTGAAAGGTAGTATTAATGCCGTTTATGCTGTCACCCTATCGGCCGTCTATTATGTTTTCCGAGCCCTGATTGGGCTGGATATCCCATCCAACGGCGGTTGTTTGGCCCCGCTGACGGTCATAGCCCCGGAAGGGATGGTGGTCAACGCCCGACCACCGGCCGCCGTGGCTGGAGGCAATGTCGAAACAGCCCAGCGGATTGTCGATACCCTCTTGGGGGCTCTGGCCCAGGCCAGTCCAGAACGAGTACCGGCTGCCTCGCAGGGGACGATGAATAACTTGATGATTGGCGGTTGGACCCCAGATCGACAAACACCCTACACCTATTATGAAACCATTGGCGGGGGAATGGGCGCCGGGCCGGCATCACCCGGCGCAGATGCCATTCAGTGCCATATGACCAACACCCTGAACACCCCTATAGAAGCCCTGGAATATGCCTATCCGTTTCGAGTACGGCGCTACGAAGTTCGGCGGGGCTCCGGTGGAGCCGGACAACAGCCCGGTGGCGATGGTATCCGCCGGGAGGTGGAACTCCTGCACGAGGCCCAGGTCACCCTGTTGATGGAACGCCGGCGCTTCGCTCCCTATGGTCTGGCCGGTGGTCAGCCCGGTCAGGTGGGACGGAACCTTCTCATCCGTGATGATCAGGAGACGGAATTGCCCGGTAAAACGACGCTATCCCTCCAGGCCGGAGATGTGTTGCGGATCGAGACACCGGGAGGTGGCGGGTATGGGCGTACGTATCCTCGCAAGAAGCTATTTTCCCCGAAAAATTCATTTTGAATTTTTTTTGAAATTTAAATTGAAATATTTCAGCATACTTTCTATGTTATAATAGGCTGTGGGCAAAGAATTTGGGTATCCTCTCCAAAAAAAGTAAGGGCGAGGCAAGTCGGATTGGTAGTGATCGAAGCAAACACGCCACGCTCCGACTTGCCGCGCCCCTACGTCACCAACAAATTTGAAGGGGATACGAATTTGGGTCCACTGAGCCTGTTTGTGCTCACCTATTGGGCGCTATTCGTCGACGGTTGTCCGCCTGGCTTCGGGAGTGAGGAAGCAATGGCACTCCCTACCACGAGCACTGCTCCCAGGTAGCCGCCGAAAGCCAATTGCTCACCGTAGAGGGTTGTCGCCAGGATACTGGCCACTACCGGCTCGACACTGGCCACCAAGACAGCCCGGGAAGCTTCAACGTGGCGTAGTCCGGCGTAATAAAGTTGGTAGGCAATGTAGGTGCTAATCAGAGCCAACCCGGCAACGGCCAGCCAGGCCGGCAGTGGACGAACGCCAAAAGTGATAAAGGGGGCCAACCCGATGGCCCCCACGGGTAAGGCCAGGGCCATAATGGTCACCGCATGGTAGCGCGGCAAAATATACTTGCCAAAAATGTAATAGAGGGCGTAGGTAGCGCCACTGACCAATCCCCAGGCAACAGCCACTGAAACGACCTGGACTGGCCTATTTCCCGATAGAGAGATCAGGATAATACCGCTTATGGTCAAGCCGATTAAACTGATTTTGTAGAAGGATAGACTTTCATTAAAAAGGAGGCGGGCAAAAACAGCCACAAAAGCCGGAGCCGTGTAAAGCATAATGGTGGCCAGAGTAACTCCCCCACTTTCCACGGCCAGGAAATAGCTGGCGTTAAAAAGGCTCACGGCCAGGAGACCAAAGAGGAGAAACAAGATCAAATCCCGGCGGTATTGTAGCCGGAACTGGCGGGCCAAAACAGCGTGCAATATAAAAAAGCTGCCGCTGATGGCTGCCCGCCAAAAAGAAACTTCCACCGGGGACATGCCATACTGAAGGGCTCCTCGGCCAATAACACCGATGGTCCCCCACAAACAGGCTGCCAGAAACACCAAGCCATAATATTTCGCGTTGATTGTACACCTCGCTTGACAGGAATAGCCGTTCTACCGATAAACAGCGAGGATACTATAGTGCGCCAGGAGATTCCGTCAAACTCACGTTACCATCTGAAAACGGCTTCTACTGCCAGAATGATGCGTATGCCAAGATTGAGCCAAGTTTGGAAAGATGATCTATGGCCCTAGAAGATCGAATTCACCTACCCACCCTTAACTTAATCCACCGCCGGCCGCGCCTGCTGAACATGCTGACCGAGTTTGTAGAGACAGGCAAACGGCTGATTACCATTTACGCCCCCAGCGGCTACGGCAAATCCATTCTGCTCGCAGATTTTGCTCAAACTACCGATTTGCCGGTTTGTTGGTGTTCGCTAGTCCCGGCGGATCGTGACCCCACCTCTTTCTTAACCCTCCTGGCTTACAGCATCGCCGACCGTTTTCACGAAATTGAGCCTGATGGCTTACTCAAGCTGGTAGAGCAAGGCAACACTCAAACCAGCATCCATCGCCTGGCCGGTTTGCTGGCCGGTGTTGGCCCCCATGTCATCATCATTGACGATTATCACAAGGCGGTTAGCGCCGGAATAACGCTGGCTCTGAACGGACTCTTGAAACAATTACCCGCAACCAGCAGCATCATTGTCGCCGCTCGCGGCGATATGACTCTGGAGACAGGCCAGATCACCGATTTATTGATGGCCGAACGGGCCACCGGCCTGTCTGAGGAGGAGCTACGTTTTACCACTGAAGAATTACAACTGGTGATGCGCAAGCGGTTTGGTCGTCGCATTGATCCGGAAAGCGCCGCAGAAATTGTCCGGGCTACTGATGGAAACATCGCCCAGATTTTATTAACCGGACACATTATGCATATCGACCAGATGATCGGTAGTTTGAAGCAGGGGTTGGGCGATGATCGGGAGATGATTTATAGCTACCTGGCCGGAGAGGTGTTTGACAAGCAGCGACCTGAGTTGCAGCGCTTCATGTTGCACACGGCCATTTTGCCTGATATGACGGTTGAGCTATGTAATGAGCTTTTGGCGATCACAGACTCCCAGGCCTATCTTGAAGAACTGGTGCATAAAGATTTATTCATTACCCAGATAGGAAGGGGGTTCCGGTACCACGATCTATTTGCTGAATTCTTGCATACAAAGTTAGCCGAGGATGCAGTACTTTATCGTCAGGTATCTATCAAGGCTGCCAACCTGCTCGCAGCCCGATCTCGTTTTGAGGAGGCCGTGCACCTTTATCTTTCCGTGCAGGCCTGGGAAGGGGCAGCCACTTTGCTCGAAACAACCGGAACCCTTTTTTACAATACCGGTCGGGCCTTGACCCTAAATAACTGGTTGGCCCAGATTCCTGAGCCAGAGTTAGCCCAACGTCCGCAGTTACTTTTGTTGAGGGGACAAGTATTGAACGGTCACCTCGGCGACCTCAAGTTAGCCATAACCTTCTATCAGCAGGCAGAAGAACAATTTCTCAAACAGCGTAATTTGATTGGCGTCGCTGAGGCCCAGGTTTTTAGGTCATCTGCCTTGCGAATGATGGGCCGGGCTACAGAAGCCTTAGAGTTGGTGACCAATGCCCTGGACCAGTTAGAGGCTTTAAAGGCTGATGATCGCGTGATGGCCTGGGCGATTAGAACGCGCGGTATTGCTCACGGAACACAAGGTAACATCGTCGAGGCCCTGGCAGATGCCCGCCGGGCCCTGGCCTTATTTGAGAGTTTGGGTGATAGCTACCGGATAGGTATTTGTCATCACGAAATAGGGGTTAACCTGGAACACCAGGGGAACATTAGTGGGGCTGAACATCACTATCAACAGGCGCTTCGTACCTGGGAGACTTTAGGCAATGCCAGTGACCTGGCTAATACTTTAAATAGCTTGGGGGTGTGTTCCTGCCTGCGAGGAGACTATGACCGGGCCTTGGAGCAGTTTCAGCAGAGTTTTGATATTGCTATCCAAATCGGGGTGGCCCGGCGGGCTGCTTTTGCCCAGGCCGGTATAGGTGATGCCTATTTAGCGCGTCAAGTGTATGATCGGGCGGCTGAAGCTTACGCCACATCGACAGAGTTCGCCCGGCAGGCAAGCGTGCGATCGCTGGAAATCTACAACATGGTTAAGTTGGGCGAATGTTTTTACCAGCAGCATAACCTGATTCAGGCCCTGAAATTGGCCAGCCAGGCCAGGGAGATAACGGCCGAAACCGGCCTCAACTTCGAACAAGGTCTGGCCTGCGCCCTCCAGGCCAAGATATACGTGCATCAAGCGGAGTATGCGGCCAGTTTTGACTTCTTTGCCGAAGCCTTGGGGTGTCTCGCCGGAAATAACATCTTGGAACAGGCTAAAGTCAGGTTGTGGTGGGGCTACAGTTTGCTGCTCGATTTAAGGACGTCAGCCGCTTTTGAACAGTTACAAGAAGCCATCAGATTAGCTTTGTCGATGGGCGAATTGATTCAAGGTCTGGGACCAACGGTGGTGGAAACACAACAATTGCTGTTGCATTTCTGGTACCAGCCCCATACTCCTAGCGGTATACGCGACAGTATTCGGTTGCTGCTAACACAAAGTCTCCGGCGAATCGACATCTCCAAGCCCAGCCTCCAGGTCTTTGCCTTTGGCCCACCTTCTTTGATCATCGCCGGTGATCAGCAGCAATTTGTTCAACGGGGCAGAATCCGTAAAACACCAGAATTTTTGCTCTATCTAATTTTAGAGGGGCAGAATGGCTGCCGTTGGAGCGAGGTCAGCACAGCCATATGGTCTGACATGACAACGGATAAAGCCTCGCTTGCTTTCCACCAAACATTGAGAAGAGTGCGAGATACTATTCTGAAGGGGGCCAATTACATCACCGTTGAAAATGATTATTACCAGATTAACAGCGATTATCTAAAGTGGTGTGACGCCTTAGCCTTTGAGAAACTTTTTGAACGAATGGTCACGGCGTCGTCCCCGGAAGAAACCCTGGCTTTACAACTTGAGATCATCTCCTTGTATCAGGGTGAGTTTCTGGCCGGTTTTGAATTGGGATACTGGGGCATGACCTATCGGGCCAACTATGAAACCAGGTTTTTGCAGGTGGTCAAGCTGGCCAGCGAGCAACTGCTTAAAGCTGGTGCGCCTCAAGAAGCGATGTCCATTGTTAACAAGGGCTTGACTCACGATAATTTCCGGGAAGATTTGCATCGGGTCGCTTTTAGAGCCTACGCCCGGTTAGGTTTGTATAGCCATCTGACCGTACATTATGTTGAGCTGTGTAAGATGTTTGAGCGTGAGCTTGGCCTTGCTCCAGAGCCAGAAACCCAACAACTTTATGAGCAACTGCTGGCCAATAGGGTCAGGGGATCATGAGGGTACATCAAATGAGTGCATTTGGAGTCGAGGCTTCAGCCGGTCCAGGCCTCAAAATCACCGGCTAATACCCACAGGGCTAAACCATACCCAAATGAAACGCACCCAAAACAGCCCTGTCCTGGAGTGGTTGTTTCAGGACAGGGCTGTTTTCGTTAGCATTTTTACTGAGAGATGTAAGAGGCAATCTCGTACATTGGTGTATAACAAATTTGACCAAAGGAGTATCACCAATGTTACCACAATTCAAAAAGGTGCAGGTTATTTTTATCTTAAGCACTCTGTTACTGGTCACCGTAGCCGGCGTTGCTCCCAGCGATTATGGTGGTCCTTGAGAAATAGCTTCAGCCAACAGTTATCAGAATCACAAACAAAGACTACGGCTATGAAATCAGTGCCCAATCGTCCGGCTATCTCAAATCTTTTGATTAAAGCCAGCGCCAATGTTGCTTTTCGAACCAGGCTGCTGACAAATCCTGCAGATGCTTTAGCAGAGATGGATTTGCCTCCCGAGGATGTCGAAATTCTGGCGGATGTTCGGGCTCCTACCTTAAAGGAGTATGCCCGCCAGGTAAAGCAGCGGTTGATGGCTCATAGCTCTTGATAGGATGGTGTTATGACAAATTTGATTTTGTCCCAGCTTGCCCTGCTCATTCCTTTTCTCTTAAATCGCCACGTGCCGGGTGCTAAATTGTTTGCCTTGGGGCTTGTCCTCAATACAACGGTGATGGTGGCCAATGGTGGCTGGATGCCTCTAACGCCGGAAACGTACCACCTTGTCCATCCTGAACGGACAGTTGAGGTGCAAACCAAGCTCCCCAACAGCAAGAATATCATTTTACCTCGCAGCCAGACCAGACTGTGGTTTTTGTCCGACATCATTCAGGTCAGGTTGCCCTGGCGTCAAACGGCTCTTAGCATAGGCGATCTGATTTTAATTGTCGGTATGGCTCAATTTATTCTCTGGATACCAGTAAGAGGGGGACTGCCTAAATTGGTGGCTAAACTTATTTGAGAGATTATTCCATCCCTAACAGGATCGTCCCCCCAACCACCAGGACAATCCCGGCGATGCGCCGGAGCGATAGTGCCTCGCCAAACATCCACCAGCCAGCAAAAGTCAGCAATACTGCCGCAAGCCCGACCCACAAAGTGAAGATAACCGCCAATTCGGCCCGTCGCAGTAGTATGGCAAAAAGGACCAGGGCTAAACTATAAACCAGTAAGCCCAGCCCAAACCCCAGCCAGCGGTCCGTTTCAGCCCACCATTTGAGAGCGAGGTCGCCAATGAGTTCCAGCGTAGCGGCGGCCAGCAGCAATCCCCATAGAGTCCAATCGGACCGTAGCATCAAATTATCTCCGTTGGTTCTGGGCTCACTTCACTAAAGCTCCAGGGGGCCCATATCCAACACTTCCTTAACGATTGAAAAGTAAATAAATGTTTCAGTATGTTGTACTTGCGGCATACTTTGTAACTGGGAAATAACATCCAGCATGTGGGCGTTATCTTTACAGATAATCTCAACCAACAGGTCGAAACTGCCGGCGCAAATAACCAGGTAGGACACTGTATCAAGCCCGGCTATCTCTTCGGCCACAGCCCGGTGATTCCCACCCCCCAGTTTGATGCCCACGTTAGCCATCACCCGTTGTCCAACTTTGAGCGGATTCAAGACGCCGACAATCCGTAAGGTGCCGCTTTCTATC
Organism: Anaerolineae bacterium; assembly: GCA_034409055.1. Classification (GTDB taxonomy): domain Bacteria; phylum Chloroflexota; class Anaerolineae; order 4572-78; family J111; genus DAOUMU01. The sequence goes on from DAOUMU010000082.1 coordinate 19,115, forward strand.
AGGCGATTCGTTCTGTCACGGACCGTGCTGGCCGGTACCCCAATCTCATCCCCTATTTTGGTAAACGATTCACGACCGTTTTGCTGTAAATATTTAATAATTTTCTGATCGACTTCATCCAAATCTTCCGATTTGGTTGGCTTCGTATTGATTTTTACCCCCTTTTTGCCGAGTGAAAATTTGGAATATTTTACGCTGTTTGAGCGTGCTTGTCAATAATATTTCGCTCAAATGTGTTGACTTTAGCGAAAAACCCGTGTATACTGCGGCAGATTTATTGATTCTCATTTCTCGTGCTCTAAATAAATTTTCTAAGGAGAAAAAAATGCTAAAAAGGGAAAAAGCACAAGTTATTTTTGATCGGGCGATGAAAGTCATTTCTAAAGGCGTCAGTTCCAATTTTCGGTATTGGGGACCGGATGAAACGCCTGTTATCGCCAGGGGGAAAGGGGCCAAAGTTTGGGACGTCGATGGTAATGAGTTTATTGACTATCGCCTGGGATGGGGCCCCATCATTTTAGGCCACGCCGATGACCGGGTGAACCAGGCTGTGCGGGAGGCCATCGAACGGGGGACAACCTTTGCCGCCACGACCGAACTGGAGGTTGAAGTTGCGGAAAAAATCGTGGCCATGGTGCCCGGTATGGAATTGCTTCGTTTCACCAACACCGGTACAGAAGCAACGATGCACGCCCTCCGGGTGGCCCGTGCCTATACCGGCCGGGAAAAGTTCATCAAGTTTGAGGGCCAATATCACGGCATGCACGATTACGTCCTCTTCAGTACGGCCAGTTCGCCCGTTTCTGCTATGGGCTCTCGCCGTAACCCTATTCCGGTGCAAAATGGTTCCGGTATCCCGAAACAGATTCGGGAGTACCTGATTTCGCTGCCCTTTAATGATTTTGAAATCGTCGAGCGGGTGGTTAAAGACCGGTATGGCGACATTGCCGCTATGATGATTGAACCGGTCCTGGGTAACATTTCCGGTCTTGAACCTTTGCCCGGCTATCTGAAACACCTGCGCAAATTGTGCGACGATTACGGCATTGTCATGATCTTTGACGAGGTAAAGACAGGCTTCCGCCTGGCCAATGGGGGCGCGCGCGAGGTTTATGGAGTTATTCCCGACATCTCAACCTACGCCAAGAGCCTGGGGAATGGCTACCCGGTGGCGGTCTTTGGCGGCAAACGGGAAGTGATGGATATTATTGGTCCCGGCAGTGTCTCTCACGGAGGAACCTTTAGCGCTAATGGGGTGAGCGTAGCAGCGGCCAAAGCGGTGCTCGATATTTTAGCGGCCAGTCCGGTGCTGGCAGAGTTAGCTCAACGTGGCCAACGTTTACGAAGTGGCCTGGACGAAATTCTCAGCGATGCCGACATCCCCCACCAGATGACCGGCCACCCCAATATGCAAGGCTTTCTCATCACCAAGAAACCGGTCAAAGAAGTTCGTGATCTCGTCTACCACGATGAAGAATTATATTCAACCATCTTAACCAACCTCTATGAACGGGGTGTCTGGCCCGAGGAAGATGCCCGCGAGCCCTGGTTCCTGTGTGAAGCCCACACCGATGAGATGATTGATGAAACCCTGAATAAATTTGAAGATGCAGTCAAGGCTGCCTTGAAGTGAAAAAGAGGTAGGACTGACAAAATCTTCCCGGAAGTTTAATTTTAGACCAGAATCGCTCCATAATTCAAGTGAACTATCTCGAAATTGTAGGGGTCAACAACATTCTGAACAGTTTTCGCTCGGTCTGGATTGCCAAATCCAGGCCATAATGAGGCACAGTTGCCGGATTTGGCAATCCGGCAGGAGCGGTTGAGTGTTCAACATCATCTTGACCCCTACAAAATTATCTCGAAATCAGCTTCCGGGAAGGTGCATGTTCGTAAAAAACCATTAAATTTTTGGGTACTGTATCCCCCAAACATCTGATAAAATCACAATAATAGTCTATTATTTGGCTTTGGTTTGCACAAAGCCAAATACTTCATACATGACTTTTAGAGCGGCCAGTGAGGTTACATCAGAAAGATCCAAGGGGGGGCTGACTTCGACGATATCCATCGCTTTAACCGGTAGCTCGGCGAAGATGATGCGCATAAATTCCAGGCACTCGCGGGTGGTCGGACCACCGTGCTCCGGGGTACCGGTGCCTGGCGTACAGGCCGGGTCAATGCCATCAATATCCAGGCTGACATAAACGGCTTCGACCTCTTTCAGTTGCGTCACTACATCGCGGGCCACGGTTTCAATGCCGCGCCGGTAGATGCTACGCGCGGTGTGCCAACCCAGTTCAGGGTTGGTAGCGTAATATTCCAACTCTTCTGGCAGAAAGGAGCGTAGTCCGACAAAAGCCACCTGCTTGGGCGAGAGGTTTGGCTGCTCTAAATTACGGCAGGCCGTATTGGCGTGGCTCCAGGGGTGGCCTTCAAAGTTGTCAGCCAAATCGGCGTGTGAGTCAAATTGAATATAGCCGACCGGACCATTGAAGCTTCTGGCAAAGGCTTTAAAGAGGGGAATGCCCACACTATGATCACCGCCCAGAAAAAAGGCCAGTTTGTGTTCGCTGTTGATGATTCTGGCGGCGACTGTCTCGGTTGAGAGAAAAAAACGTTCCCAATTCAGGTCTACCTCTACGTCGCCGTAATCTTTCACCTGCACTTTAAGGGGCACCCCCTCTTCGGTCACTGAGGCCAGGTAAGGGGTGATGCTCCGGATACGCTGCGGTGCATGGCGTGCGCCGCCTCGCCAACTAACGGCATTATCAAAAGGAATGCCCAACATGCCAATTTCAGCCTGGTCGTCTTGACTTTCCATGCCACTCCAACGACAGCGATGCTCGACCAATCTGGCTTGGTTATCCTGTGAGTTTGACATTTTCTCTGCTCCTTGCCTATTCGCTCAAAAAACAGAGGAGACCGGCAGCAATTCCTCTGGCGACTATTTTGGGTTTCTGTGCTAAAAGATAGCGATCATCCAGCATAAAGCCGGTTTCAATGATGGCCCCAGGGGTTATCGGGGCAATTTCATTAAAAGCGTGATAATTGGTCATATTGTCGGTGATACTGGCCGGGTGTGGTGATAAACCGGTGTAAAGGCCGTACTCTTGACTGAGACAAGTCACTAACTTATCCTCAGCTTCGGGAATGGCGCTGTTTGTTACCCTGGCCACCTTAAAGCCGGTGGCCCCGGGTATGTTACAGCTATCGGCGTGAATGCTTACCAGCGCATCGGCCTGGTAATCTGTCAACCGGTCATCATACTCATCCAGCAAATCAGCCCGTATGCCACGCCGCTCTAAAAGGGTCACCACCTCCAGGGCAATGGCGTAATTGACGTCTGCTTCCGTCAGGCCATCGTCACAAACGGCCCCGGGATCATATCCTTTGTGGCCCGATACAATACCGACCAGGTGTTTGGACGAGTCTGGGGCCGAACGATGAACCTGACTGTCCGGTGGATTGGCGATGACGTTCACCATAGGGGTTACCTGTGTTGTTGTCGGTTGGGCTATTTTGATGATGGGCCTTTCCTTAGTTGGGCCAAAGAGTTTCACGCCGATAAGGACAGCCAGGATAACCAGGCTGAGCATAGTGATAGAGAATATCATATGCCCACTATAGACAATAGTGGTACGCCGAATGGCTTGATTTTGTTTCGATCTATGAACGCGGCGCATAGCAACATCATAACATAATATTTTGATTTCGTCCACAGTGATTTATGTAATGTGGTGGTGTTTAAACCCTACCTCAAAATTCAGTCACGATACGTTGACACAATGTAATAAATCAATAAAATCATAAAGGTGGTAAAAGTGAATTTTGGCATACAATGTACGACTCAAAAATCAGGCTTCACTTTTGAGATGAAGATATAGCTCGTTAAAAAGTGAGGAAAATGTGCCTGAAAGAATTCTTGTCATAGATGACGACCCGCTGCTGCTACAATTGATGGCAGAAAGCCTCAAACAGGCTAATTATGAGGTCGATTTGGCGCTCAACGGGCTCGAAGGACTGCGCTTGTTGAGAGAAAATAAACCTCACCTGGTTATTTTGGATATTATGTTACCCAATATGGACGGGTGGGAGGTTTGTGATCGGATTCGGAAAGTGTCTACGGTTCCTGTCATTATGCTGACGGCCCTGGGGTCTCGCGCCGACATCATACGCGGGTTACAAGCCGGGGCCGACGATTATCTGGTCAAGCCATTTTACAAAGATGAACTGTTGGCCCGGGTTTCTGCGGTGTTACGCCGGGTCAATATGGCTCCCCCTTCTCCCGATGCTCCCTTGCGCTTTGGCAATGGACAGTTAGTCGTCGATCCGATTGATCGTCAGGTTACCGTGGATGGGGAGCAGGTTGACCTGACCCGGACGGAGTTTGACCTATTGCTCTTTATGGCCCATCGGGCCAGCCGGATATTGAGCACGGAATTGATTTTTGAAAATGTTTGGTCTTATGATACCGAGGCCAATATCGAAAGTGTAAAATGGTATGTGTGGCGCTTGCGCAAAAAAATCGAAAAAGATCCCAGCAAGCCCCAATATATTATCACCGAGCGGGGTATAGGCTATCGGTTTGTCCCTAATTATGGGGCCATTGAGTCACAAGCAAAAGTAGGATAACAACAGTTCGTTATGGCCGAAACAATTATTCTGATAGTTGACGATTTAATGTTTCTACCCGGGTTGACAAGAAACTTGCATGCCCTCGGCTACCAGACCGTTACGGCTACTAATGACACCGATCTATCACGCACTTTATTCAAGGCTCCGGTATTAGTCATTGTCGATTTGTTTAGTCAAAACTTTAATTGGGAGGCGTTAGTACGTCTTATCAAAGGGCCAGGCAAAAAAGCGGCTCACGTGCCGGTGCTTGGCTTTGGTCCTCACCTGGATTTACAACTGCGTGAGCGGGCGCTCGCAGCAGGTTGTAGTGCCGTCGTCGGACGTGGGGCTATTGTCGGGCAATTGCCCCAACTGGTGGAGAAGCACAAGTGGGTTATTGATAAAACACGCTGCCAGGACACTCCCCCGCCCCTTCTCCTGGAGGGACTGAAATTATTCAATCAAGGTAAATACTTTGAATGTCATGAGGTGATTGAGGATGCCTGGCTTCAGGAAAAGATGCCGGTCCGGTTGATGTACCAGGGCATTCTACAAATTGGCGTGGCCTGCTATCATGTGCAAAAGAAAAACTGGCGCGGGGCCATGAAAGTGCTGGAACGGGGTGTGCCCAAAACCGGACGCTTTGCCCCTCGTTGTATGGGTATTAACATCAGCAAACTCCTCGACGACGCTGAAGCGATCCGCCAAGAATTGATGCGCCTGGGACCGGGCTGGCGAGGCGAATTTGACGAACGCTTTTTCCCTACCATAGAATTTCAAGAGTGTTTCCCATGACCACAATTATAGTCATTCCAACTTATAACGAAGCAGATAATCTGCCGGCTATCACGACTGAACTTTTTACCTTAGATATAAAAGAGGATTTGCAGATTTTAATCGTAGATGATGCTTCACCTGATGGAACGGGTGAGATAGCTGATGATCTGGGGGAGCGTTGCTATCCAGGTCGTCTTCACGTCATTCATCGCCAGGGCAAGTTAGGCTTGGGCACTGCCTACGTGACCGGTTTCACCTGGGCCCTGGAGCACAATGCAGATTACATCATTCAAATGGATGCCGATTTTTCCCACTCTCCGTCATATATCCCCCAAATGCTGGAGCACATTAAAGATTACGACGTGGTTGTCGGCTCGCGCTACGTTAGCGGTGGTGACCTTGACGAGCGCTGGAGTTGGTGGCGGTGGTTTTTAAGTTGGTGGGCCAACTCCGTTTGGACGCGGTGTATTTTGAACATTCGGACCAAAGATGCCACGGCCGGATTTAAATGCTGGCGGCGTAGTGCCCTGCAAAGGATTGGTCTGGAGCGGATTACCTCCAATGGTTATGTCTTTCAAGTTGAGATGGCCTATGTGGCCGAAAAGCTCAACTTCCGGATTCGGGAAATCCCGATCTATTTTGAAGATCGCCGCATCGGGCAGAGCAAAATGTCAGTGCCGGTAAAAATCGAGGCAGCCCTACGGGTGTTTGAAATTCGCTGGCGCCACCGCAACGTGAAACCGATGCCCGTATCCCGTTCAGCAGAAGTTTAGGAGCACGGCGCTTGTCCAGAGCCATTAGCCGGCAAGATCTAGGGGCGGCCTTGATCTTGCTCATCTTGCCCCTGTTGCTCTTTTGGCCGGTTACGATTGGGCCAAACACCCTCCTCCCCGTTGATAATTTATTTGCCTTTGAACCCTGGGCCTCGTACAAAGATGAGCTGGGCGTAGGTTTGCCACAAAACCAACTGCTCTCCGACCTGATTCTGGAAAATTACGTCTGGAAGAAATTTATCCGGGAATCCATTGCCGCCCGCCAAATCCCCCTCTGGAATCCCTATATCCTGTCAGGCCAACCCTTTCTGGCCAATGGCCAACACTCGGCCCTCTACCCCTTTAGCCTCTTATTTTACATTTTGCCCCTGAGCAAAGCTTACGGGTGGTTTGTCGTCAGCCAACTGTGGCTGGCCGGCTTGTTTATGTATATTTTTGGGCGCACACTACGGATCAATCGGCTGGGGGCGCTTGTGGCCGGCCTTACCTACGCTCTCAGCACCTTTTTTATTGTCCGCCTGGTTTTTACCATGATCGTTGCCGGAGCCATCTGGCTGCCGTTGCTCCTGGCCATGATCGAAATAATTGTCCGTAAACAAGAAGAGAAAGGACCGGTTGGCTACTCCCCCATTCCTTACGTGGTAGCGGGCGCCCTGGCCCTGGGCTTACAAACCCTGGCCGGCCACATAGAAATTACCTATTATACCCTGCTGGTGAGCGGCTTCTACGCCCTTTGCCGGCTGCTCATACTGTGGAAACGACAGGCAACGCCCCGCTTTGCCCTGCGCCTGGCCGGTTGGCTGCTGGCTATGGTCATCTTGGGGCTGGGACTGGGTAGTGCCCAACTGGTGCCTCTGTACGAAGTGGTGACCGAGAACTTCCGCGACAATTCGGTAACCCTGGCCCAGGTTCGGGGCTGGGCCTTACCGGCTCGGCGGGTCGCCACCTTTCTCATCCCCCATTTTTTTGGTAGTCCGGCCCATCACGGCTATTTTGACCTGGTGACCCGGCAGTGGCACCCCCTTGGCCTCAACGCCTATGGTCAAGTTAACCCCCTTTGCCCTTACTGCACCAGTTGGGACACCAAAAACTCGGTCGAGGCCGGGGCCTACGTAGGGATTTTGCCCCTGATCCTGGCCCCCCTGGCCGTGGTTCAGGCTATTAAAGAATGGGCGAATAGGCGAATGATGAATAGACGAATGAGTCATTTGGTAGAGCATGATTCGCCATTCGCAGATAATTGCCCTGTGGGTTCGCAGATTCGCAGATTTGTTTTTATTTTTGCTACTTTGGCCCTCTTCTCTCTTCTCTTTGCCTTTGGTACCCCGCTCTATGCCATCCTTTTTTATGGTTTACCCGGCTGGAATCAACTCCACTCCCCCTTCCGCTGGATTTTTCCCTTTACCCTGAGTATAGCCGTTTTAGCCGGGGTAGGGGCGGCCTATTTAGATGCTCTGGTCAGCGCTACATGGACAGGCGAGGCAAGGCAGGGGAGCAGAGGAGCGGAGGAGCAGAGGAGCAGTGATGAAGACGCCCCCCCGGCCCCCCAATCCGCTTACAGGCTCGCCCCCCCTTCCTTTCTCTACACCTTGTCTTTATACACCGGTTGGCTCCTCTTCTGGACAGGCTTAACTGGCCTGATCGCTATGCTCCTGGCCCTGGTCGTGCCCGCGCCCTTTATCCAGGTAGCCACCATCATCTTTGACCGCTCCGGCCTGGCCCAAAATGCCTTTGCCGACGGTCGCCAATTTTTCGGTTACCAGTGGCCGAACTTTTTTAAGTTCTTCTTGATGGTTATGGCGGCGGGAGCGATCCTGCGCATCGTGCGCTGCCCCATCTATTTACGACTGCCAATCGTCAATCGTCAATCCAAAACCGTCAATCCACTCAATGCCTGGAAGCCCTTAGCGGTGATCATGATTGCCCTGGATTTAGCCCTGGCCGGGGCCGGTTTCAATCCCTCGGTCGATCCGACCCTGCTTGATTTCAAACCCGACGTGGTCAAGTGGCTGGAAGCGCGCCAGGCTGAAGACCCCTTGTTTCGGATCAACAGCTTTAATACACCGGAGGGACGGGGCAACAAGCTCTTTTTAGCCAATGCCGGTATGTACAGCAACCTGTTCGACGTGCGCGGCTACGATAGCATCATCCCGGCCCAATATGCTCGCTTTATGCACCTCATTCAAACAAATGGTGACCTGTTTTTCAACCGTATCGGGCCGCTTTACTACGATGGCTACGAGGCCCTCAATTCGGCCCTGCTGGACCTGCTGGGGGTACGTTACGTTTTGACCACCGTTGACATCGGCAACCCCAATTATGAGCTTGTCTACGACGAGGAGATTCGGGTCTATGAAAACACCGACGCTTTACCTCGCGCCTTTATGGTGTATGAAGAGATGCCTGGGGGGGATGAGCTGGACCTGGCCCTGCGCAGCCTCAATCCCCGCCAGCAAATTATTCTCGACGGCGAAAACAACGGCCTGGGACGAGACCTGACCACCGACGATGCCGGTCCCCTTTCGCGGGCCAGGCCGGGCGTCCAGATCGTTGCCTACACGCCCAACGAGGTGCGGCTGGCGGTGCGGGTTGACCAGCCCGGTTGGTTAGTGCTGGCCGATACCTATTTCCCCGGCTGGCGAGCCTACGCCAGTCAGCCCACTGCCACCGCCAACGAGCAACCAAAAATCGGCAACAATAGCCAACTGGCATCCGAACAAGCCCACCAATCCGAAATCCGAAATCCGAAATCCGAAATCGAATTGACCATTCACCGGGCCAACGGCGCCTTCCGGGCCGTCTATCTCCAGCCCGGTCAATGGGGGGTGCGTTTTCGCTACAGCCCGCGCAGTTTTCAACTGGGCCTGTATGGCTCGTTTTTAGCGCTGGCCATGTTGGTCTTTATCGCCAGCTACTGGACCTGGGGGAAACTGTACCGGGAGAGTGAAACCGACTCCCCGATTAAGCGCGTGGCCAAAAACAGCCTGGTCCCCATGGTCATGGCCCTGTCCAACCGGTTGATTGATTTTGCCTTTGCCTTACTAACGCTGCGTATTTTACAACCGGAAGGGGCCGGACGCTACGCCTTCGCCGTGGCTTTTATCGGCTTAACGGAGATTGTGACTCGCTACGGCCTGGGCACGCTGGTCACCCGCGATGTGGCCAGCAACAAGGTCGAGAGCAATCGTTATCTGTCCAACGTGTCGATTTTACGGCTGTATCTGTGGTTGGCCGCCCTGCCTTTTATGGCCACCATCCTGGGGCTGTATGTTGTTTTTGGCGACACTACCCTCGATGTGGTTATCACCGTGGCCATCTTTTCCCTCGGTATGCTCTTGAGCAATCTATCCGACGGTCTGACGGCCATCTTTTATGCCCACGAGAAGGCCGAATATCCGGCGGCCATTGCTTCCATCACCGTCCTGACCCGGGTCAGTGTTGGGGCGCTGGTCCTTCTGCTGGGTTGGGGCATTATCGGCCTGGCCGGGGCCTCGTTGGTGGCCAACCTGGTGGCTTTCCTGGTATTGAGTTACATCCTGGTCACCAGGATTTTCCGCCCATCGCTGGAGGTTGATCGCCCCCTGCAAAAAGGGATGATGGGAGAAAGCCTGCCGCTGATGATTAATCATCTTCTCGCCACCATCTTCTTTCGGATTGATGTTTTTATCCTCTCGCCAGCCTGGGGCGATGCCGCCGTCGGCTTTTACAACGCCGCCTACAAGTATATCGACGGGATTAATGTCATTCCCCAATATTTTACCCTGGCCATCTTCCCCCTGATGAGCCGTTTTGCCACCAGTTCGCGGGAGTCGCTGGTGCGAGCTTACATTTTAAGCCTGCGCCTGTTACTCCTCCTGGCCATCCCCCTTGCCGTCGGCACCCCCTTTGTGGCCTACGAGTTGATCCTCTTTTTAGCCGGCGAACGTTTCCTGCCCGACTCGATGATTGTTTTGCAACTGTTGATCTGGTTCCTGCCCTTTAGCTTCATCAATCAGGTCACCCAATACGTGTTGATTGCCATTAATCAGCAGCGCAGCCTGACCCGAGCTTTCATCATCGGCGTCCTGTTCAACCTGATCACCAACCTGATTTTTATCCCTATGTACGGCTATCGCGCTGCGGCCATCACCACCATCTTCTCGGAGTGGGCCTTACTCATCCCCTTTTACCTGTTGGTCCGCAAAAACTTGTGTACCGTGCCCTGGTTCGACGTCGTCTGGCGGCCCACAGTCGCCGCAGCGATCATGGGGGCCAGCCTGTACCTCATCGGCGATCTGAATTTTCTGCTCACGGTGGTTTTGGCCGGCCTGATCTACCTGGTTGCCCTGGCCCTGGTGGGCGGTTTTACCCAGCAAGACATGGCCGTCATATGGCGGGCCGTGCCATTAGGGCGGTTGCAGGAGCGGCTGGGCCGGATAGGGGCTTGAATCGCGGATACATTTGCCTCGTTCCAACGCTCTGCGTTGGAATGACGCCTGGACGCTCCGGCGTCCCACTCCTATGTTCCGCCACATAGTATCCAAGCGGGAACGCGAGAGCGTTCCGGCTGCATTCCAACGGGGACCGTTGGAACGAGGGGAACCCTGATTTTCACCGGCAGCCAGCAAACCGGCCTGGTGGTATTGGCCGTCACCATCACCCTGACCGTACTGATTTTAGCTGTTACTGGCACGCCGGAATTGCTGCCGACCACGCTCAGGGCCATTCTGAGCGAAATCCGGCGCATCGTACGTCCGTAACCGCTCAGTGTCAGGCCCATTTTACACCTGAGACCCCCGGGAAGTTTCAGGTGGGTGCCACGCCCCAACCTTCGCCGCTGAGCGGCTACCAGAGGGGGCGTGGCTTTTGTATATTCGCCCGGTGCAAAGTCAGCACCGGCCAGGCGTCCCTCTGAGCTTTCGCCCAGGGGAACGGTTCCCCTTTGGCTCCAGGGAACCGACAGGCCGCGCCATTTTTTAATTGCCTCGGCCACGCATCCGCCCAGAAGGCCAACCCGTGGCATTGCCGGCAGGGCCATTCGATAAACTCAGGACCGGGTAAAAAATGTGGGAGACCACAAGCCGACAACCCCTGTTGTTGTTTCGGTTGTTCGGATTGTTCTGGTTACGGTAGGTTTTGGCGGCCAGTTCCGCCTGCAAACGCAGCAGATTACTTTCCCAGTTGTACTCAAAATCGGCCACGGGCAGGGTGCGACGCTTACCTTTGCGGGCTTTGCGGTAGGCCGTTTCCAGGGCCTCCCAGGTATAGATTGTAGGATAGAGATTTTTGTAGGTTTTCACTTGAAATTTTTAAATCGACCGCCTTACGGCGGATTCCGGTTGGCTTGACTTTTCGCTACCTTGATTTATTTCCCTGTATCCTCTCTTTTCTCTGGACAGAATTCCAGGATTTCAGCACCCCAGAAACCAGCATCAAATGGGGGAGACCACAAGCCGACAACCCCCGTTGACGTCTCGATCGTCCGGAAGGTCCCGGTCACGGAAGGCGCAGCGGGCGAAGCTCTGACTGAGGTCGAGCCACGAGCCGCCCCGCAGCACCCGAACATATGTTCCACTCAAATGTTCCTCACTCCATTCATCCTCAACTTTGTAGGGATATGGCTTGAATCTAGGATTGGAAAAATCTCCCCCTACTTTTGTCGCACACCACTCCCAAACGTTCCCGGCGCAATCATCCAGCCCGTACGGGCTGACCCCGGCCGGGTAAATACCCACCGGTGTGGTGGTGTTGACCGCCTGTTCGCCCAGACCCATATTCACCCGCCTCGGGTCAAACACGTTACCCCAAGGATAGATACGGCCATCGGTCCCACGGGCGGCTTTTTCCCACTCGGCTTCGGTCGCCAAACGGACCGGCTGGCCTGTTTCGGTACTCCGCCAGCGGCAGTAGGCCACGCTCTCGTACCAGCTTATGCCCACCACCGGCTGGTTGGGCTTGTTGAAGCGGCTGTCCCGCCAGTAACCAGGTTCATTTAGATCTTCTTTCCATGCCCAGCCCGCTTCGGTCCACCAGCGTTTGTCCCGGTAGCCCCCGGCTTCGACGAAGGGAGCAAACTCGGCGTTGGTCAGGGGGTACCTGGCAATCCGGTATGCCAGCAGATATAGGTTGTGTTTGGGCTTACCGTCATACTCGCCGTCACCACCCATCACGAACTTACCGGCCGGAATAGTCACGAATTCTCCGAGGCGCGGGTCGCCCAGGTAACCCAGCCCCTCCCCGGCGGCAAGCCGTACCCGCAGGGCCACCCCGGTCTGGGCTATGGTGGCCAGCAGGGCCTCGATCACGGCTTGCCGGGTGGCTTTATCCACCTTCGCCTGCCCTTCGTGCAGACAACGCCCGGCCAGGACCGGGTTGATTTTGATCAAGGCCCGCACCAGTTGGTCGTCGTTTTCGGGGGCCAGCCCGGCGGCCAGGATGGGCGGCTCTTCCCAGCCGGTCGGCGGCGGTGGAGGTAGGGGGTCTAAAAAACCTCGTTTGCCCACCGGCGGCATCTCGCTTTCCAGCCAGGGCCACTGCCATAAACCTGACAGGTCTGCCTCGACTCGCTTCAGCAGTTCCCGCGCCGCAAAATACTCTTGCAGCAACTGGTGGTAAAAGCGGACCGAGGAGCGGTCCACGGGCATCTCGATGATGTTGGCGCTGGCGGCCAGGCTCAGCACCTGCTCGGGCGGGGCCGGCAGCGGCGGCCAGTTCGGGTCGAGTTGGACCGTGGCCGGCATGACCGCTTTGACCTGCCCGGTTTTGATCAGGGTGCCAAAGCCGGCCCTGTGCTGGGCTTCAAAGGCCAGCACGGCCAGGCTCTCCTGCTGCACGGCCACGTCCAGCCAGCCGGCGGGCGGCGTCTTGGTTTTGGCCCAGTTCATCTGGATTTGGGCAAAGCGGCTCATCAGTTCGGCCCGGTTCTGGCTCAACTGCCTGTCCTCGGCAAAAACGTCAATGATCATCGTCAGCAGGTAGGGGTTACGAGCCAACGCAAGCAATTTGCGATTTTCGATTTTGGATTGACGATTTTGGGTCTGGGCCTCACCTTGAGTTAATGCCTGCCAAAGCCTGGGCCAGTCGCCGGGGAGTTCTTTCTGGAGGAAAGTCCGAATCTGGTCGTCGTCGAGCGGTTGGATCTCGACTCGCTGCAAGCCTTGCAGTTCCTCGCCGTAGTCCAGCACCCGGCAAGTAACCAGGAAACGGTTGCCCTTTTTCTGCCAGTGGTCAATAAAGCGGCGCAGTTGCTGCGCCCGTGTTTTATAATCTTCACGGGGCATCTCGTTGAGGGCGTCAAACAGGAGGAACAGGCGGCCCTGCTCCAGGTAGCCGGCCAGGTTGGCGGCCAGTTCCGGGGCGCCCCAGTGCCCGGCCTCGGCCGGGCCGGCCCAGCCCTGGCTGATGAAATCTTCCACCGGCATCTCCGGGCCGAATTCGCTCAGGCGGAGGGGGATTGGGAGCAGAGGGGCGGGGGAGCCGGGGGGCCGGGGAGAAGTTTGGCAGGAGGATGGATGGGGTGATTGGAGAATTTCGGTGGCGAACTGGTAGGCCAGGTTTTCCAGGGCGGTGGTTTTGCCGGAGCCGGGGTCGCCCAGGAGGATGATACAGGGGTATTTGTCTACCCCCTGGCGCAGGGTATTCAGCTTGATGCGTTTGATCTCCTGTCCGGCCTGGATCCATTCGCAGTAGTCGGCCAGGGCCCGCTGTCTGCGGCGGCGGATGGAGCGGGGAGCCTGGGCCGGTGGCTGCTCGATCCCGGTCGTTTCTCCGGCCAGGGGCACGTAATAAGGGGCGTCTGCGGCATAGCGGGCCTTGAGACGTTCCAGGTAGGCCTGCTCGTAGAGAGCCAGGTCGAAGGCTGGTTCCGCCTCAGGGGCCAGTGGCAGGTTGGGCCAGACTTCGCCCAAAATATTGGTGGGAATGATAGCAGCCACTCTTATCCCCGCCGGGGTGTCGGCCGCCACGGTCATCCCGACCACACCTGCCAACTGGTTGTCCCACACCGGGCCACCACTGAAACCGGGCTGCACGAAGTAGCCGGTTTGTTTTACATCTTCAATTTGCACCCAGCCATTAGCCAGCTTGCCACGCAAAAGACCGGAAGCCCATCGTCCATCGTCGTCAGATCCTACTGGGAAACCAAAAGCGCGAAAGGAATGACCCCACCAATCATCCGCAGTGATCAAACGGACGGGTTTGGCCCTGCCGGGTGGCTGGCCAGTCAGCTTCAGTCCGGCCACATCGGCGTTAGACTGCCAATGAATAACGCGGGCAGTTAGCACTTGGTCCGGGGCAAGTAAGGGAAAATCGAGCCGGATATCGGCCTGGGGCGGATCAGGCGTATCGTGGGGCAGGTCCAGCGCCTCGGCCACGACGTGAGCACAGGTCAGGATATGCCGGCCGGTCACCAGGAAACCAGCGCCGACGACGATGCCGTCGGCCGTGCGGATACGGATAATAGCGGACTCCAGGGGAGTAGGCATAGACAAACACCTCTTTATGGAGATTCTTCGGCCTATGGCCTCAGAATGACATGGCGTTAAAATTTATCTGACAATTGCCGATCTATGACCCTTTCTCTGGCTCACCTTCCTCCTCCTCCTTCTTATTACTCCACTTCAAGGTAACCGTGTAATTCGCCTCCCCCTCGACCTTGCCGATGGCAAAGTTGCCGGCCTCGCCAGCAGCCCTGAGGCCAAAGGTGACGGTCACTTCGTCGGCTCGCATCTCCTCCAGTTGGCTGCGCAGGGCCAGGGCCGATTTCTTGACTCCGGCAAACGCCTGCTCGAATTTCTGGTCAACCGAGGCGATGATGTCGCCCACTTTATTCCGGCCGGCTTTGGTCCAGCCGCTCTTCTGCTTCTCGTCGGCTTCAATCAGAATGGTGGTGCCGTCTTCCAGTTCATACTCAATATAGGTGGCCATTTTCTTCCCTCCAGACTTATTGGTTGATTTTACGACCCAATAGGGTAGGCCGACGACAGCCAACCGGGGTAAGATTGGGTGATTACATGTTTTTTCGGCGGTCAACGGTCGTCGGTCGCCGGTCATTGCAATGTTTTGTATCAAAGGGTTGTTTTCTTTCCACAGTAGTATACCATAACCTGGCCTATACTTTAAAACGAGCCTCTTCAGGCGGGAATTCAAGCTTGACAAAGAGAGACAATCTCTTTACCATAGAAAAAGGGTAACTACTGAGCCCGGAGGAATATAATAGCTTATTGCAAGAGATTGGAGATTGGTAATTGGAGATCAAGCAAATTACACCCCGCCCCATCGTTATTTATTGTTTACTCTGGCTGGCCCTGGTGTTCTCGGGCTGTAGTAATGGCCCGGCCCTGTCAAGCCAAAACCTATGTCCGGCCGGTTCCGAGGATAGTCCCACCTGGGTCAAACTGCGGATCACCTCGATTGAAATCATGCCGGGATCGGACGTCGATCTCGGCAACCTGACCGCGTTTCGCTTCCTGGCCGTGGCCAGCAATGGCCAGGATCCGGATAAAGACACGGCTTGCGTGATACCGGTCGTTTATCCGCTGAACGAAAACCTGGACGTCAGTGCCACGATCAGGCACGGTGGTAAAATCATGGGCGTGGCCGAGTTTATGATGATGATCGACGAGAGCGCCTTGCAGGACAACTTGTACCTGTACTTTGCCGCCATTAACACCAAAAAGTCGGGGCAAGAGATCAACGATGGGCTCGATCCGTCCATCCGTATGATCGCCAAAGGTATGGCCCAGGCCATCACCGCGCCGGTCACGGGCGACCTGGCCCGGGACGTGACCAACTTCCTGGTTGATGGGTTTCCCGAGTATCTCCCGGCAGAGGATATCGTTGACTACGGGGCCGTTGTCATCCGCTCCTATCACTGGAAAACCTCCAGCTACCACTGGACGCTCAGTACAAATGAGCGGCTGCGCCTCGAGTATGAATTTCACCCTTATACCGTCCCGCCCACTCCTACCCCCACCCCCCCAACCGAACTGGCCAACATTCTCCAGAATGGTGATTTTGAAGCGACCTGGGAGACTGAGGATGGGGTGGCCCCGGGCTGGTTCACCTATAGTAATGACCGGGCCCACTTTGGCTGGTACAGAGAGGCATGGCCAGAAGCCGTCCACAGTGGCCAGCAGGCCCAGTTGATGGAGATTTTTCAGGTCGAACATGATGCACTCGACCGGATGATTGCCATTTCGCAAACGGTCGAGGTCATCCCCAACGCCACCTATGACCTGACCATTCACGCCCTGATGCGCAGCGATGCCCCTCGTGAAGAGAGAAACCAGGGGGCGTACGAAATGCATTGGGGGGTTGATTATCGCGGTGAAGGCAGTTACGCGAATGTTGAGCAGTGGCTGCCGATGC
Source organism: Anaerolineae bacterium (assembly GCA_034409055.1). GTDB lineage: Bacteria > Chloroflexota > Anaerolineae > 4572-78 > J111 > DAOUMU01. Next base: position 35,629 of record DAOUMU010000082.1, read on the forward strand.
CCCTAACCGAGCAGTTACGCCTTGGCTCGAACGGTCCTGACCTCGACAACACGCCCCTGTTCTATCAGCGCATCACCGGAACCGTACCCACCACCCATACCAACAAAATCACCCTCTTCATTCGCGGGGTACAGAAGTACCCCACCGAAACAGAAGTCAACTTTAATATTGACGACGTTTCTCTGTTCGGGCCCTCCCCCGCCTTCTATGCCTACCAAAGCCAAATCACGACCACCCTGACCGGTACGGTGACCATCACCCCTACGGCCACTGCGACCGTCACAGCCACGGCTACGACCACGGCTACGGCTACGGCCACAGTCACCCCGGTAGCTACGCCATCGGAGGAGTAAGCAGTGGTCAGTGATCAGTAAGTGACACTTGTAGGGCAATTTGCTAAATTGCCCGGCTGATTTCAATCATTGGCAAAAGTTGGCAAGGATTACTCAATCACCGGTCCCTTTGGTGGCGGTGGGGGCTCTGACTGCCTCCGCTGTTGTGACCCCAGCCGCCGTTCCAGGTTCCACACGCGCTCTGATAGGGCCTGCAGGTGCAAGAGAATCTGGCCGATGGTCTGCTCGGTGGTCAGTTGTTCCGTTTCCCATAACTTGATCAGGTGCTTCAAATTCGTCGTCGCTCAGACAACTTTCTCAAAGTCGTTATCATCAGCTACTCACCCCAAGCCATAAAAACACTAACGAGTTCTTGTTGCAAAACCTTGTAGTAGACGCATCCCCATGCGTCTACGGCGGGCATAGGGATGCCCTGGCTACGTTTTGCAACAGAAACTAACTAACCCTGTTACACCCAATGTTACACCCAATGTAACACATGTGAGTCTTGAAATGCAACGCTGATGGCCATAAAGTGGAGACAAAAATAATCATCACCAATTAAAGTCATCAGCAAAGGAGAAAGACTCAAAATGACACCCAAACAAAATTCTCAAATTAATGGTAGACAGGCATTCAGCCAGGCAAAAGGTTACTGGTTCCTGGTAATGCTGTTGTTAGTTGTGTTCGCTTCAACCGCCTGCGCCGGGCAGGCTCCCGAGGCCAGTAAGGCCCGCAGCCGGGCGGTCATCAATGCCGGGGCGATTGTGCCGGCCGAAGAGATCCGCGTGGCCGAATATCTACAATATTACGAGCAGCATTTCCCCGAACCGGTGCAGGACACGGCGGGCCTGGACCTGCGCCTGGGTAATTACCGGATGCCGGTGCAGGGTGGCCCGGTCTGGCTGCAAATCGGCTTGCAAACCACATCGGCTCAGACAGAGATGGTGGCCCCCTTGAACCTGGCCATTGTCATCGATCGTAGTGGCAGTATGAATGACCCGGACAAAATGCCCTATCTTAAGCAATCGCTGCGTGTCTTTCTGGAGAGTTTGCAGCCCGATGACATCGTCTCTATTGTGGCTTACAGTGATGAGGCCGAAGTCTTACATCCGGCCCAACCGGTCGGCGATGGGCGCTGGATTCGGACGGTGATTGACCACCTTCAGCCGGACGGCAGCACCAATTTACACGCCGGGATGATGTTAGGCTTCCGGGAAGTGGACAAAAACTTTGACATTCGCCGTAACAACCGGGTCATCTTGCTGACCGATGGCATTGCCAACAGAGGCGTGACCGAGCCCGACCAGATTGCGGCCGACGCCCTGGCCTACAACGAACGGGGCATCTATCTGAGCACCATCGGCCTGGGGTTCGAGTTCAACGACGCTCTGCTCAGCCAACTGGCTCACCAGGGGCAGGGCGGGTATAGCTTTGTCGACTCGGCCCAGGAGATGGATCGGGTCTTTCGCGAGCACGTGGCCGGGTTGAAGCAGCGAGCAGCCGGCGACGTCAACCTGACCGTCGTCCCGGAGCCGGGCGTGCAGTTGGTCGGACTGAGCGGCCTGGCCGGCACACCACCCGCCGAGGGGGCTAACGTATCCTTGTGGCCGCTGGGCACCGGCGACAGCGCGGTGGTCCTGGCCCAGTTGGAGGTGGAGCCAGCTACTGCTGCTACGCCTGCTCGGCCCCTGGCCAGGGTAACGTTGCATTACTTTGACGAGTTCGCCCAACAGCCGGTCACTGTAGAGCAAACGGTCACCATTGAGATGGCCGCTAACCTGAGCGGTTACGACCCAACCTGGGACCTGGAGATTTTGCGCAACGTCACCATTCAACAGACGGCCGAGGGGATGCGAGAGATTGACCGGCTGTTCCAGGCCGGTCAATACGAGGCGGCCTGGCGGCTGGCCGTGACCCTGGAGAGCCGGTTGGCTGAAGTGGCCCGCCTGACTAACGACAACCAGATGCTCGAAGACGTGCGCCTGATGCAACGCTACCAGCAAACTCTGGCCGACGCCCTGTGGCAGACCGAAGGCCGGGCGCCTCGCCTGGCAGACGCCCCCCTGCCCACCCCGGAAGATCAGCGCCCTTATCGAGGCCACTCAGACAGTGTTCCTACACCGACGCCGCCGGTACCAACGGTGGAGATTCGTTGAGAGTAACCGTCAGAAAAACACAGGTAGTGACAAATGTCGCCATTTTAGGTGACATTTGTCACTTGTGAAGTGCTAGAGAAATTCCCTAATCTATGAATTAGGATTGACTGACAGGCATCTCTGTAATTCGACAAAGATTTCATCTCCGATGACCGACGACCGTAGAAATGGTTCGTATTGGTCCATTTGAAATGAAGATTCTGTTCAAAGCATCAGAATCACTCACACCCCCCAAAAGATCTCCTCTAATTCGACCGGCCTAATAACCATCCAAGACCTGCTCGTAAATCGTAAAGTGAGTCAGGTCGTTCTTCAGCCACATTAAACGACTCCTATACATTATCCACAACGATTTATCACTGCTTGCCCAACGTATTTCGTGTTTTATGATAAACCGTAAGGAAGAGGAGAACGGACAATGGGAAAATACCCAAGCACTTTACTCATAGCCTGGCTATTAATTCTAACATTCAGCCTGGGCCGGCACCCCCCAGACGTGCAGGCGGCTGGCCCGGTGGACGATATGGCCGTTACTTTTGAAAATATCCCGGTGGAAATCCACGTGCTGGCCAACGACCTTGATGATAGGTTGGACCTGGTCTTTGCCAACTTTTATCAACGTAATCGGTTTTGTGCCGGTGATGGGACGGGTGGCTTCACCTGTAGTGATGTCAGCAGCACCGAGACATGGGGCCACACTGACGTGGCCCTGGGGGATCTGAACGGTGACGGCAAGCTGGATGCCGTCTTTGCCACCACTTCGCTAAATAGGTTCTGCGCAGGAGATGGAGCGGGTGTCTTCACCTGTAATCCTGTCAGCAGCCTGGATACACACTACAGCTCAGGCGTCGCCCTGGGAGATATGAACGGCGACGGCAAGCTGGATGCGGTCTTTGCCAATCTTTCTCACCAAAACAAGTTCTGTGCGGGCGATGGGGCGGGTAGCTTCACCTGTAGTGATATCACCAGCACGGACATCAGGGACAGTCCGGACGTGGCTCTGGGGGATCTGAACGGCGACGGCAAACTGGATGCGGTTTTTGCTAATAATCAACGGAACAGGTTCTGTGCGGGAAATGGGGCGGGTGGCTTCACCTGTAGTGATGTCAGTACCGATACAAACGTCAGCAATGGTGTCGCCCTGGAGGATCTGAACGGCGACAACAAGCTGGATGCGGTCTTTGCCAATCTTCTGCCACGAAATCGGTTCTGTGCGGGAAATGGGGCGGGTGGCTTCACCTGTGGTGATGTCAGCCCGGATGCAAGCCCTAATAGCGCTGATGTTGCCCTGGGAGATCTAAACGGCGATGGCAAACTGGATGCAGTCTTTGCTGCTGATCATGATATGATACGAAATAGGTTCTGTGCGGGTAATGGGGCGGGTGGCTTCACCTGTAGCGATGTTAGCACAGATGCAAACTTCAGTAAAGGTGTCATCCTGGCAGATCTGAACAGTGATAGCAAACTGGACGCAATCTTTGCCAATAATAATTCTAAACAAAACAGGTTCTGTGCGGGAGATGGGGCAGGTGGCTTCACCTGTAGTGATGTCAGCCCGGATACAAACTCCAGCACCGGGGTGGCCTTGGGGTACGTAGCCGTTGACGCCAGTACCCTGGCCATCACCGTCCCCCCAACCAATGGTGGGGCGGTGGTCAATCCCGGTGGCACCATCATCTATACCCCCAATCCCGGCTTCGCCCACGGTCTCGATACCTTCACCTATGCGGTGGAAGGAAAGACGGCTACGGTCACGGTTGTGGTGGGGCCTGGGTACCTGCCGATTGTCTTGAAAAACTACTCGCCGTAAATTGTATCACAAAGGCCAGGGCCGCTCAAGCCCATGGGTCTCTAACAAAGCCTCGTTCTCCATCAAAACCTCGGTGGGGCCATCGGCCACAATCTGGCCCTCGTCCATGATGACCATGCGGGGGAAAAGTTCACGTACCATCAACATATCGTGGCTGGAAACCAGCATCGTCAGGGACATCTCACGCAATAGGTTGATCAGGGAGCGCCGGGCGCGGGGGTCCAGGCCGGCCGAAGGCTCATCGAGTACCAGCAAATCCGGGTCCATTGACAAGACCGTGGCAATGGCAATGCGCTTCTTTTCGCCGACGCTGAGGTGGTGTGACAGGCGGTCGGTATAATCACTCATCCCCACCTGCGCCAAAGCCCGACCCACCCGGGCCCGCACCTCAACTTCGGGCATGCCCATATGCAGCGGCCCAAAGGCCACGTCTTCAAAAACAGTCGGGGAGAAGAGTTGATCGTCCGGGTTTTGAAAGACCAGGCCAACTTTGGCCCGAATCAGGGGTAGATTGGGCCTTGTGACCGGCATACCAGCGATCTGGATTTGGCCGTTGCCGCCGAGAATGCCGTTGAGATGCAGCATAAGCGTACTTTTGCCCGCCCCGTTCGGCCCGACCAGGGCTACCTTCTCCCTGTAATTAACCTGTAGGGAGACTTGACGCAGAGCCACGTGGCCGTCCGGGTAACTAAAACTCAAATTGTCTATCGTTAATATGTTGCCGTCTGCAGCAGCGCCTGCCGAAACGGTTTTTAATTGGGATGAGTCGTGAACGATTGGCATAGCCTATCCTTTACCAAAGTGTCAAACGCCCGATGACTTGCAGTATAACCAAAATGCCCGCCACCAACGTGCCGATTGCCCAATCACTGGCCCGCATCACGTGAGGATTAAGGGTCTGAAGATAGCCCCGGTAGCCCCGGGCCAGCATAGCATTATAAACCCGGTCGCTGCGCTCGTAGCTGCGTAGAAAAAGCTGGCCCACCATATTGCCGGCCACCCGTGCCCGCCAAAAAATCGTACCACCGCCACCGCCGCCCAGCGGACGGGCGCTCCGGGCTTCGCGGGCCCGCCTCAAGCGCATCGCTTCGTCGGCCAGAACAAACAGATAACGATAGGTGAAGGAAATCACTGCCACCAGCATAGAAGGGAAACGTAAGTGGCGCAGGGCATGCATCATGTCCGGGAATTGGGTGGTGGCCGTTAACAGGATGGCCATCTGGACTGAAAGCCAACTCCGCACGACAATGCTGGTAAAGCGAATTAAGCCCGCATCCGTGGCCACCGGTTGCCAGGGGCCAAAGGCCAGGGCAAACACGGGACGTCCCGGCAGGGTAAAGATCGAGGTGATGGCGGCCAGGGCAAAGGGCAGGGCAATGAAGGAACGTTTCAAGGCATAATCCCACCTCAACCCGGCCAGCATATTGATTCCCAGCACCAATCCCCAGGCTAACAGAAAAGCCAGCCAGGCACCGTCGGGTAAAATGACATTGGAAATGATAAAGAGAATCGTCACCACCACCTTTACCCGAGGGTCCAGGCGGTGAATCAAACTCTCGCCGGTTTCGTAGCGATCAAATGTATTGACGTGCATGGTTTCAGCCCATTCGGGCCCAATCTCCAATCCTACTCTTTATCGTAGCCTCTTCAAATTTGTGGGTAGCGTAGGGGCGAGGCAAGGCGGGGCATAGCTTGTTTGTTTCGACTACCACCAATCCGACTTGCCTCGCCCTTACTTTTGGAGAGGATACTCTTTATCAATCTTGGGCAACGTAATCCCCGTCTGCTTTTGATACTTACCTTTTTTATCAGCATAAGAGGTGCCACAGACCTCATCGGCCTGAAAAAAGATTACCTGGGCAATGCCCTCGTTGGCATAGATGCGGGCCGGCAGGGGGGTGGTATTAGAAATTTCCAGGGTGACGTAACCTTCCCATTCCGGCTCGAAGGGGGTAATATTCACAATGATGCCACAACGGGCATACGTCGATTTACCGAGACAAATACACAGTACATCACGGGGAATGCGGAAATATTCCACGGTCCGGGCCAGGGCAAATGAGTTAGGTGGAATGGTGCAGATATCGCCCTTAAACTCAACGAATGAACGGTTGTCGAACCGTTTGGGGTCTACAACGGTGTTATTCACGTTAGTAAAAATCTTAAATTGATCGGCCACTCGAATATCGTAGCCATAGGAAGAAACGCCGTAAGAGATAACCCCCTCTTTCACCTGTCCGGCCTCAAATGGCTCGATCATACGATGTTCCAGGGCCATCTTCTTAATCCAATGATCTGGTTTAATGCCCATTAAGTTCTTCTCCGTCTATCGACCTGATTTGGTCAGTCTGTAAGATTACTGATTATGACTTTTTTCTCTCCCAACGAATTTCCATAATTTGTATATCGTCATCATCTTTGCAATTGTCACCGGCTCTCCACTCGAGTTTATCTTTCGATTCTACCCCTGAGCCGCCAATAACTTCCACCGTAAATTCAACGTCATCTATACTATCGTTCAGTTCGCTAATGAGAATGGTATAATTCCCATCCTGATCCGTTTTTCCAATATAGGGTCCTTTATACTCATCTGTATCTCCGGTTACCTGGATCGTCACGTATGGCACCGGATCGTCACTGTCTCTATCAAACACGCGACCGGTCACCCCTACATGAGCACAATTTTGTTTGCCTTCTTCATCATCAACCTCATACCGGCCGGGTGGCGTGTCAGGCTCAGGCGTATTGGTCGGAGTGGGCAGGGGTGACGTTCCGGCCGAATCTGGAGTGGGTGTAGGCGCTGGGGTGTTGGTTGGTGGAGCGGACGTTGGTGGCGGGGCGGTCGGTGGAACCGGGGTATCGGTAGGCATAGGCGTATCGGTAGCAGGTAGGGGGGTATCGGTAGGCATAGGCGTATTGGTAGCCACAGGTGTCTCGGTCGGGGTAGGGGTAATTGTATTGGTCGGTACCGGTGTTGGTGAGGGTGGAATCGGGGTCATGGTAAAAGTAGGCAGAAGGGTTCGGGTGGGACGAGGTGTGGCTATTTGAGCCACAGGGGTATTCGTTACACAGGCCAAGATAGTTACTGTTAACAAACATGGCCCAAGAAGCCACCATCCATTCGTGCCAGGAATAAATTGTAAATATTCTTTCCACCGCCTCAAAAAATGGGGCCTGGGAGATAGCCGTATTTTGGTTGGCATTTAAAGCAGAGTGCCTCTTTATTTATTGTGGACTCTAGCATGGAAATGATGGGGCGTCAATACAAAATGTTTGGGTATTTGCGAAAGTCCGCATTGCAAATAGTCTGGCTTGGTGCTATACTGAAATGCCAAAAGTGAGGGTACACTCCCTTACCGGGGTAGTGGTCGAACCAACACCCTCAAAGTCGAGCAAATACCAGGAAAAAACTCTGCTGAAGAGGTCCAAGGTGATTAAGGCTAGCTTGATTGGAGCCGTCATTGGCTTTATTTATGTGATGGGGTTAACGCTCTTGTCGCCTTTTTGTACGCTTTGCTTCACCCCCTTGCTGGGCATAGGGGTGGGCTATTTGGCCGGTTGGTTTGATACCCCCGCAAAATCGGAAGTGAGTTTGTACCGGGGTGGTATTGCCGGTGGCCTTAGCGGAGTCGGGGTCGTGGTTGGACAGATGCTGGCCACTTTGGTGAACGGTATTCTGGTTACTAACTCGGAACAGTTACCGGAGTTAATGCGTGAGATGGGCTTCTCCCAATTTCTGATCGCTGATACCGGCGAATACTGGCAGGCCACTTTAACCATCAATACTTTCTGTAGTGCCTTCAACCTGGCCGTTGTGGCCGGACTGGGAGCAGTGGGGGGTATGCTCTGGTTTCAGCGGCGAAATAAAAATTCACTTTCTACTGCCTCTGTATAACAGGAGTTTTTTCTCTATGGATAAAATAGAAGCGGTTCGTCGAGGCCAAGGCTTGATCAAACTGGAAAGCGACTCTGCCGAGCAAGTTAAACAGGCCATTGAGCAGGTCAGCAAAATCATTGCGGTTGAGGATAATCACGTCAGTTTTGAAGGACATCGAATTGTCGAAGGGCACGGTTTTGCGCTGACCGTTAACTGTTACGACATTTATGAATGTCCCAATGGCTTTTTGCTGCACACCTATATGGACAAGGGTACTAACTGGGCCGTGGCTGGCCAAACGCTAGAGACTATGTTGGCCGTGGCACCTGACCAGGCAGTCGCCCGCCGCACCCACGGCGAATTGGTAAAAAAGAATCTCCTTTCGATCCATCACCATTGAAACGTGGTGCGCAGGTAAAAAGTTTGACACAAATTTGGAGAAAAGTATAATAACTGCAAAACCTGCCTCCGTAGCTCAATTGGATAGAGCATCAGTCTTCGGAACTGAGGGTTGGGGGTTCGAATCCCTCCGGAGGTGCTTAGATGAGTTACACTGTGTCCCGGTAGCTCAATAGGATATCCACTTTGTAAGCGGTCGGTTGTCGGTTTGGGTGCATTTCAATTTGGGGGCAGATATATTATGGAGTCGAGGCTTCGGCCGATCGTGGCTCCGTTTGGACCGGCTGAAGCCTCGACTCCAAAGGTTTAACCAGTTGCTAAATCATAACTCGCTCCAAAACTGAAACGTATCCGTTGATTTTAATCGACGGACGGTTTCTAAGTTGTTACTTGTCAAATAAAAAACCCCACCGAGTCCCGGTGAGGTTTTTTGTTTGTTGCAAACGCTAAAAAATAAGGGTTAACCTGATCCGCAATTATTACCAGTAGGGCAATCAACTGAGGACTGGTCATAAACTACGCAATACACAAAGCTGTTTTATCATCGTGGAACGTTTGGCAAACTCCCAACCAATGTCTCTAACTCATCTCCAGCCTCCTCCACCTGGTCAATGCAACTCGCTACCAAAAGTGCAGTCGCCTCTTTTGTGCCACCATCTTGAGTATCGAACCATTCGTCCATCAGCCCAACAGCTTCGTTGCACATATCTAGACCACTGGTCAGCTTTTGATGTACGTCTTCTGCTTCTGGTGGAGGAGAAACTTTGTCAACTTCTTGGATAAATCCTTGAATCTTGGGCTTAAAAGACGAGAATTTGCTTCGGAATTCATCCAGAGTTAACTCACCGTTGCGATAAGCAAGAGCGGATGCTCCAAACTTTTCTCCAGCCTCTGTAATCTTTTCGCCTAATTTGGCTACTGCTTCAGCATATGCCAGCAAGGCTGCCTGTTCACTGTCAGACTCTGTTTCCTCCTCAGGTGTTGGTTCCCCAGAAGACTTGTTAGCGCTCGTCGGTCTCTCTGATAGTTCGTTAGAGCCTGGTTCGATAGCATTAGTAGTCTCATCTTTGCTGAAGTCATTTGGCAAGATAAAACCCTGTATTTCTAACTCAGTCTCAGGTGGAATTGTTAAATCAGCCTGAGAAATACCAGCTATTCGCATACATTCAGAGGCTTCTTCTTCAGACAAGATACAGACAAACATGAGATGTTCCTCAGCCAGTGCAGGTATAGAAGATAGTTGATTGACAGCGGTTTCGCCAATCTCAAAGTCTTGCTGAATGGTGCCACCTTGCCAATGCACCCGTACCGGGCCTATGCCTTTGACAAACCAGTAAACAGTGGTCAGCTTTACAATCTCAGTAGCGGGCATAGTTTGGCTACTGAAACTAAAGTCAATGTCCAGTTCGAGGTCAAGTTTCTGTTCTATGCGTAACGCTTCTCGTGGTCCTAACGGCGTTTTCAAGGTTTCAAAGCCGGTTGGAGTGTAAACCGCTACGGCCCGCCCGTGGCTGATATGGCCCACCACCGGCCTATCCTCCTGGCGGGCCTCAATCGTGCCAGTGACATCGTATTCTTGAGTCCAAGAGTTTCCAATTTTTTCGATCACTTCCGGGTGAGGTAGAAATATGCCACGTGGGTTGCTGAAGTTAAGATTACCTAATTCGGTAATTCTGCGCATATCCCCCAGGTAACTACCCCCCAAACCCTCTTGATAGCACACCAGGTTGAATTGGATGTTCCGACCCTCGTATTGGGTACTCAGGTAGACCTCATTGTTTAGAACGTTATCTACATGTTGGCTGTATGAGGTATCTGCACTATTGTAGGTCCACGCGGTGCCGGGTCGTAACGGCCAATAGGCATGCGCGCACCAACCCGGATCAGGTTGGGAGGCAGCGTTATCAGACAAGGACAGAGGATCTGCAGATGGTTGCGATACATCCGACGTGTCTGATTGTGTCTCCTCTGAGACTGGTGCTGCCGTAGTCACTGCTTCCACGGCAACAACTTGCGATTGGAGATTACCGGCAGAGGCTGGCACGGCGTTAACCCTTGTTTCATCGTCAAGGGTAACAACAACAGTCCCCTCCACCGCTACTGCCTCACCCTGTAGAGCGAGCCAGCTTCTCAGTTGAGCAATGTCTAGTTTGGCCTGTCTTAGATAGTTAGCCAACGGGGTTTGAGCTATGTCAATTTCAACGGGCAGCGTGGTATCTAACTGAACCACCGTGTCTACAGTGATCGTCTGGTTGAAAGCCACAGGTATAACTGTATCTATGGGAAAATCTGTCTTTACTGGCACATCGAGTTCAATTTCGCTGGCTCCCATCTGAAAGGGCATCGTCAACACCTGGTCAATGGGGATGACGGTGTTGAGTGGTATATCCATAGTTTGGTTGAAGGGTACATCTGCTTTTATCGGCACAGCTTGGTTCACTTCGATATTGTAGACAATTACCTCATTTGCCAGATTATCCAGCGTGGCTTCAACCTCATTTAAGGTTTCAATAGCGGTGAGCCGGGCCAGATTGAGAACGTCAAGCAAAAGCAGATTCAGAATCAGCAGAATAATCACCAAGCCCCAAAGAATCGGTATTGATCGCTGCATAGTTCGCTCTCTTCCTTGCTATCTAACTTTCAATAATCCTTATTGCTCAAATTTGCTTTACTCTCCTAGCTGCCTTTTAGAATGATTGGCAGAAAAACCTCCGGAGAACCTAGTGATGATCTTGACACGATGGTGAGAGGATTGAAAAAATATTTTTCGTAAGTGGGGCCAACGTTGTCTTGCCCACTGAGGACAAAGAACCAACTCTCAAGAATGAACTCTTGGTTCACGTTTCCTTCGAACGAGAAGCCTGTCTCACCATAGGAGCCAGGCTGCCCGGTGTCATTACTCTCCGGAGTGCTGTTATCTCTGTAAAAGTTTGTCTGTATCCCACCCACCGGTGTGGGGTCGGTCACCTGGATCAAGCGGCCGCTACTGTGGCTAACCTGGTTCCATTTACTCGCCGGGGTTCCGGCTATCCCATCCGGGTTACCATCGATGATAACTCCACCAGGGGTGTTGGCGTTGTAGAAGGTGGCCGGGGAAACTCCGCTATCAAAATCGACAGAGGTGCGGATGCTGGAGATGTCAATGTAGGGAGGGATATCCATGGTCACGCCAACGATTGTTTGCAGCAGGGAAGCATAAGCCAGAGTTGTTGTTCTCAGGCTCGCATCAATGTTATCAGAACTAACAGTCTGGTATAAAATGAGCCTGACCGGGCCGTCTTTAACCGGAGCGGGGGCTGGCGGAGCCCCCAGGTCGTCTTCGGTCACGGTTATTGGGCCTATAATTGGTGCGTTAAGATCAATACGCAACTTGCTCCGATCCAAGATGTCCACGCCGCTCCCGTTCAGAGCCAGATAGTTCGGACCGAAGTGAGTTGTGGCGAAACCCAGTTCATATTGGCTCGCGATGATATGCTGAGTAACGACAATGTATCCAACGTAATCGTCACTGAATGTGGCAGACAGCTCGCTGGAGCGAACCAGGTAAGCCCAGCCTCTCCTGGTCGGGTCGGTGGGGTCAGAAACTTCAATTTCATACCAGGTAGCGCTGATAGGTAAAGTCATTATCAGCGAGGCCGTATCCGGTGCTCGGTCTCCCAGGTCCTTGGCCATGAAGACGATTTCGTCGTTGGCGTCCAGTAGGCCATCCTCGGTGGTTGTATAACTGCCGCTCGCCGTCACCTCGTCCACCTGGAAGGGGATTTGTCCCCCCCAGTCAGTGCCGGTATAGGTATAGATGAATAGATGTTGGACCGGGGTGCCGATCAGGGAGGCAATGTCTGCCCCTTTGATGACCACTGGCTCCAGGTCTCTATTCAAGGTTTTGGCCTCAGTGACTGGGCCAGCGAGCGCTCGGCTCGTCAGCCCGACACTAACGATGATCAGGCCTAACAGAATCAATAGAACGAATAAACGTTTGCGGATATAACCTGCCATTGTTCCTACTCCTTAGTTGCTTTTAAGAATGAGCGGCAGAAAGATTAGCGAATCGGGGAACTGAGAGGGTGGTTGTATAGTGAAGGCAACGCTATCCTGGCCGGTGTTGGAACTGTAAGCGTAGTAAGCGATATTGGTGATGGTTTCGGCGAAAGGTGCGTCGGCGGTCACAATGGCGTTGATGGTAAAGGTTACGCTGTTGCCGGCAGCGATGGTCACCGTCTCATCCAAATCGTCGCCATTGACGTAAGTGGGTAGGGTGTCGGTAATGCGGACACCAGTGGCGTCTGTACCACCACTGTTAGCGACGACAATTGTGTAGAGAAGGGGGTCATCAGGCTGAGCCGGGTCATTGGCCAGGGTCACTGTCTTGGTAATTGATAGCATGGGAGGTGTAGCCATAGTAAAGGCGGCGCTATCCTGACCGGCGCCGGAGCTATGAGAATAGTAGGCGGTATTGGCAATAGTTTCACCAAGAGGCGCGTCGGCAGCCATAGTAGCGTTGATGGTGAAGGTTACGCTATCGTCGGCAGCAACGGTCACCGTCTCATCCAAATCGTCGCCATTGACGTAGGTGGGTAGAGTGTCGGTAATGCGGACACCGGTGGCATCCATACTACCGCCGTTAGCGACGACGATTGTGTAGGTGATAGGGTCGTCGGGTTGAGCCGGGTTGTTGGTCAGGAGCACTGTCTTGGTAATTGACAGCAGGGGTTGCAAGTTTGTGGTAACAACTGTAAGAGGGTTGGAAAAATAGGTTTCGTAAGTAGCCCCCACATTATCTCCGGTGGGAAGAAAGAACATCGAACTCTTGAGGGTAAATATTTGATTCACAGTTCCTTCAAACAAGAAACCGGTCTCGCCGTAGGAGCCAGGCTGCCCGGTGGAAGCACTCTCTGGTGTGCTGTTGTCTCTGTAAAAGTTTGTCTGTATGCCACCCGCCGGCGTGGGGTCGGTCACCTGGATAAAGCGGCCACTGGTGTGACTAACCTGACTCCACTTACTTACCGGCGTTTGGGCTACCACATCCGGGTTACCGTCGATGGTAACTCCGGCGGGGGTATTGGCGTTGTAGAAAGTGGCCGGGGAAACTCCGCTGTCAAAATCGACCGAGGTGCGGATGTCAGAGATATCAATAAAGTCAGGAATATCCATGTCCACGCCAAAGGTTGTTTGCAGCAGCGAAGCATAAGCCAGGGTTGTTGTTCTCAGGCTCGCATCAATGTTATCAGAACTGACAGTCTGGTATAAAATGAGCCTGACCGGGCCGTCTTTAACCGGGACGAGAGCTGGTGGAGCGCCCAGATCGTCTTCAGTCACGGTTATTGGGCCTATAATTGGCGCGATAAGGTTGATTCGCAGCTTGCTCCGGTCCAAGATATCCACCCCGCTCCCGTTCAGAGCCAGATAGTTCAGGCCAAAGTGAGTTGTAGAAAAACCCAATTCATATTGACTGGTGGTCACGTGTTGAGTGGCGGTAGTGTAGTCAACGTAATCATCAGTAAATGTAGCAGATAGATCGCTGGAGCGAACCAGGTAAGCCCAGCCTTTCTTGGCCGGGTCGGTGGGATCAGAGACTTCAATCTCATACCAGGTAGCGCTGATAGGCAAGGTTGCCATTAGCGGTTCCGTACTCGGCGCTCGATCCCCCAGGTCCATAGCCATAAAGACGATCTCGTCGTTGGCGTCTAGCAGGCCATCCTCGACGGTTGTATAGCTGCCGCTTGCCGTCACCTCGTCTACCTGGAAGGGGATTTGCCCCCCCCAGGCAACGCCGGTATAGGTATAGACGAATAGATGCTGGACCGGGGTACCGATCAGAGAGGCAACGTCTGCCCCTTTGACGACTACCGGCTCCAGGTTTCTGTCCAGGGTCTTGGGCTCACTGACCGCAGCAATCGCTTGGCCAATCGATTCGATACTAATGACGATCAGGACTAACAGAATCAATAGAACCAAAAAACGTTTGTGGATATAATCTGTCATTATTGATGCTCCTTGTATAATAGATTTAGAGCAGCGCCCTGAATGATAGCCCTGAGTACATCTGTAACAATGTGATAGAAAAACTTTAGTGGATGGAGTAAGTAGTGAATAAGAACGCTAGAGGGATCTAATGAGTAATGATGTATCAGCCAATCTCGGGGTGGTAAAAGTAATCGAACAAGATATCGAAGCTTCTCTGGCCTTCTACCCATCACCAGCAGGTCAGGCAGTAGCCGCTTGAGAAAGGGCCGGAAGTAGAAACTAAAGTGGAACCTGGGCATAGGTTGTAACGACAGAACCTTGTCTTCGGGCATATATCGTTCGTGCAACCAGCAGCGAAGGGGGTCAGGCCGCACTGCGGTGAGCACGTCCCCTGGCACGCCGAGACCGAGCAACCGTTCCAAAAAATGCAGACTGTAGTATACCCCCACCTGTGCCTCTTCGATTCGTACCGTCTCAAGCAGGCGTTCCCAGTCGAGTTTTTCAGCCTGATCGCGTACAATGAAGGCGATATCTGAGAACCAATTCAGGCGGGTGTAATTGTGATAGTGCAAGTGGATGCACAGGTAGGCCAACTGGTCTTCCAGAGACAAGCTTTTAACCGGCACACCCTTCAGATCCACCCATATTGCCCGCCGCCAAAACCTCTCTACATCGCGGGATGCCAGCCCGACGTGGAGAAAGTCGTCATAATGCACTTCTATCCGCATCCCACTTTCTCTATGCCAGTACTGTTGATGTTCTCCAGTTCTGGCCTGGGGCACAAGCTTGGGTGGCGGCTGCGGCCAACCCATAGCGACTCTAAACCCCATATCCACCAATAAGTGGTGCATAATGGTCCAGTCTCGCTCTCGCACTATCAGGTCCAGGTCACTGAATAGACGCAGGAAAGGATTAGGGTAGACCAGATAAGCTAAGACCGGCCCCTTTAACACCATGTAGTCCACGCCAGATTCCGCCAGTTGGGCCAGCACTTTGCCAATTTCGACATACAGCGACATCATGCACATAGTACAGAGACGGTATGCCTGTTGGACCCACTGCCGAAACTCCAGCGGGGGATAGTCTCGAGGTTCCCACCGCGTTAGGTAACGGTGGGTCAAGCCAAGCAATCCATTGCGACAAACGCCTTGAAAGACCTCTTCCCAATCGGCGTCTAAGTAGTGCAACGGTCGCTGTACATCGCCGGCCGCAAAATCACACAACAGCACCCGAGTTGCGTCCGATATAGGCGCTCGCACGCACCTCATTTTCTCAATTTGCAAGGCTCACCCTTTCCGTCATTCGTTTTTTAGCTTTGAGTAGACGCAACTGCAGCCCGGAACGCGTTCGATGGACTTTGAGGTACCCCGTCGGGCCTGACTACGTCCGGAGCTGGCGAGTTGGCCCCGACTTGAATCTGCGCCAGCCAGGACTGGGAATAAAGACCACCTCGGGCCAGCAGTTCATTATGGCTGCCCGATTCCACAATCTGGCCGTTATGCATAACGTGAATCACATCGGCCTGCATAGCCGTGGTGAAGCGGTGGGTGATGATGATGGCCGTCTGGTTCTCAACCAGTGTTCGAAATCGGCCCAACCAGTCGGCTTCAGCCCAGGAGTCCATAAAGCTGGTCGGCTCGTCCAGGACGACGATGTGTGCCTGTCGCAGAAAGGCGCGGGCCAGGGCAATCCGTTGCCACTCGCCCCCACTGAGTTCAGTACCAGCCGCAAACCACTTTCCCAGCAGCGTATCGTATCCCTGGGGCAAGCGAGTAATGATCTGGTGGGCTCCAGCGCCTCGGGCTGCGGCTTCAATCTCAACCGCGCCTGGCGCTGCTGACAAATCCCCCAGGGCAATGTTCTGACCGGCGGTAGCATGATAGAAGACGGGGAATTGGAACAGAACAGTGATCTGGCGATGAAGTTTTTCAAGCGATAGGCGGCGAATATCAATACCATCCAGTTTAATAGAACCGGCTTCGGGATCATAAAAGCGACATAGGAGTTTGAGCAAGGTACTCTTGCCCGCACCGTTAGGGCCAACAATAGCTACAATCTGTCCGGCGGGAATGGTCAAGTTAAAGTCTTGCAAGACCGCTCTCTCGCTCCCTGGATAACGAAATCTGATTTGTCGAAAGTGGATACCATCTTTCAAAGCGGATGGGGTCGGGAGCGGCTTGGGCGGGTCCACAATTTGGGGTTCCAGCCCCAAAAACTCGAACAGATTCCCCAGAAATAGACTGTTGCTGTAGATTTGCCCCACATTTCCCAACAGGGAGCGCATCAAATTTTGCCCTCGATTAAAGGCCTGGTAGAAGAGGGCCAGGTCACCCAGGGTGCCTTGCCCTTGCAAAACTTGCCAGACCATCCAGGCCATAACGGCCCCAGAAATCAAAACGGCAATAAGGCCGGCCCCCAGTCGAGCCAAACTCTGATCCCTGGTCAATCGCAACCGCTCGGTCCGCAATCGCTGGCGCAACCCCTGATAGGCCGACTGAAAATGTGACCCCAGGTCGAATAGCCGCAGTTCGGCGGCAACTGCACCATGCGTCAGCATTGCATCATAGTACTGAGCCCAGCGTCTGTTGGTCGTTGTCTGTTCCCACCAACGGTGGTAACGCCGGTTGAATCGAAACACCACATAGAGGGCCGGCAAGGTACTAATCAATAAGACAAAAGGCAGCCAAAGACCATATGGAAGCAGGATTGCGGCCATAGCCAGGAGCGTAGTGCCGTTCTGCAACAAGCCACCTCCACTTTCCAGCAAGGCCAGCGGTCGAGTACTGGCGTCGTTCTGGACCCGGTGCAACCGGTCATAGTAATCTGGCGATTCATAGAAGGCCAGATCCACGGCCGTAGACTTTGTGTGGATCACGGCTCTGATGTGATCCTGAATTAACTCCGTCTGGGCTGTGCGGATCCATTCGCTGGCGCTCTGCAGGAACTCTGTCAGCAATATGATCCCGGCCATCAAGCCGGCCAATATCAACGTTAGCTGAACACTCTCCCATGAACCACGCGCCTCAATAGTCACCACCAGACTATCGACCAGCAATTTGGTCAGGTAGACTGTGGCTGCCGGCAATCCTCCCTGAACAACCAGCAGAATGACCCAGGCCAGGGTCCAACCTGGTGCAGCAGTCCAGATCAGACGCAAAGTTTGGGGTAAATAAGATAATTGGGCTGTAAAGTTACATAGCTTGGCCTTCAAGATTTTATTTCCGCTCAGAGTCAGTTGCTCGCACTGTAATTTACCGTAAGTCAGAGGCAAGATGTTCTTCCACCAACCGGGTCACATCAGGCAGCGCTGATAGGCTGTCTGGTCTTTCCAGGCGACAAACGGTTATCTTGTTAACTAAGGCAGCGCACTGAAGAAAATGAGTTGAAAGCCCCAGGGCTTGAAGCAGGTTTATGCCAAATCGAGCTCCATACCAGTGAGGCATCAATTCGATCAAAGCCTCGGAGGGGCGGAGGGACTCAATCTTTAGCTCTGGACCTTGGTTGAGCAGATAGATGTACTTGAGCGGGACAGGCGCTCGTGAAAATCCGGTGATGATGCGATAGCCACGTTTTTCTAACTCGGGGCGAAGCCGGGGTAATGTTTCTGGCACATAGCCGAGTGAAGCGACCGAGTCAGGCCAAAGTTTTAAGTAGGGAAAGCCTGGCATCGCCATAGGGTCTCCGGTGCGCATATCGACGGCCAGGATATCGTCAGCCAGCAGTTCGTGCCCTTGAGCGTGGAGGGTGGCAGCCATTATTGACTTGCCCGTCCCCTTCGTCCCCGCAAATGCTACGGCCCGGTCAGATATAGCAACCGTGCTGGCGTGCAAAATCACCATCTGTCCCCGTTGATGGAGCAACATGGCCAGAGTTGTACCCAGGATAAAGAGACGCAGCACGCTCTCCTCCACACCCGGAGCAGGATCAATGATAATCTCGCGTTCACCGCACACCAGGAACAACCCAATCCCCTGCCAGAAGAGGTAAATCTTTTCAGCACTTGCGTGAATGTGCCTTGCTGCGCCATTTGTCTCAAACGGCACGGATTTTATTTTTCCAAAGCGGATATTTACATCCGCCTCATTTTCTGCAAATGCTGCCTCGCTGGCGACGAGTTCCGGCAGCGGCAGGACAGAGTGGATTCTTAGACCATAGGCAACGTATAAAGACATACTTTTTTCTTGACTCCCTCGGAAAATGAACCATTTTACCCAGAGTAGATCACTTCTTATGTTGGTGTTCCTTCTTCACCGCCGGGTATACAGAGATCGCAAAGATTTTTAGATTTCTCGGCGTTCTCGGCGAATTCGGCAGGGCAGAGGTAAGGCGGACCCGTCACAACATAGTAAGGAGTGACTACCCTACTCAAGCGAGAAAATTCAGCTACCCGTCCAACAATAAATGGGGTTACTAAGAAAAGTGTAACCGTCTGACTCTCCATAGTTTTTGTCACAACCCTCTTGGGTAGTAATCTTCTCTACTGTACCATGAATGATCAAACGGGGCGTATTCCAATTCTTCTTGGGTTGCCCCTGTTTATTTGTTTGCAAAGGCATCACCTCCTTTCTTTAACAAATTATCTCGACTGATTATCTCGCCAGTCCAGGTAAAGAAGGTTCATTTCCCGAGGGAATCAAGGCCGTAAGTTCGACCTCTGCAGCCAAAGGGCCAGGATCACTGCCCCGTAGATGATGAGGGAGTCTTCCTCTGTCTGCATCGGTTGGGAGGCATATCGGCGATAGGCGGCGCGCAATGCTGGCACATCCACATACTCCTGGATGATCTGCGGCTGGCGTAGAATTACCTCATCTAAAGTCCCCCGCTCATAGTCCAGCAACCGGCGTTTGAAGTTTGGGCTGAGGTTCGCTTTGCGGAATCGCCATTGTACCTCTTCGGGAAGAATACCGGCCATGGCGCGGCGCATAATTACTCGCGACCAGCCCTGGTGAAGTTTTTGATCGGGGGGCAGGGCCAGGCAAAACTCGATCAATCGCCGGTCGAAGAAGGGGTAGCGGGCTTCGAGTGAAAAGGCCGCAGCGGCCTTGTCGGCCAATTCCAGGGTGTACGGAATTAGGGCGGAGGTGAGGCTATACCAATGCATCGCTCTGGCGGTACGCGCTGGTCCAGATCCATTACCCAGCAAAGTTCGAGCGCGTTCCGCCAGTCCAACACGCTCGGCTAGAAGAGGGTTGATTGCCTTGTTGTCAACCCACGTTGGCCGGGGGCGTCCCCGCAACAGTCGCCAGATCTGGATGGCGAACTCTGGGATTAGAGGTCTAAAGCCATATCGCCAGATGATCCGCCGAGGCGGGAAAGCGGCATTAGATTGTTTTGAAAGGGCCGTGGCCTCCGTGGCCAGAGTTTTCCACCGGCCTGTACGGGCGAGTTCTGCCAGATACCCCAGGCCGTGAGATATGGTGGTATCGCCATCGAGTCCATCCAGGAAGACACGAACATTATGCTGGCGGGCAGCGTTATAGAGCGCCCAATGCATATACAAGTTCGGAGCCAGGATGGCCTCATCCTGGTGCCAGAGGACCCGCTCCAGATCGGCCAGGGGGCTGAGACGGTCGGCCTGGACATAGTGAGGCTCAAACCCACCTATAGCCAGAACCGCGTTGATATAGTGACGCTCATCAATCTTTGGCAGGTCTACTTCCGGCAGGCCCGGAAAGATGGCCGAGAAGGTATGCAGACGCCGCTCCCCTTCTACTGCCAGCAGTTTGCGGGCCGTACAGGCGATTGAGGAGGAGTCCAAACCACCGCTTAATGTAGAGCCTACCGGGAAGTCGCTGCGCAGACGGCAGCGTATGGTCTCGGTGAAGATTTCGCGAAAAGCTTCGGCATATTCCTCATCTGAAGACAACCGTACTTCGCGGGAGAGGTCTAAGGACCAATAAGATCGGAGCTGTGTTTCCCCACGGCCTACTGTTAAGCTATGGGCTGCAGGCAACCGAAGGATGTCCCGGTAAAAAGTAATAACCTTGTCTTCAAAGATTCTGGCCAGGTGGTCTGCCACCCTAACCTCATTGAGTTGGCGCGGCACATCTGGCAGGCAGAAAAGGGCCTTGATTTCGGAGGCAAAGACAAAAATCCGACCTGGACAATGATGGTAATAAAAAGGCTTAACCCCCATTGGATCCCTGGCGCAGAAGAGTTTCTGTCTCCGTCTATCCCAAATGGCGAAGGCAAAGTCGCCCAAGAGATGCTCCGGGCAATGTTCGCCCCATTTTTCGTAGGCGGCCAAAATCAGTTGGCTATCGGCAATCTCTTGAGGAGGGCGGTCAGTGAGGTCCAGGGCAGTGATGAGTTCTTCTCGATTGTCGATACGGGCGTCAGCAGTGAGAACCAGCTCATCAGTCCGATTCGCCACAGGGAGTCGCTCACTCAGGGACTCGGGGGTTGTCCAGAGTATTCGGTGTCCCAAACCCACCGGTCCTTGGTTAGGGGCTGTAGGCCAGATACCTGCCCCGTCCGGTCCCCGGTGGGTAAGGCTGGCCACCATCCGTTCGATATCTGTGCGCTCCACCGGCCGGCCATCGAGACAATATACCCCACTGATCGCGCTCATAGGTTTTCTCTCTCCAAAGGCGGCATCAGGCTATAGCGCGAAAGGTCTTCTAAGCCACCGAATACGATCTGGCCCTCCTGACTTTCCACCCAGGCGTGGGCCTGTAATTGCCCTGCCTCGCTCCGGGTGACACCGATGCGGAGGCTGGCCGGATGACCGCATCGACCAAGCAGCACTTGCGCGGCCAGGGCCCGGGTGAGACAGGTGGTCAGGGGCACGTATCGACTGGCCACTGTCACAGCCCAGACAACTCTATCAATCGGGACCTGTTTGGTCGCTTGGGTTATTCTGGTCAGGCGTCGCCGCAAGGTCTGGAACGAAAGCAGCCACAATCCCAACCTGACCGCCCCGAGCAGAAACACCGCCTGGATCAGGAGATGTCGATCCGTCGAGGGTAGGCATAGGAATTTATACATCCGTTGCATCTTTGACCTCTATGAGCCTCCGGGCTGCCAGTTCCTGGAGGAGCGTCAAAATCTCGCGCTCACAGCGGTCGAAGGCAACTTCGTATTCCTCCAGGAGAATGTCCCGGATGTCGCTGACAGTCCTTGGTTCCTGAATCAGACTCCAGATCCGGCTTCCTACAGCATCCAGGCCATAATACGTCCCGGACTTGAGGTCTAAGATAACCACCTCGTCGGCCAAATCGGCTGAGGTTTGGTCTTTAGCTGCTACAACGGTTGAATACTTAGAGACCGGGCGCGTCAACTCTGGAGAATCCATGCTTTTCCTCCTGAAAAATTTGTTTAGTTTGCTGCTACTCTGTAACAGAATTTGGCTTGTCTACGAGCCGGTGCTGATTTGACCCCTGGTGGAGTACCCAAACGGTCACAAAAAAACAGGATGTACCTGTCAGCCGCGGTGGTCACTCTCGGCAATACCCAGCGGCGGCATACGCAGGTATTCGGTGGTGCGTTGCTTGCGGGTGAAATCGTCGAAGGCACGCTGTACCTGGACTTCGGTTAGCCCCATTACCTGTGCTACCTCCGAAATCGGCACGTCGTGCTCCTGCGCATACCATAAAAGGTCCATCGTTTCAAAGGGAAGGCGGAAGAAGAACTCCTGCTGCGTGCTGGGGGCACTGTAGGTGTCGGTCGTCGGTGGACGTTCCCGAATCTCCTGGGGCACATCAAGGTGCTCTGCCAGTTGGTACACCTGAGTCTTAAATAGATGGGCGATGGGTTTCACATCCACCCCTCCATCGCCGTGTTTTACGAAGAAGCCTTGATCGTGTTCGTTTTTGTTGGCGGTGCCAACCACGGCGTAGTTGCGCAGTTCCGCGTGGTAATAGAGCATCGCCATCCGGGTCCGCTGTTTGAAATTGGAAGCAGCCACGATTTGGAAGTACTCGCGGAGGGACAATCGTTTGTTTTTCTCTTCTCCATCGGGAGCAATGATGGTTAACGAGAAGATGTTGAGGGTGCTCTCGTCCAGCACGTTTTGCGGCAGTACGATCTTGGTCTTGTAACCAGTAGCGGCGTCATATTCTGGAAAGACGCGCTGGATGGCCTCATCGCGGCGGAGGTAGCAGTCAAAGCCTTCGAGGACGGGTGTAATGTCCTCCAGGACTGGTTCCACATCATAGTGATGGGCTACCTGGCGAGCCAACGTTTCACTGTCTGGGTCAGAGTCCTTCTCCGGCATAATGATGGCAGCAACCCGGCGCGGGCCAAAGGCACGTACGCACAGGGCCAGCACCACGGAGGAGTCTACCCCACCGCTAATACCGACCGCCCCCCCACGGCGGCGTATTACTTTGCTCACGTTGTTACGTAGCATCGAGACGAGGCGGTCCGTTTCGGCTGCTGGGTCTATATCGAGAACGTGTTTACCAAAGCTCATTTTGCCTTCCTTTTCCTGGAGCTTCCAAAAATCCGGGGGCCTGATTTTACGCTCCCTGGACTACCCCACGTCCAACGTAGACTTTCATGTCGTCGGCTTCGGAGAGAGGCGGTGGCATCTTGAAATCAGTCACAAATTGCAGGTGGACAAGCTGGCTAGAAAGGATACCGACCAGGGCCATGTCGTCAGTCTCGCTCAGGCGCATCCCCCGGTCGATCTTTCGCACCAGTTGACTCACGGCCGCCGGTTTGAAGAGACCGGTCGCCTTCACTTGCTCCGGCGACAGCAGCTCGCGAACGTAATCGGGGGTTGCGTTATGTCTCTTCCCCGTCTCTCCTCTTGGGAGGGGGAAGAAGCTGCGGTGGATGGGAGCCCGGTAGGGTCGCTTGGGTCGGCGCCAGATTTCATCGGGCAGCCATTCTCGGGCCAACTGCTTGAGTAAATACTTTTCGGTCAGACCACGCAGCTTGAGACGTGGGGGCAAGCGGTTGCAAAACGCCACCACCCGTTGGTCCAGGAAGGGGAAACGTCCTTCCACGGAATGGGCCAGCGCCACCCGGTCTCCCTGGGATGACAGCAGGTATTGGGACAGGAAGATGGTGACCTCCAGGTATTGAGCGCGGTGCAGTGGATCCCAATGAATGAAGTTCGGGGGATAGTAGATACCCCGTGTTGCGGAGACACCGGAATCTCGGGTTGCTTGACACAAGTCGTCGGAAAAGAAACGCTTAGCACGGCTGGTGTTCCGCCAACGGATGGCGTGGGAATAATCGGGTGCGTCTACGTCGGTCAATCCCTGGCGGAAGAAGGCAGCCAGGTAAGCGCCGTGCCCGCTGGACAGTTCGGAAATGTAGGGATAGAGCCGTTTGAGCAGGAGGGGACGATAACTCGACTCCGGCTGCCGGGCCCAAAATCGCCGGACTTTGGCCTCTTTAAAGATGTTGTAGCCGGCCAGAAACTCGTCGGCTCCCTCACCGGTCAGCACCACTTTAAAGCGGTGGTCATGCACCAGTTTAGACAGTAAGAAGAGGGGGGCAGGCGACGTACGCATGAGGGGTGTTTCGGTATGCCAGACGACGTCGGGGAAGACGCGGCCGATGTCGGTATAGGTGGCATCAATGACCTGGTGGTCGGTACCCAGGAAGCGGGCCATCTGTCGCTGGTATTCGCTCTCGTCGAAATCAGGGTCGCTGAAGGCGATGGAGAAGGTATCCAGACGGTTGCTGGTATGGTTGCGGATGATAGCGGCGATGGTGGACGAGTCTACGCCTCCGCTCAGGTAGGCGCCGACGGGTACATCGGCCCGCAGACGGATGCGGGTGGCATCCACCAGCAACTCCCGGAACTCGACCAGGTAGTCCTCCAACGCCCACTGGTCGGCGTTAGACGAGGAGTACTCTTCTGGGGGGGCGGGCACTGTTGTCTCAGGGAAGTTCAATTCCCAGTATCGTTCGACGGCCACCTCCTCCTGGTGGGCTAGCAGGTAGTGGCCAGGCGGCACCTCTCGGATGTCACGAAAAATAGTGCGCGGCGAGAGGGTACTCCAAAAGGTAAAAATTTGGTTGAGGGCCACCGGGTCTATCTCGGCCTGGATACGAGGGTCGGCCAGGATGGCTTTGATTTCGGAACCGAAGATGAGGGCGCTGTCGGTCAAGATGTAGAAGAGGGGGCGGATGCCCAGCCGGTCGCGGGCCAGGAAGAGGGTTTGCCGACGGGTATCCCAGATGGCGATGGCGAACTGGCCGTTGAGGTGCGCCAGGCAGCGGGGGCCAAAGTCTTCGTACAGATGCAGGATGACCTCGGTGTCGGTATGAGTAGCAAAGCGGTGGCCGCGTGCCTCCAATTCGGGGCGCAACTCGACGTAGTTGAAAATCTCGCCGTTGAAGACGATCCACAGGGTCTCATCTTCATTGGTGAGGGGTTGCTGGCCGCTGGCCAGGTCGATGATACTCAGGCGAGCGTTACCCAGTCCTACCCGATCGTCCAGGTAAAGGCCAAACTGATCCGGTCCGCGATGGCGGATCATAGCCAGCATCTGGCGCAGGGTGGCTTCCTCGATAGGGGAAGAGGCTTTTAGGTTCAGTGTTCCAACAATGCCGCACATTACACCATTCCAAACTGGGTACTGCTACTCTGTATTCCTCACTCGTTACCCGTTACGCATCACTCGTTAGTGGTCTACTTCAGCCCTATCTTCCTGATCTTGCCCGAAGTAGTTTTAGGCAGTTTGTCTCGGAACTCGACGTATTTGGGCACCATAAAGTCTTCCAGATGAGCGCGGCAATGGGCCAGTACATCGGTTTCGGTTAACTTAGCGCCATTGGTAACGAGGAAGACTTTGACAGCCTCTCCCAGGATAGGGTCGGGTACGCCGACGACTGCGGCTTCGACCACACCTGGAAGTTCGTAAAGTACATTTTCCACTTCTTTGGGGGCTACCTTTTCGCCCCGGCTCTTGATAATGTCATCCTTGCGACCGATGAAGTACATGTAGCCCTCTTCGTCCATACGGAAGAGGTCACCAGTGTAACACACCCGCTCGCCAGGCAGAGGGCCGGGGCGATAGCGTTTGGCAGTGGCTTCCGGGTCTTCCCAGTAACCACGCATCACGTGCCGACCTCGGGCGACCAATTCGCCGATCTCACCCGGTCCCAGACGGTTACCCTCCTCATCCTCGATCCAGACCTCGGTGCCGGGGATGGCGACCCCCACCGAACCAGGCCGTCGGTCCAGTTGATCAGGAGGCAGGTAGAGGGTGCGCTTGGTCTCGGTCAGCCCGTACATCGAATAGAGGATGGCTCTGGGGAACTTCTGATGGAGTTCCTGGATGTGGCTAGGGGGCAGGGCAGCTCCCGTGTTGCTAAGATAACGCAGACTGGACAGGTTGTAAGGGCTCAAGTCCATCTGAAGTAAGATGGCAAAGATAGTGGGCACACCGGGGAAACCGGTCACCCGTTCCTGTTCCATCCTTTTCAGGATGGCCGCCGGATAGGCGAAGGAACGCTCCAATACCAGTGTACCGCCGAATTTGAAGACCATAAGCAGTTGGTACAATCCGTAATCAAACGAAAGCGGCAGCACGTTGATGACAATGTCCTCCTCCACGTTTTGCAGGTATTCGATGATAGAACCAGCAGCGAAGACCACGTTACTGTGATCACTCATCACCCCTTTGGGGTCGCCAGTGCTGCCGGAGGTGTAGATCAGGCAGGCCAGGTCCAGGTCTATGTTGATCTGGGGGGGACGATGGGTGGGATAGGTTGCTTGAATTGCGTCGGCGTCCAGATACTGCTCGCGTTCGCCGACGATCTGAGCGGCGTGCTTGCCACAGAAGATGCTAAATTCGAGTGACGGGACATCGACCATCATCTGGTCGACCAGAGATACTTTGCGTGCTTCGGTTAGTAAGGCGGTAGCGCGACAGTTGTTGAGGATGTAGGTCAGCTTGTCGTGCTTGGTGGTATGGTTGACGACGACAAACACACCACCGGCTTTGAGCGTGGCGAAGATACCCACCACCGCTTCGATGGAGTTGTTGAGATAGATAGCCACCCGGTCGCCGCGTTTGACACCGTGCTTGATCATAGCGTTGGCCAGACGGTTGGCCATAGCGTCAATTTGGGCATAGGTCAGCCGCTGATTATCGCAGATGACGGCCACTTTATCCAGCGAGCGAGCGGCACTGTGGTGCAAAAAATCTTGGACAAGCATAAGGCACTCCTTAGGGATAAGATTATTATTTTCCTTCTCTCACACAACCATTTTGCTGCGGATGTAGTTGGCCAGTTTGTTGACCGAGTCGAAGTTATCGGGGGTAATCTCCTGGTCATCTACGGACAGACCAAAGGTTTCTTCGACGAAGAGCACCAATTCCAGCACACCGATGGAGTCGACGATTCCTTCTTGCAAGAAGGAATCGTCGTCATCGTACTCAAAGCCGTTATCGCTGAACAATAAGTTTTGGGCCACGTATTTCCGAATTTGAATTTCAATCTCCATAGTTTTCCCTCATATTTATCTCAAAATTGGTTGGTCAAAAATGAATCCCTATTCGACCTGTGTCGGGTCGGGGGGCGGATCAGTGTATTTGATCCAAACCGGGTCCCAGTCGCCGAAGCTGGTACGACTGAGGCTGTACAAATTATTTCCGTCGGCATCCATCACCCAGATCTGTCCGTTTCCGGTGCGGTTGGACCAGAAGACAATCTTTGAACCATCGGGGGACCAGGATGGATGCCTGTTTACCTCGGGGATGAAAGTATCTTTACCAATCTCATCAGCATTATATTCCATGTTGCTTTCTGTCAATTGCCGGAGGTTACTACCGTCACGATTGATCACCCAAATTTCATCATCACCACTGTCGTTAGAAACAAAGGCAATCTGCTCGCTGGTGGGAGACCAGACCCCGAGATAAGCGATGCCAGATCCAAAATAAGTTAGTTGCTCCTCTACCTTATAATAGGCATCGTACCAAAATAAAGCAGGAACCTCTTCTTTTACTACCTGTTCCCCCGTAACATTCCTATACCGAATAACGTTTTTGGTAAATACTCGAAATCGCTTATCGGCTGAATAAGCGTCCCGTTCCCGGGCTAAGTCGTAAGGCCAGCGGTCGGTCAGCAGGGCCAGGTTGCTCCCATCGGGCTCTATCACGTAGACCAATGGTTCCTCCCCCCCGGCTCGGTTCGAGAGAAAGGCAATCTTGCCTACCAACTCCGACGGGATGGGTCGAGGCGTGGCCGTGGGGGTGGGTGTAGGTCCTGGGGTAGGAATCTCGCCGTCGAGCAGTACGAAAATCGGTGTTGGCGTAACGGTCCAGACATTCATCGGCGTGGGAGTTGGTGTACCGAAGACAATGGCTTCGGTGGTGGCGAGTGCATCCTGGTATGCAGCCGTGGCCGTGTTGGCTGGTGTCGGGACAGGAGTGACGACGATGGGTGTCACCCAGTTCTCCGGCACCGGCGTGTAGGTGCCTATTGTGGCTGCGACGTGGGTGGCGGTGGCCGCCAGGGCTACCATGTTGAAAACATTCTCCAACGTCGGCGTGTTAGTGACTATAGCGTAAGTCGGACTCGGGGTGGCTGTCCAGAAATCCGTGGGCAGCGGCGTAGTAGTGCCATTCAGCAAGGCCTCGGCAGTCGCTACAGTAGCCATCCATTCCGCTGTGGCGGTGTTGCCCGGCACGGGAGTATTGGTGACGACAACGGGTGGTGTGGCTGTAACCATATTTGTAGGCCAGGGGGTAGGCGTGCCGGTGGCGGTGGCCTCATAAGTGGCGGTGGCGGCCAGGGCCACTGCGGTAACTACGTTGGCAGGCGTAGACGTGGCAGGAATATCTACAACCACAATGGGCGTGGGCGTGGGCGGAGGTTGATAAACGAGGCGTAGAACCGGCCGGCTGCCGAATCCACCACCGTAACCTGTATCCCAGGTAAAGAGGAGGTTATCCGCCCCCTGGTCGGGTCCGTCGAGGCGAAAAGATACCAACCCCGTTTCCAGCCGTCGTTCCAGTTCTGTGAGCTGAGCTGGCGTGAAGGTGAAGACGTTCGTTTGGCGTACTGCCAGGTCCTGGGGCTTTAACTCCGGGGGGATGGTGTCGAGCACTGACGCATTGTGTATCTGGTCGTAGGTGGCTGTCACCCAGGTCTCGTCCGCCTCTGGGCTCAGGAGACGGAGTGTCCAAGTTCCGCCAGTTCTCAGGTGCTCCGCGCTCAACCCTACCAACTCCAGGGTCGCTTGCTCGATCCTGGCTCCTAAGGGGATGGAAGCCAGATTGAACTGCATAGCGCCGTAATAGGTATGGCCTTCGAAGAGGCCCACGTGTAAGTTGCGGTCACCGAAGTGGTTGAGCGAATCACCACTCGACACCCAGCCCACGGCATCGCCGGCCGGATAGAGGACGACCTGCAATCTATCGGGGGGGGGGTAGCAGTTGGCGGAAGTGGCATAGATATGGGCGTCCTCCCATCACCCAGATTTTCGGAAGGTGGCTGAGTTCTGGTAGCAGTTGGTGGAAGTGGCATAGGCGTGAGTGCCATCACCGGGACGGCCTCCGGCGGCGCCAATGTTTCCGTCGGGGGTACCGTTGGTGATGGGGTGGGCACAGCGACGGCCAAAGCAGGAGCAGCGGGTGGGGCAGATCTGGTCAGTGACCGTCTCAGGTCCAAGTAGCTATAGACACCTGCCAGGGCGATAAACGCTATGATGATCCACACTGCCAACTGCAGCACGGGCACCTCTTCCAGGAACACCATAAGCCAGGCCGGAAGCCGCGATGGGGGGACAAGAGCCATGCCCTTCGATGCAGGGAGGACAGGTTCTGGAACGGCAGGGAGACGCTTGACGGCCGATGAAGACTTGGGGACAAATTGGGGACAGCCCTCAAACGCAGAAGTCAGACAGAAAGCCGCCTGGTGATCCAGGTCAATTCGCTGGCGTCTGGTCGCTATGTAGCAGCGGTGCTCCTTAGCTGGTTGGGTGAAGATAGAGGCTCGGTCAGCGTGCAGTCCGAGATAGGGACAATATCGCTGATAGTTAGGCGATATTTGGGACATAGGGTATTATGGCCTGTTGTTACACCTTTTCTTCGTCCTCTACAGCCTCTGCAGCGGGTGAACGACCGTTTGTCGAAGACCTGTTTCTTATAGGTTGCATCAGGCGCGCCAGCAACCCACCTTTGGAAGCAGCGGAGGTGTTGGATGGCCGGCGTTGGTTATGCCAACGTCCGCTTCTGGCGTGAGAATAGTAATTGTAATAGTAGTAGCCACCGGCACGGCGGGCCGTGAGCTTGTTGAGGACGACCCCCAGGACTTTCAAGTTGAGCTGACTTAAGGTTTCTTTGGCCCGCCGGACCGCGTCACTGCGAGTATGGCCGGCATCCACAATCAGGATCACGCCACTGCAGAGGGCGCCCAGGATAGTGGCATCGGCCACAGCCAGGACGGGCGGACTGTCAAAGATAATCACGTCTGCCAATTCCTTCATCTGGTCCAACCGTTTCTGCATAGGCGCCGACCCTAGCAACTCTGCCGGGTTAGGCGGGAGAGGTCCACTGGGCATCAACTTCAGACCCGCCACTGCTGTTTCTACCAGGACTTCCTCCACCGACAGGGTATCGTCCAGCAACAGACTGGTCAGGCCAACCTGGTTGGACAGCCCGAAGAAGCGATGTACAGAGGGCCGGCGGAAGTCGGTGTCGGCCAGGATCACTCGTTTGCCGGCATAGGCTATGGTAATCGCCAGATTGCAGGCGGTAGTGGTTTTGCCCTCCTGCGGACTGGTACTGGTAACCAACAACTGGGGCGACGGATTGCTGAGACTGGAGAACTGGATATTGGTGCGCAAGACCCGGTATGCCTCGGTGACCGGAGAGTATGTGTCCTGCATCGTCACCAGGTGGTCTGACGGCTCCCGGACTCGTTGGATGCGAGTGATGGTCCCCAGTATAGGCAGCTTGAGAACCCGGTCTACGTCCTCGTCAGTCTTGATCGTGTCATCCAGGTACTCCAGCAAAAAGGCGGCCCCCGCCGCCAGGGTGAAGCCGATGGCGGCCGCCACAAGGACGTTGAGTTTAAGCCTGGGACTGACCGGGGTAGTGGGAATGATGGCCGGCTCCACCACACTCAGGTAGTTGGTGCGACTGCCCTGGTAGAAATTGAGCAGGCTGGCATAGTCACTCTGCCAGGCAGTGATTTTTTGCTGCAGGGTCTCGATCTGGTTCTGGATATCCTGGATGCCCCGGGCGCTGTTCTCCAGAACCAGCCGTTGTTCTAATTCTTCAGTCTGTTTCTCAGCGTCTTCGATCTGGGTCTGCAGAGTGCCAAGTCGTTGGTTGACGAACTGACGGTGCTGTCCCTGCTCCTGATCCACCGGAGTTGGGCTCTGCAAGATCAGGTGGTGAGCGATCTCATCGGCGAGGGCTTTCGCTCGTTGGGGGTCGGTGTCCTGGATACTGATCTGGATCAACTGGGTGCCGGGCACGAGGCCAACATTCACCTGCCCGACCAGAGCTTGCCAGCCCATGTTCAAACCCAGGGATTCGATGGCGCCTTGCAAGACAGGTTGCCGGCGCACCAGTTGGACGTAACTCTGGGCCAGTTGTTGACTGATGTAGAAATCCTGGCCAGTGGGATCGGCAGTTTGAATGAACCGGCCGACCATCAAGGTGGTGGACGTCATATATACATAAGGCATCCGAGAGGTGGCCCAGAAACTGGCAAAGGCCGCCACCACCGTCGACAGGACGATGAGCCAGCTCCACTTCCATAAGGTAGATACGTATTGCTTGAGTTCCATCGTTACTCCTTTGGTACCCTCTCCGTCCGCATTTAGGCTTGTAGTGACGACTTTAGTCGTTGGTTATGTACATTATGAGGCTAAAAACGACTAATGAAGGTTAGAAATTAATTGGGGTAGGCCGGGCATCACCATGCCCGGCCATCTATTCTCAACTGCGTCCTGTAAAAACAGCCCGGCTGCGGATTGGCAGCCAGCGCCGTCCACGCGCGTAAAGGTCCAGCAGAGCCTGGGCAGCGAAGACAATCAACACCGCGTCCACCGGTAGCCGATAACGCACCATCGCCCAGGTGAGGATGTGGAGCAGGGTGTAAAAGACAACAAAGAGAAAGAGCAGTGAGTTGCGAACTGCGAACTGCGAGTCGCGGACGGCGAGATACAGGCCGTACAGGATGAACGGCAAGCAGAGACCGAAAGAACCGGTGCGGCCGATATTGTGCAGCAAGGTGGTATCAGGTGTGGGCCAGAATTCAAAGAAGGCCCGCAGCCGGCTCAAGGAGAGCAGTAGATAGCGGCCTGGGTCGTCCAGGATAAATTGAATCCCCAACCGCATCAGGTCCCGGTCCAGTTCCGGCTCCGGCCGGCCCCAATATCCCTCCGGCAGCGGCGCTGGGTCGAATTCGCGGAAGTTGGTCCCATGCATCGGATGTTGGGCCGAGTACATGGCATAGCCAGCATTGGAGTTGAGCAGGAGAAACTGGCCAAAGACCCGGTAATTTCGGTAGGTCCAGGGCAAGATGCAGCCGAGCAAAATCAAGCCGGCTACGGTCAGCGTCTGAACAGCGGGTAGCCAGCGCTTCACCAGCCAGGGCTGCCAGAGCAGCCACAGAAAGAAAAGCGGTACCCAGGGCAGGATGGCCTGGCGCAGCAGCGCCGCCAGGCCCAGGCTGAGGCCCAACTGCAGGGTCAGGCTGATCGGAATTTCTTGCCCGTCTCGCAAACGGTCCCCCATCTTAAGGCCCACCTCGAGCGACCAAAGCAGGGCTATAATGTAGAAGGTCTCGGTCATCAGGGTGGCCGCGTAGAGGATGAAGTAACCGTAGACGGCGGCGATGGCAGCAGCGATGAGGGGGATGGAGGATACCAGGCCGGGGGGAGAGGGTGAGGGCCGGGACACGATTTGCCGGGCCAGCCGGTAGACCAGCCACGGCAGCAAGACCCCGCCCAGTACTCCTTGCACGACACGCACCGCCAGCGGGTGGACGCCGAACAGAGCGTAGACCGCGGCGGTGAAGAGGGGGTACAGGAAAGACCAGTGAGCGGTGGGGGTGTTGGCGGGTGTGAAGGGATACCACGCTTTGTCGAAACTGTAACCATACCCCTCCAGCAGGCGCGCCCCCAAGGCGTGATAGGAACGCTGATCGGTCATCAGCGGTGGCGCGTCCACCACGTCTCCCAGGTAGAGCGCCACGGCAACCCGAATGAGGACCGAGATTCCAAGAATCGCCAGCAAACCGCGCTGCAAACGTCGCAGAGTCATCGCGGTTGTCGTACCCATTTCAATCTCTCCCACAATTGCGTAATGCCCAGAGCTGCCAGGATTGCTAACTCCGGAAAGGAGGGTAAGGCAAACCTGGTCGCGCCGAATATAACCAGCGATGGCACGAACAATGCCAGAGGCACCAGCAGCAGAGCTGCTGCTTCCCATTGACGTTCACTGCGGACC
Source organism: Anaerolineae bacterium (assembly GCA_034409055.1). Classification (GTDB taxonomy): domain Bacteria; phylum Chloroflexota; class Anaerolineae; order 4572-78; family J111; genus DAOUMU01. Next base: position 68,547 of record DAOUMU010000082.1, read on the forward strand.
AGCGTAAGCCACCCAAGAAATACCAGTAGATAGAGAACGTCGAATACCAGAATCGCAACTGACCGCACGATGTTGGGCAATGGGGAATCTTCTGCAGTGCCAAATGCAACTGGAGACCAATGCCGGGCTGCCTTTCGAGGCAACAGTGCCAAAAACCGAACTGGATTAGCCATTATCCAATCAATTGCCCTTCGGGTTAGTACGGTATTACTTTCGATTTCCGTCATACCAGGCAACACGTAGGGTAAATTAGACACATATCCGCCATTCGCCTCGGGATTATTTCCTCCGTAAAGATTGGCGCCGGTGCTGGTGGTTAGCGGAACAAATGTCTCCGTCACAACATAGTTTCGTACTATCCAGATACTTAATGCAATGACTGTCACACCTGCCGCAATGCCAAGGGTTCTCAGAGCTTGTCTCCAATTGTTTTGCCTACCGAAAAACGTAAAGAGCATTGCGGCAGCGAAAATACTGACCGTTGCGACAGTGGGTTTCAGATAGATGCCTCCCGTTATAGTAAGAAACAGCAAAGCAGTTAGCCCCATTCTGCTCCGCAGCGAAGATACGTGGAGAAGACGAACCGATATCCAAACTGCCACTGCAAGAATTGCCGTTGTCAAAGTCTCCGGTATGAGGGTCAACGATGTGATTATCAGCAACGGGTTTACTGCCACGAACAAAGGCGCCACACACCAGATAAACCTCTGGTGTGTTGTTTCGCGAGTTACAGCATAAACCACCCATATTGTCAATACATCGAAAAGGATCTGTACCAATTGAACCGCAAGCTTCGAATCCCAAATACTGTAGACCGCAGCCAGAAAGACAGGATATCCCGGCATACGGAATGCCGTGGCTTGGCCTGTCGCAAAGCGGAAACTGGCAGACTCAAGAATGTTTCTCGCTAGTTGGTCGTACCCCATCGTATCCCCGATGTTAAACACCGCTTGCAAGAGCAAGACTCGTTGGGATAAGCAAAGGAACCCAACACGAAAAAAGATAGCTATGACCAACACTGCAATCAGGTAGTTACCAAGACTTCGTTTCATGCAAAATCCAGGAGCGCGTTTGTGATCCGCCCTGCCGCGCAGCCATCGCCGTAGGGGTTGACCGGCCGGGCCATGGCTGCATAGGCTTCTGAATCGTTCAACAGGTGGAAGGTCTCTGCCACGACCCGCTCGGCGTCGGTCCCAACCACCCGCGCCACGCCCGCTTCAACTGCCTCTGGCCGTTCGGTCACCGCTCGCAGTACCAGCACCGGCACGCCCAGGCTGGGCGATTCCTCTTGAATACCCTCGAATCGATCAGGATGGAGGCGCTGCGCTTCATCAGAATGTGGATCATTGAACTATGAGTCCCTCATACACCTCGTCCCACCTGGCATAGATCTGCCGCCAGTTGTACCGTTCCTCCACCCAACGCCGCCCGTTTTCGCGCAGCCGTTTTCCCAGCGTCGGGTTCTGCAAGACGCGCACCACTGCCTCGACCAGTGCCGCAGGTGTATCCGCAATAAGGGCGTGGCTCCCATCCTGCAAATCAATCCCTTCCGCCCCGATGGAGGTCGAGATGATGGGGACTCCCCAGCACCAGGCATCCGGGATTTTGACTCGCATGCCCCCACCTGCGCGCAGGGGTACGATGAAGACCGCCGTTTCGGCCAGATAGGGCGCCGGATCCGGTACGTATCCCGTTACCTGGATGTTGCGAGCCTGCAAAGCGAGGGCGTGGATTTCTTGGGGTGGATTCTTGCCTATGATCACGAACTGCGCCTCGGGCACCTGAGCCAGCACACGGGGGAAGATCTCATTGGCGAACCACAGCACCCCCTCGACGTTGGGCGGCCAGAACATGGTACCCAGGTGCGTAATGGCGTGTGGATATGACACACGCTGAATCAGCGGCTGCTCCTCAGGATCTACGCAGATGGGGATGGTGGTGAATTGCAGATTGTCACCTGGTATTTGTGTTTGTAACGCCTGGCGGTCCTGATCGGCGACGAAGATCACGTGATCGAAGCGCTTCCAGAGATCCGCCTCGTAGCGCGCTAGGGCCCGGGCTTCACGCCGCAGCAGCCACCGCTTGAAAGTATTACGCTCATGAGAAGCCAGCCGCTCTGGAATGCGATACAGGGCATTGTGCGCGTCCAGCAATAGCCTGGCCCTCTGTTGAGACTCGGGATTTGGGGTCCGGGATCTGGCGTAGAGAGCATACTGAGCCATCGAGGTCTGGTCGGCGTGTATGACGTCGAATGTGTCCTCTTTGACCAGTCGCTTTAGCATGGCCTGCATCTCGCCGATCTCGTCCCGCACAATGATCGCTGACCGGCCGGTAAATCCCGCCACCAGAAGTGCGCGGGCATCCCGCAGCTTGGAGCGCCGCATCGGTACCGTATGCACGGCCCGGCAGAAGTGCTCCAGGTGAGTGATGTGCTCAGGACGGTCGTCCACCCGCACAAAGGAGACCAAAGTCACTTCGTGCTGCTGCGCCAGGTGCCGCAGAACGTAATAAGCTCGAATCTTCGCGCCGGAATCCAGGGGGTAGGGCAGCACCTGGGTCAGAAAGAGAACGCGGCCCATAGTTCAACACCCCCTCAACTGCAACATCACCGGGATTGTCTGCAGGAGAATGAGCAGGTCCAAAAAGAAACCGGCGTGCTTGACATAGTACAGGTCGTACTCCAGTTTGATCCTGGCGTCCTCTACAGAATTGCCGTAGTGATAGTGCACTTGCGCCCAGCCGGTGATGCCGGGCCGGACGGCGTGGCGGGCTCGATAGAGAGGCAGAAGACGAAACAATTCCCCCACAAATTGGGGCCGTTCCGGGCGCGGTCCGACCACACTCATCTCCCCCCGCAGCACGTTGATGAACTGTGGTAACTCGTCCAGGCGCGTCCGTCGCAGCCAGCGCCCGACCGGCGTCACGCGCGGGTCGTTTGCCGTGGCCCACATGGCCCCGTTCTCTCCCTCGGCCTGGGGGATCATGGTGCGGAACTTGATCAGGACGAAAGGCCGCCCACCCCCTCCCACTCGTTGCTGGCGATAAAAAAGCGGTCCGGGCGAGGTGAGGGCGTTGCCCAGCGCCACCAGGGGGGATAAGACCCCCACCAGCCCTACTCCCACCAGGGCCAGCAGGATGTCTATCATTCGCTTACCGGCCCGGTACAGCCGCTCGGCCGGGCTGTCGGCCAGACTGCCGGCTGCCATGGCGAGGATACTCAGATTCTGCCCGGCGTACTCCACCGGCAGTCGGGCCGTCAGCCGCTCGTAAGCAACCGAGAGGGGGGTCACCCGCAGCCCCAGTTCCCAGCAATCCAGGAGGGTTTCGCGCAGCAGCGGGGATAGGGTACTCTCGTCGCTGACGATGATCTCGTCCACCCCCAGCCGCCGGGCCTCGTGGACGAGATTCTGTTCTGCTGTCAAGACCGGCACTCCCCCGAGCCACTCGCCCGGCAGGTTGGCCCCAGCCTCCACAAAACCGACCAAGAAACAGCCGGTGCCCCGGAAGGGGTTGGTCCGTTCCACCGAGGCGACCGCATGCAGCTCGCGGACCAGAGCACGGCTGGCAGTGTTGCCGCCCACCACCAGAACGCGGTGCCTGAAGGCAGGCTGGAAGAAAAATTGGGCGTAAAGAAACCGCCAGGTGGCGATGCCCCCCACGGCCAGGCAGACGAAGCCGAAGACTTGCAAGCGCCGCCCCAGGGGCGGGGTTAGCCAGGGAATGGCCAGATAGAGTCCCCCGGTTAGCAGGGCAGCCAGGCCGGCGTAGAGAAGGCTCTGGGTGGTACTGGCGGCCCGGGCCGGGTTGTATATGTCGAGCGTAGCACCCAGAATTAGCCAGACGGCCGCAAGCGTAACAAACCACTTGAAATTGGTCTCCAGGGCTGTAATGGAGCGAGGGAAATCGCCCCAGATGATCAAGGCGGCTATGAGGGCGCTATTGACCAGGAGCAGGTCCACCAGGCCGAGCAGAAGGCGACGCTCGGCCAACGTCAAGCCCACGTCGAGTTGGCGCCAGCGCCCCTGGAGGGCCGGTGTTGTCGACCATTTATATGGTAGGGGCAGGTCTGCGATATTTGCACTCATTTTTCCTCTCCGGTGACTACTATACTCATCAAACCAGAATTTGGCTTGCCAGCGGGGCAAAAAGTAACTTCCGCTTGATGTCGCTAGCCAACTCGTAAAACGTAAACCCGCAGGGCAAGTGACGTGAAGCGTAATGACTTATTTACTCCCAAAATCGTGTTGCGTGTTACGTGCTGCGTGTTAAACCTGTGCCCGCTTTTTGGGTACCTGTGCCCGCTTTTTGGGTATTTGGCCGAAAACCCTCACGCAACACGCAACACGTAACACGCGGACGATACAGTTTTGGGAGCATTTAAATTCTGGAACTCCCTAAATTCTGCGAGGTTGAAACCGGACAGCATGGGGATGCCGTCCTACCAATCAAAATTTACCTTATGAACCATACCCTAAATCTCGAGCCGGCAAATGCTAAATTTGTCAGCCAGGCAGATCAAACGCTTATACACCCGTTCCAAAGTTTGTTGCTCGGCGGCGCGCTGTTCGTCGTACCAGAGGCGACCGGCAGCGCCCATCTCGGCCAGGCGGGCCGGGTCCGCCAGGGCCGCCTCCAGGCAGCGGGCCAGCGACGGAGGATGACCCGGCTCTACCAACCAGCCGGTCCGTCCGTGCTGTACGTATTCGGGCAGGGCACCGGTCCAGGTGACCACCACCGGCTTGTGGAAGAAGTAGGCGTCGGCGATGAGGGCCGACTGGGTCGCGTCCAGGTAAGGCAGCACCAGCAGCCCACAGCGGCGGAAGAGATCCAGCGCCTCCTCATCGCCGATGAGTCGGTCGTGCACCTCAACGCCCAGCGGCAGGACTCCGGCCCACTGCGACTCCAGCGATCCCGGTCCGGCCAGCACCAGCCGCGGGCCATCTCCCCGGGCGCCATCGAGCATGGCACAGGCGGTGATCAGGTGGTCCACCCCCTTGTAGCGTTCCAGCCGCCCGAAGAAGAGCGCCCAGGGCTCATAGCGCACCTGGGAAGCCAGGTCCTCGACCGTTTCTAGCCAGGTGTGGCCCAGAAACAAAAAGAGGAGAGGAAGGTGTGTCACTTGTACGGGCGGCACCCCCAGGGCCAGTAGCCGGTCCAGGTAGCAGACCCCGTGGACCAGGATGTGGTCGGCCAGGTGGATGACCAGCCAGTTCCAACCATGGAGCAGGCGGCCATAGGAGGTACCGGAGTGGGGATCCAGGTCGTGCAGGGTGTGGATCACCGGGATGCCCACCCGGTGCAGCCACCAGAGTAGGGGAACGTTCCAGAGGTGCGGACCGGTGATATGGACCAGGTCGGGCTTCAGAAGCCTGATGGCAGCATGTATGTCCCGGATTCGAGAGAAGCACAAGCCGTCGGGAGAGAAACCGGTGTTGCGGGTATTCACCGGCGTGTGGACAGTGACGGCCGGCAAGTAGCGGTCGCCCGGGTAGCGGACCGTGGTGACCAGATGCACCTCATAGCCGGCCTGGGCCATACGGTTGGCCAGGTCGGCGGTGTATTGGTGCATGCCAAAGGTGGGGGAAAGTAAAACGTAGCAAATGCGCATCGGTTTGATTTCTTGTATTCTAAACTTTTTGCCTTACATCGCCGGTAGTTCGGCCAGTAAGCGGCGATAGATGCGGGCCCAGGTGCCCAGAGAGGGCGAGAAGAGCGCACCTAAGGCGGCGAGGATTAAGCGAGGTCCATAGGCCAGGCGCAGCAACCACTTGAAACGGTCCGCCCGCTGTGCTCCGCCAAACTTGCGGTAGAACTGTATTTTGCTGCGATAGAGTTGTATATACATGGCTTCGACCACCTGGGTTGAACTGGCCTCTCCGAAATGCTTAACGATGGCCTGCGGCAGCCACCATAACTGCCATCCGGCCTGAGCCAGCCGGTAGCATAGGTCCACTTCCTCAGTGTACATGAAATACTGTTGGTCCAGCCATCCGACTTGCTCCAGTGCCGCTCGCCGCAGCAGAAAACAGGCCCCCTTAATCACCTCCACCGGGCGCGGTGTCTGCCGGTCCCAGCGCTCCTGGGCGTAGCTCGCCCGGTGCCACAGTCGATCAAAGAATATCAACCGCCAGAATTCCCGCTCCGGAGTCAACATGGGGTGGCAAGAGATTTGCAAGCTGCCGTCGGTGTTGAGCAGCCGCGGCCCGCACCCGCCAGCCTGGGGATGCTCTTCCATGAACTGAACCATCGTCTCCATCGCCCCAGGATACACCTCGGTGTCGCTGTTGAGCAGCAGGACGTAGCGCCCTTGGCTCAACTGGATAGCCTGGTTGTTGGCCCGGGCGAAACCCACGTTCTCCAGGTTCTCGATCAGATGCACCTGGGAAAATCGCTCGCGCACCATCGCCGCGCTGCCATCGGTCGAGGCGTTGTCTACGATAAAGATCTCAGTCATCAGCGGCCGGCGGTCAGTACTCAAATTAGCGTCAAGACTGGCTATCGACCACCGACCACCGACCACCGACCACCGACTACTGACTACTGATTCCAGGCAGCGCGCCAGCAGCTCTCGTGTGTTCCAGTTGACGATGATGATCGAGAGATCCACTTCCCGTCGCGCCAGGTGCTGTGGTTCAATCATGTGCCCTCACTTTGATCCTTCTCCCACGCCCCCCTGTTCCCTTGCCCCCCTGCTCATTTGCTCTAGCGACACCAGTCCCCCCAGGAATAACCAGACCAGCACGCTGGCCTGAAAGCCGGGAAAACCGATGTTGTAGACGAAGGGCAGGATCCAGTCGGCAAATAACATCAGTACCAACGATCCGGCCCAGGCAGCCAGCATCGCGTTGACGTAGCCGGCGGCAAAGCCCTCGGTGAAGTACGCTCGCAAACGGAATCCCAACACGGTCAGTTCGGTCGCAAACCAGAAGAAAATTCCCAGTCCCAGCAAGCCGACGTGGGAAAACAGATCTACGTAGTTATTGTGGGACGAGACGTTAGGTGCAATCCAAAACGCTTTTCCGTAGGGTAACGGTTTCATCCGGGCGTAGGAACGATAGGCGGCCGGTCCCAGTCCGGTAATGGGGTTACGCATGGTTACCTCGAGGACGCGGCCGGTGAGCGCCAAGCGTGAGCCGCCGCTCTCCTCCCACTCGGCGTCCCCGCCAGCAAAGTCGTAGACGGCCGAGGAGAGGAGACCGGTACTGGCCAGCATCAGAAGAAGAAACACAACGAGCCAGCGCAAACGAGGAAAGCGCAGCCAGGCCAGCACACCGGTCACGGCAGCCACCCCCACCCAATTTGAGGCTGTTGCGCGCTCTAAGTGAAAGGCGTAGACCAACACCGCCCCCAGGGTAGCCAGCAAGAACAATCGCCACGCAGTAGAGAGGTCTCCGTTGAAAGACAGTTGCCCGCCAGCCAGGGCAGCAAGCAACATCCAGAAAGGAGCGCGGATCAAGGCAACTGTAACCACACGACGGCTCACCAGACTACCCCCACCGGCCAGTACGAAAAAAATAACCACGCTGCCGGCCACGGCCAGGAAAAAGAAAGTCAGACGGTGCAACCAAATCTCGTCATGCACCAAGTTTCCCATCAGCCAGAAGGCGCTGGCAGAGAAGGCAAAGATGGCCCACTGCGCCAGTTGCACCAGGATAAAACGGCTGGAACGAGGCACGGCCGGGTCCCAGAGTGCATTGCCAATCAGAAGGGAGAACAAGCCAGCGAGAAGGAAAAGCAGCAGAGATCTGTTAGCGTGAGATGGCAATAGGCGTAAGTCTCGCCGACGTACCATATCCAGTACCCAGAGGGCAAGCAATGCCGGAATCAACAATGTCGCCAGGTTGAGAGCGACCTCGGTGCCGGTGCCAAATTCAAGGGGCACGACCAGGGCGACAGGCACCAGGGCCAAAAGCCCCAAGATTGGCTGTTTTAGCAAAACGACGGTACCTATGCTGACGACAAGCAAGGCGAGCCAAAGTATGGAAGGGTGAGAGCCAAAGTAGACTGCCCCGAGTAGCACGACCGCAACCACCGCCCAGATCCACAGACGATTGGCAGGAAACCTGTGTCGAAGATCACTGATCATGATGAGATTCCTCCACACACACGCCTGCTGGCAACGTCCTCAATCAGGCTCACAAAACGTCGGCCGATCTGGGCCCAGTCGTAATGTTGCTCAACCAGGTGTCTGGCATTGCTTATCAACCACTGGCGCAGGACTGGGTCGCGCAGCAGATGGATCACCTGGGCAGCGAATTCGGCTGGCTCGTCGGCGATAACGATGTCATGCCCCGGTGTCACATCCAAGCCCTCGGCTCCTTTGGAAGTGGCCACCACCGGTGTGCCCAGGGCCATAGCTTCCAGGATCTTGAGACGGGTCCCCCCCCCTCGTCGGATGGGCACGACGCAGACGCTGGCACCGGCCACCAAGGGACGGACGTCGTCCACGTAGCCGCTGAGGTGGACGCTTTCATCCAGCCGCAGGCCGGAGAGATTCACGTCTGAGGTGGAGCCTGTGATGGTCAACGACACATCGGGCTCCTGTTGCTGGATCAGCGGGTAAATTTCGGCCAGGAAATAGCGCATAGCATCATAGTTGGCGCTGTAGGTGAGGGCACCGTTGAAGACCAGTGTCCTGAGCATAGGCCGGGCCAGACCAGGACGGTTGTGCCGGCAGTCCACGCCATTGGGTACGACTTCGACCTGTCCGTGGTAATCAGGTAACATTTGTAGACTGGTTTTTCTATCTTGCTCAGAAACCATCACACAAAGATCAAACTGGCGGAACAATCGGGCTTCGTAGTAGCGAGTTTTTTGCCAGCTTATCCAACAGTGCAAGCGCTGTAGGGTTAAATCTTGCTCTCGATAGCGTTCCCACATCCAGCGAGTGAAGGAATTGTGCTCCTCCAGAACTCTGACCATTGCCTTTGGTGCCAGCAATGCATAGACCGCCATCACCTCGACGGAGGCGACTATCACATCAAAGTTAGTCTGTGCCAGAGCACTACGAACAGCTTGGGTCATTTCAGGCAGTGGGATCGTCACAATCGGGACTGACGAAAGAAAGCGTAGAGTTCTAGTGACTCGGCTGCGCTCAAAGGGATTAAGCCAGACCGTTTGAACATCCTTACAAAAACGACGCAATTCATCAGCACCCTCTGGGTTCGCTGTATCAAAGGTGAACGATAGGAGCGTTACATTATGCCTGGTCCCAAGAGCACGGAGCAGGTGATATACCCGGATCTTTGAGCCGTTGTCGGGTGGGTCGGGGAACCAGGTCGAGAGAAAGAGAATATTCATTCGCTATCCCAATAACTTGCGATGATTCAGGGTATAGACCAGGTCCTGTCGTCGTTGGCCGATAGGCTTGGCTGGTACACCAGCCACAATGGTGAACGGATCAACGTCATGGGGCACCACAGCACCAGCTCCTATAACAGCACCTTCCCCAATGGTAACCCCAGGCAGTATTATCGCTCTTGCACCCACAAATATGCGATCACCAATATGAACGGATGCACCCCGCTCTTCGAATGTTGGACTGTTCGGGTCATGATCCAGGGTAAATATAGCAGTTCCTTCCGAGATGCTAACGTTGTTGCCTATTTGGAGTCCCATTCGCCCATCCAGAAGCACGTTCCGATTGATCACGGTGTGGTAACCAATTTGCACACCGGAAGGCCGATAGAATCGACAACACCGGTGGATACTGGTGTGAGCACCAACATGCATTCTCAGCACATACCGGTACAAGAACAGCCGAAAAGTGTGAAACGGTAGCCAGCCGGTTGCTTCGGCCAGGAAATCTCGAAAATCACACCATAGCCAATATGATTGATTAAGACACCGTCGCAGCCAAAATGGCAACCGACGGCGCAAACGAGAAGGGACATAAGCAGCGACGTCGTAATAATCGTCAACGACTTTAGTCGAACTTGCTCCAACTTGCTTGTTATTCATAGTAAGACCCCTTGCCTTGGCTAATACAGACCTCTTCCAAGAAACGTTCAATATTGCCAACCATATGTTCAAGAGTAAAACGCTCAAGAATCATTCGCTGTCCTTCAGCAGCCAGCCTCTGCCGAAGACTTGGATCAGACAGAAGTCGTTGGATCTGTTTGGCGAGGTCTTGGCTATCTCCAGGGGAAAATGTCAGTCCTGTGCTTTCGTGTTGAAGTAGCTCCCCTGTGCCACCAGTCGGTGTGCCAATTACAGCCAGTCCACTTGCCATGGCCTCAAGAACGACGCGGGCAAATGCTTCTGGATGAATAGAGGGTAGAAGTAACACGTGACATTTAGCCATCAGTTTGGCCATGTCCGCACGCGGCACCCACCCCAAAAGAGTTACCTTATCTCCAATATCATACTGAGAGATAAGTTGTTGCAAATGTGCCAGATATGCGGCTGGACCAGAGCCAACTACATCAAGATGAACGTCAAGTGCCTGATAAGTGTGAGCTAAATGTCCTACCGCTTCTATGGCGGTGTGTACCCCCTTATCCTCACTCACTCTGCCAGCTTGTAACAATCTGAGCGGGCCTCTGACCTCGGTGCATACTGGCCTTAAGAATTGCTCGATCTCAACACCGTTATAGATCACTTGAGTATGGACTGGCAAGGTGCCATCCGTGATTCCTTTGCACCGCATATATTCGCTGACCACAGCAATGTTCCTCATTTTCGGACGAAGAGGCTTCCCTTCGGATCGCATAATATGCATAGCCAGCTTGCGCAACAAAGACTTGATGACTCCTCTCACAGACCTTGGTGTCGGTTTAGTCCAATAGAGCAAAAACTCATCCGGCTCTGCTGGTGAATATCCAGCCAACCAGTAGGCAACAGCTACGTTGGGCATCGACTCCGCTTCAAGCGCAATAGTTCTGGGTATTCTTTGCAGGTTCCAGATAAAGATCACATCAGGGACAAATTGCTCTGCCAGTGCGCGAAGGCACCCGCGATTATGTACTTCAACTCGGCAGCGCATGAGAAAGAATTGTAACGCCGGACTAATTTGAGACTTAAAGTTTGGTTGCAGATGTAAAACACGATGCACATTCGTCTCACCTACCTGTGAATATTTGTTTATCCCTCGATTACTAGTGAGAATCTGGGCCTCATGTCCTCGTTCAGCCAACCGTATTGCCACGTCCCGACACAATTGCTCGTAGCCGCCTACTTCGTAGGGGGGATAATAGTTGGTGATGAATAGAACTCGCATAAGGATATTTAGGATAGCTCTTCAGACTCGTCTAATTTGCTATGTAACAACAACACTGTGTTCTCTTGAGAATATGGAAAGGCCAACAATCACCTCCTTGCACAGTTGTATGTAGATTCAGCCATAGTGGCAGGGTGGGTAATAGTTCGTAACAAACTAAATACTCACGTTACTTTCCAAGAATCAGGATAGTTTATATGTTTCAGCCAGTACCTCTTCCAAAAACATCTCTATTTCGTCAATCATCCGACTTAGCTGGAATCGCGCCTCCGCCGTTCGGCGAGCTGCTATAGATAACCGTTGTCTTAACTCGTGGTTCATAGTAACTGTCTGCAGGTGATTGGCTAGTTGTATACTATCGCCTACGTCAAACAACAGACCATTAGTGTAATCCTCAATCATCTCCGGTGTGCCGCCAGTGTTGGTAGCTATGACGACCAGACCACAGGCCATAGCCTCCATAACCACGCGACTCAAAGGCTCATCTCCGATGGTAGGAAGAATCAATACATCAAACTGTTGCAGCAAACGGGACATATCACACCTGGACACAGCCGGTCGGAAACATACCCACTTTTCCAAAGCGGCCTGGGTTATCATCTCTTCCAGGCTGGCGCGATAGGCAGGATGACCTTGGCCAATGATTTGCAGACTGACATCTCGATACCCTTGTTCGACGAGCAAGTGTATAGCCTCTATAGCCGTGTGAACGCCCTTGTGAGATGCGATTCCGCCTGCATACACTGCCTTCAACTCATTCGAAGAGCGGGGTTTAGTCACAGAAGCAGGTACAAAATTGTTCACGTCTATCCCGCTGATCACGACTCTGGCATAGGGTAAGGTCAGACCACTTTCTCGCAGTCGCCTGAGCACAAACTGTGAACATGTGATGGCGTGGGTAAATCTCAACGAGCGTGTCTGGACAGGTCTGTAGCGTGGTGAAAGGGCTACTGTGGCTATAGTCCAACGAAATTGCCGCCCCAACCAATTGCCATCCCGGGCGTGCCAGTATTGTTCGTGCATATCAGGTTCGAGGGGCCAGTAACCAGCGAATGAATAAACCACCTGGTTTGGCAGCCGCTCTTCTGCCGCTGCAGCCAAAGCAGGTGACAGATTCCACATCCCCCAGATGAACACGAGGTCAGGCTCGAATACGGCTACTGTCTCTTTGAAGGTTTTTAAGTTAGCTTGTAGCCGGACTGGATAGTGTAACAAATAATCTAGGGGACGGTAATAATGTATATCAGTCTCAAGGGCTAGTAGGCGGTGGATATTTGGCTGATCTGACAGCGTAATACCTGGTGGGGTAAAATCGCTGGTAAGCACCGAGCAGATATGTCCCTTTGTCTGTAATCCCTCGACCACCTCCTGACAGCGAAGTTCCATACCACCCAGGTGGGCAGATGGGTAGAAATTGGAAAGAAATAGAATCCGCATTGATTTTCAAACGTTTAATATTGCAGACGTCATTTATATAGAGTGGGATATTGGAAAGATCAAACTCTTAAAGTTGTGAAATCAGAAAGATAGGTACTCAATCGTCGTGCAATTTCTACCAACCTTTGGCCAGCACTTAACTTGACCAACCGGCGAACCACGGGATAAGAACCCAGCAAGCGCGGGTTGGCCCTGATTGCTTGTAAGAGGTAACATCGAGCCGTAGTCCAACAACCGGCTTGATCACTCAATATACCTAGAGCCAGGTAGGCATTGCCATAAGCTACATAACGTAGAAACTCAAGTGATGGATTAGTTTTGGCAAAAAGATCATCTAACCGTTTAAGTATCTCAACGCCGTTACTCTCTATATCTAGCAAATCTACCTGACCACGATACCCCTTGGATTGATCACCACAAATCAATTCATAGAAAGTGTCCAGACGTTCTAACAAGTGGGGCCAGATAGAGATAGCCTGAGCCAGGAATCGCCATCCTTCGTCCGGTTGACTCTGCAAGATGTAGCCAATGGCAGCGGACCGGTAGGCGAATCCGTAAGCATGGCGTTTCTCCTCAGACCAAGTGGCTGGATCGTTCTTGGGAGGACCAAAGTGCTTGGTGAGCACTGCCATACGGTTGGCGTGCATCCGCCCAGCGTTGGTGGACATGCTGCCCGGATAGACCCGGTAGCGAGCCAGAGGTTCGGGAATACCCTGCATCTGATAGTGCTCAGAGATGCGAATCCAGAGGTCCCAATCCTCCACACTGGTGAGCTGTGTATCAAACAGTCCAACTTCGTGAATAACAGTACCCCGAACCAAAGCGACGTGTACGGGGAACCCCCCCCCTTCCAGAATCCGGTTGCGAAATGCAGCGGGAGTGACAATTTGCCCACCTAACTGCGGCAAGATAGCTCCATTTCCGTCTATAAAGTAATTGCGGGTGTAAACACCTGCTAGCGTATCATCGGCATCCAAAACTTTTATACAGTTCCGCAAGAACTCAGGTTCCCATTCATCATCAGCATCCAAAAAGACCAGGTAGTGGCCATGGGCAGCGCGAATGCCTGTGTTGCGGGCAGCAGAGAGGCCCTGATTCTCCTGGTAAATGTAACGGAGGCGTGGGTCAGTAAACTCCCCCACCACGGCCGCAGTGTCGTCTGTCGAGCCGTCGTCTACGACGATGATTTCCCAATCGGTATAGGTTTGATCCAGAACACTTTGGATAGCCTGGGGCAGATAGTGAGCGTGATTGTAAGCAGGAATGATGACACTAACTCCGAGCATGTTGCACTTTGGTTGGCCTTTTGTAAAATAGTTTTTTAAGGCGTTGGATAGTTTGATAGCCAATCAAGGCACGTGCCAGCCACGCGGCCCAATCCGTGTACCAGGCGACAACTGGCCACGCAGCAAAGCTGCGTAGGAGAAATCGTCGTGCATGTACCATATCGTGTGGTACTGAATAAGCCAGTCTTGCCAGGGCAAGGTATGCCCAACCGTAGGCGACCGACCGCTTCAAGTAAACAACTACTGGCAGGTCTGTTTCCGCAAACAGCGCGTTGAGCGATTGAACAATGGTACGTTGCGCTGTTACCAGGTCCAAGCCACGAGTTGTTCCGGCATCCAACCGGCCCTGATGCGCACAGGCAATTCCAGTATAGAAATCCAGATCACTTAATAGGTCCGGATTGGTTTTAACAGCCCGGATGAACTCAGCCAAGCCATCGGCCGGCCGGCCCGTTTGCCAGGCTAATACGGCGAAGCGGAAATGTTGATTCGCGTAGACCCGGTCACGCATCTGGATTGCCACAAGCGGTAAGTCGTCGAGTTTGTAAAATGTGTCCAGCATAGTAAAGTGGATTTTATGCCGTTTAGGCCAATCCAGATTGAAGTTCTGAGCGTGTATCCGGTAGTACAATAGCGGTTCCCCGATATATGCAAAACGACACCCCCGAGCGGCCCAGCGTAACCATAATTCCCAGTCATCCAACCCTGGTTTGTACATCCCCCACCGCTCAAAGCAGCGACGCTGTACCACTGCCGACGAAGGCAGAATTGGGAACCCCATCAACAACGGCTCCAAGAGATTCCCATGCTTTGGATCAGGTCCCACTGGCCCTGGCAGTAGCTTTCCGTCAGCATCAATCTGCTGAACCTGGGTATAAACCACATCAACCTCAGGGTACGATTCCAGGGCAGCCACACAACTCTTCAGTATGTCCGGATGCCAGACGTCGTCTGAGTCCAGGCAGATGATGTGCTTACCTCTTGCCTGTCGTATTCCCGTGTTGCGTGCGGCTGCATTCCCCTGGTTGGTTTGCTTCAGTAATCTGATTCGCTGATCTGGGTAGTGTTTCAAGAGTGCTTCCACATCCTCTTCGGAACCGTCGTCCACGACGATGAGATCCCAATCTGAATAGGTTTGGTACAACACACTCTTAATGGTCGTGCCCAGATAGATGGTCCGGTTGTAGACAGGGATAACAACGTTGACCATAGGTGGAGAATTCAACTTGCTCACTCTACATACCCCAAGGCACGGAGACGGGCCATCATCGCCTCGGTTTCTTCATCGGAAATGGTCCAACTCTCGTTGCGAGATAAACCTTGTGGACCGCGATAGCAGATATTTTGTTTCTTTCTGAATTCCGAGGTGAATATCCCCAGTAGTACATGACCATCCATATCGGATGGGATGGTCTGTCCCATTGCATACAAAATTGTGGGCGCTATGTCCAGAATGCTGGCTTCCTCAAGCCGAACCCCCGAGGCAATGCATGGCCCCCTGGCGATCAGGATACCATCCATAGCATGAATACCGCTCCAGGCTTCGGTATCCAACTGTGAAGTTGGACCAATCCAGGGCTGGGCTAAGGCACTAGCCGGATGATAGGAGGATTCAACTATAAACAATATATCAGGAGCTTCCTCAACGAAGGGACCGGAGTACACATCTTCTCTACACCAGACCTCTCGAACTACAGGCTGGCCTGTATGCGGATCGCACATTTGTCTCAGTTGGTCTATAATCCTCCGGCGGACGGCGTCGTAGTCGTTTGCCTCAACACACCCCTGTGGTTGCCTTCCTGCGAGGTTAATGACGATACCCCCTACCGGATCGGTCATAGGAAAAAAAGACGCAGTTGTGCGGGACCATCGTACGCTCCCGGCAGAGAACTGGGTCACCTGGGTCTGCATGGTCTCCGGTAGTTGGCCTATCGCCTTTCGACGCCACCTGGCTGGAAGCAACGATTTGGCTCTCCGATAAATGGCGCGCAGGCGACGGTCCCCCCTATTCTGTCCCCATAAAGACAGCAAGCCCTGTTGTTGCAACCATACGTTGAATCGAACTTCGACTCTGGGCCTGGCACGCGCACCGTGATCGGAAAGAACGAACACCGTGCTATCAGGGCCTGTCTTGTCCAACAAGCGCCCCACGCCTTGGTCTGCCAGCCGATACATATCATTGATGACTTTAGCAAATCGAGTCCGATCTTCGGGCTCCACAGCGGGCCATGCTGGCTCTATGTATCGCCAAAAACGATGCTGAACACTGTCCAGGCTGTGCAGATGGAACCAGAACAGGTCGAAAGGTCCTTCTTGTTCTAGCAACTGAGAGCCAAGCTGGAAATGGGTATTTGTGTCCCAGATTAGTTCCTCGAGATAGGCCTCGTCGCCGAAACTCATAAGATGCTCTGGACTCACGTGTCTGGCTAGTGGACCAAGCCTGTCAGCCAGTTCTGGGGGGGAGGTATAGGCACGGCGATGATCCGGTGTGATCGGTCCCGAAACCATTACGCCATTGACCTTCCAGGCGGGATAGGTGAGTGGAATGTAAAAGGCTCCCACCCGCATCCCTTGTTCTCCGAACTGGTCAAAAATGGTCGTGCCAGCATATTCTCCCGAGTTGACAAGTGTCTCCTTTCGTCCGTGTAACTGGTTCAAGTCAAGATGGCGGAAGTCAAAGACACCGTGACGACCAGGATTCCGTCCTGTCATAGCTGAGACCCAGGCGGCTGGTGAGAGCGGTGGGATGGTGGACTTCAGGATACCGGAAGCACCGGTCTCTATCAACCGTTTCAAGTTGGGCAACTGCCCCTTGTCTAGCAGAGACATCATCACATCGAATGTCGCCGAGTCCAGTCCGATCACCAACGTTCTGGCACAACCATAATCCCTATTCGGAGAATCAAGCGCTGTAGATAACATGGTCTTGTTTTGTCCCCGTTACGTGAGCTATAATGATTATCCTGCCGTACCCTGGAAAGGGTGTGTATCCCAAATTGTGACGATTTAAGCAGCTTTATCCGCAAATTATGGCCTTTTGAAGGCACATCAATCGTCTATCGAGACAAATTGTCCGGGAGTGTAACTGGATCTTCGATCTTGAGTT